>JACMPC010000010.1 GCA_014377705.1 Dermatophilaceae bacterium
ACGCCGGGGCAAGGGCAGGAAGATGGTCGGGACGGAGCCCCGCGGGCTGGGCGACGGTTCCCGCTCGGGACACCAGCAGGTCGTCCGGAACCAGGGAGAAGAGCACCATGTCCGCGCGTCCGCCAGGAAGGCCGCCGGCGTTGCGCGCCACGCCCTCCCGGACGAGTCCTGCCTTCTGGGCGACGCGCTGCGACGCGACGTTCCCCTCGGCCGCGAACAGCTGGACCCGCTCGAAACCGTGGTCGCGAATGGCCCATTCGGCGATGACACGGGTGGCCCGGGAGGCAACTCCCCGGCCCCGTGCCCATGGCGCCACCCAGTAGCCCACGTCTGCGACCCTCGCCGCCCAGTTGACCCCCTTGAGATCGATCACGCCAGCCATTCGCCCGGCACAGTCGATGGCGAACACCACGCCAGCTCCCGACTCTCGCTGGCCGGGCCCGAAAGTACCGATGAACCACTGCGCATCTGCGCGGGTGTAGGGCCGCGGCAGAGGCAGCCAGCGCATCGTCTCGGCGTCCTGGCAGGCGTCGGCGACGTCCTCCGCATCGGCCTCCGCCAGCGGGCGCAGGGTCAGATCGCCAGCGGTCAGGGTGATCTCAGGGAAGATCGGCGACGGTTCGGGAGCGGTCATCCCGAAATCGTAGGCGCTGAGCCGGACCCCGTACGCTTCTGCCGGAGCGCTGCCGCCCCGGCCGCCACACTCACCGCGGTCAGGATCCCGCCGAGGCCCACAGCCTGTGACAGCCGCACCGCCCGTTCCAGGTCTCCGACCACCGCCGGCCGGCCATCGCCCAGAGTCCCCCGATCCTCCGACGTGCCGTCGTAGATGTTGGAGCCGCCGATGCTCACGCCCAGGGCACCCGCGCTGGCTGCCTCGACCGGACCCGCGTTGGGACTCGGATGCCGTGACCCGTCCCGGCGCCAGATCCTCCAGGCCTGGCCCCAGCGTCCTCCAACCAGCGGCGCCGAGGCCACTATCAGGGCCGCGGCGACCCTGGCGGGCGCGAGATTGAGCAGATCGTCCAGACGGGCCGAGGCCCAGCCGAAGCGCAGGTAGCGCTCGCAGCGGTATCCCACCATCGCATCCAGGGTGTTGGCCGCCCGGTAGCCGACCAGGCCCGGGACACCGGCGACAGCTCCCCATAGGAGCGGTGCCACGACCGCATCGGAGGTGTTCTCGGCCAGCGACTCGACACTTGCGCGAGCCAGCTCGCCAGCCGGCAGACCGCTGGCATCCCGCGCACACAGATGACCGAGCTGGTCCCTCGCCGCCGGCAGGTCATCCGCTTCGAGAAGGCGCCGCATAGCCACCCCTTCGCGGGCCAGGCTCCGACCGCCCAGGACGGCCCAGGTGGCCAATGCAACGATCCCAGCCTCTGCCACAGGCCGTCCCGAGGTGGCGCGCTGGGCGAACCAGCCTGCACTCGCCATACCGCCGACCAGCACCCCCGTGTATGCCGCGCCGCGGGAGCGGTCGTCTGCCCAGCAGGCGTCCTCCAGGGCGGATGCGAGACTGCCGAACCCAGCCACCGGATGACCGCGACGGGGGTCCGCGAAGGCGAGATCAGCGGCATACCCAAGGACAAGCCCTACCGCGCGCGCCGGAACCCGCACTGCGCCTCCTTCGTCATGTGCTTTTTCGCCGTCGTGCCAGGTGGCACTCGCTGCCGGCTACGGTAGCCGACCGGGCACGCCTCCCCTCCTGCCCGCATTGTTGCCCAGCACGGCAAACGAGCACAAACCCGAGTGGCACCACCCAGGCACACGTCGAAGTCATCAGGTCTGTCCCCGGGCCGCCTGGAAGACCGATCAGCCGATGTGGTTGAATTCAGGCCACGACGGCAGTGAAGGAAGTCCGGTGCAAGTCCGGCGCGGTCCCGCCACTGTCACCGAGGAGCGAGTCGCACGTCCCACAGCCGCAAGGCTGGGATCTGAGGTGAGCGTTGATCCGGGAGCCAGAAAACTTCGGCCGTCGGGATCAGCCCCAGGGCGTGGATACCCAACGGAGGACTCGATGAATTTTTTGCCTGCTCGCCTGCCGACCCGTCAACTCACCTAGGTGCCGGGCCCAGAGGTCGAAAGCGGTCCCATGCCTGGAGCCGTTACCGATGACTCGACCTCCGCCGTTGCCTCGACTCCGCTCCATCAGACGCCCAAGATCTTGCTCCTGTCGACCTCGGACACCGATCTGCTTGCCGCTCAGACCAGCGGGGCCGGCTACCGATGCGCGAATCCGTCCGGGATGGCGACGTCAGACCTGCCGGGGTTGATGACCGACGTGAACCTGGCCGTGGTCCGGCTGCTCGGAGGACGTGCGACGTGGCCCGAGGGCGTGGCCTGGCTTCTGCGCTCGGGAGTGCCGACCGTGGTGCTGGGCGGCGAGACCAGCCCGGATGCGGAGCTGATGGCGACCTCGACGGTGCCGGCGGGCATCGCGCAGGAGGCGCTGCGCTACCTTGCCGAGGGCGGACCCCTGAACCTGGGTCAGCTGGCAGGCTTCCTGTCCGACACCGTGCTGCGCACCGGCGCGGGATTTCTGGCACCCGCCCCGATGCCCGAGGTCGGCGTGCGCGGCGGAGCACCGCTACCCACCCCGGATGGGCGGCCCCGGGTCGGCGTCATCTACTACCGGGCACATGAGCTGTCCGGCAATACCGGCTTCGTCGACGACCTGGGTGTCGGGCTCGAGGCTGTCGGTGCCCAGCCGGTGCCCATCTTCTGTGCCTCGCTGCGCGGGCTGAACCATTGCGGGCACCCGGTGCTGCGACTCCTGAAGGGCTGCGACGCGCTGATCGTCACGGTCCTGGCCGCCGGCGGCGTGGTGCCGGCGGAGGCATCGGCCGGGGGTGACGAGGGCGCCTGGAGCATCGGCGCCCTCGCGGATCTGGACATCCCGATCATGCAGGGGATCTGCCTGACCACCTCTCGCGCCGACTGGGCGGTGGCCAGCTCGATGACGCCGATGGATGCTGCGATGCAGGTGGCCATCCCGGAGTTCGACGGCCGGATCATCACCGTGCCGTTCTCGTTCAAGGAGCTCGGCCCGGACGGGCTGTCCCGCTACGTGGCCGACCCCGAACGTGTCCGGCGGCTCGCCGGTATGGCGCTGCGCCAGGCCCGGCTGCGACACGTGCCGGCAGCCAGCAAGCGGATCGGCATCTCCCTGTCCTCCTACCCCACCAAGCATGCGCGGGTCGGCAACGCCGTCGGCCTGGACACCCCTGCCTCCGCCGTCCGGCTGCTGAACGCCCTGTGCGCATCAGGGATGGACGTGGGCGGTCCGGTGCCGGAGGACCCCGATGCTCTGATCCACCAGCTTATTGCTGCCGGCGGCCATGACGTCGAGTGGCTGACCGAGGCGCAGCTCGCCGCCGCCCCCGCGCGAGTCCCGCTGGCCGACTATCTGCGGCACTTCGAGGCCCTGCCCGGAGCGCTGCAGGCCCAGATCCGAGAGCACTGGGGGGAGCCTCCGGGCACGCTCTACATCGACGGGACCGACATCGTGCTGGCTGGCCTGACTCTTGGCAACGTCGCGCTGATGATCCAGCCGCCACGCGGCTTCGGGGAGAACCCGATCGCGATCTACCACGACCCCGAGCTGCCGCCGAGCCACCACTACCTGGCCGCCTACCGGTGGCTGGCCTCGGCGCCCGAGGATGGCGGGTTCGGTGCCGACGCGCTGGTGCATCTGGGCAAGCACGGAACCCTGGAGTGGCTGCCCGGCAAGGGCCTTGGCAACAGCGCGGAGTGCGCCGCGGACGCGGTGCTGGGCGATCTTCCGCTGGTCTACCCGTTCATCGTGAACGACCCTGGCGAGGGCACCCAGGCAAAACGACGGGCCCACGCCGTGGTGGTCGACCACCTGATTCCACCGATGGCACGAGCCGACACCTATGGTGACATGGCCAAGCTCGAGCAGCTGTTGGACGAGTACGCCACCCTTGCCGCCCTCGACCCGGCCAAGATCCCGACGGTGCGCGCCCAGATCTGGGAGCTGGTGCTGTCCGCCCAGCTGCACCATGACCTGGACGCGGACGAGATGCCCGACGAAGACGGCTTCGATGCCTTCGTCCTGCACCTGGACGGCTATCTGTGTGAGATCAAAGACGTCCAGATCCGCGACGGCCTGCACATCCTCGGCGATGCGCCGGTGGGCGAGGCCCGGGTGAACCTGGTGCTGGCCATTCTGCGCTCGGCACAGCTGTTCGGCGGGTCCTACTCGGTGCCGGGGCTGCGCTCGGCTCTGGCCGGGCAGTTCGACCTGTCAGAAGCCGAGCTGCTCACCGAGCCGGGCAGGCCTGCGCCGGTCCGACCGGGCCTGGGCGAGGTCGTCGACGGGCCGTCGGCCACCGGTTCGGACGTCATCGACCTGATCGAAGGGCTGGCGCGCAGGATCGTCCTCGGCATGGAAACCCTTGGGTGGCGGCGAGAACACGTCGGCACGGTTGTCGCGGAGGTGCTCGGCGGCCCGGCTCCGGCGGTCGAGGCCGTCATACAGTTCGCTGTCGAAGAGGTGGTCCCTCGGCTGGCCGCCACCACCGACGAGATCGACCGGACGGTCGGCGCCCTGGACGGCCGCTTCGTCCCTCCCGGCCCCTCCGGGTCTCCGACCCGTGGCCTGGTCTCAGTGCTGCCGACCGGGCGCAACTTTTACTCGGTCGACCCGAAGGCGATCCCCACTCGCAATGCCTACGACGTCGGCGTAGCGCTCGCGGACTCGCTGATCGCCCGCCACCTGGCCGACACCGGCGAGTACCCGGCCTCGGTCGGGCTGACGGTCTGGGGAACCTCGGCCATGCGCACCCAGGGCGACGACATCGCCGAGGTGCTCGCGCTGCTCGGTTGCCGGCCGGTGTGGGACGAGGCCTCCCGCCGGGTCACCGGGTTCGAGATCCTGCCGCCTGCGGAGCTGGGACGACCACGGATCGACGTGACGGTCCGGATCTCCGGCTTCTTCCGGGATGCGTTCAGCCACGTGATAAGCCTGCTGGACGACGCGGTCGCGGCGGTGGCCGCGCTGGACGAGCCCGACGAGCAGAACTTCGTCCGCGCCCACGTCGCGACCGACCTGGCCCTGCACGGCGACCGGCGTCGCGCCACCCTGCGGATCTTCGGGTCCAAGCCGGGCGCCTACGGCGCCGGTCTGCTGCCCCTGATCGATGCCGGCAACTGGCAGAGCAACGCCGACCTGGCCGAGGTGTACGCGGTCTGGGGCGGATACGCCTACGGGCGCGGGGTTCCCGGCATCGCGGCACGGGCGGACATGGAGCGCAGCTTCACCCGGATCGCGGTGGCCGCGAAGAACGCCGACACCCGCGAGCACGACATCGTCGACTCGGATGACTACTTCCAGTATCACGGCGGGATGGTGGCGATGGTGCGTCACCTGACCGGTCAGGCACCGGCCGCCTACATCGGCGACTCCGCGGTGCCCTCGGCGGTCAGGACCCGTTCGCTGACCGAGGAGACCCAGCGGGTGTTCCGGTCCCGGGTGGTGAACCCGAAGTGGATCACCGCGATGCAGCGGCACGGCTACAAGGGTGCCTTCGAGATGGCGGCCACCGTCGACTACCTGTTCGGATATGACGCTACCGCCGGCGTCGTCCAGGACTGGATGTATGAGCAGCTGGCCAAGTCCTACGTCTTCGACCAGGACGTCCGCGAGTTCATGGACACGTCCAACCCCTGGGCACTGCGAGGCATCACCGAGCGCCTCCTGGAAGCAGCAGACCGCGGCATGTGGGCTAAGCCCGAGCAGGAGACGATGGACCGGCTGCGGGACGTATACCTGGCCGGCGAAAGCGATCTGGAGGACCGAACGTGACCTCGACCCTGCTATGCACCCCTGCGACCGATGGCCATTCGCCGGCGAAACCGGGATTCCCGTTCACCGCCGTCGTGGGCGCCGAGTCGATGCAGCTGGCCCTGATCCTGAACGCCGTGTCGCCCGCGATCGGCGGCGTGCTGGTCCGCGGCGAGAAGGGAACCGCCAAGTCGACGGCGGTTCGCGGCCTGGCCGCGTTGTTGCCCGAGGTGTCTGTCGTGACCGGATGCCGGTTCGGCTGCGACCCGACAGACCCGGCGGTGGCCGAGCCCGGTTGCCCGGACGGCCCGCACCCGAACCCGGCGGCGTCCTCGCGCCCGACCCGGCTGGTGGAGCTGCCCGTCGGCGCCTCCGAGGATCGGGTCGTGGGGTCCCTTGATCTGGAGAAGGCCCTGTCTGAGGGAGTCCGCGCCTTCGAGCCAGGACTGCTGGCCGGCGCGCACCGCGGAATCCTGTACGTCGACGAGGTCAACCTGCTCGCCGACCACCTGGTCGACGTGCTGCTCGATGCGTCCGCGATGGGCCGCAACCACGTCGAACGTGACTCGGTCTCGGTCAGCCACCCCGCACGGTTCGTCCTGATCGGTTCGATGAACCCCGAGGAGGGCGAGCTGCGCCCGCAGCTCCTGGACCGGTTCGGGCTGACCGTCGACGTCACCGCGAGCCGCGACCCAGGGACCCGGGTGGAAGTGGTGAGAAGGCGGCTGGCGGCCGACGCCGACCCGGCCGGGTTCGCCCAGGACTGGGCCGCCGCGGAGCTCGCTCTGGCGGCCAGGATCATCACCGCCCGCGCACTGCTGCCCAAGGTATGCCTGCCGGACTCGGCACTGCGCCAGATCGCCGAGGTCTGCGCGTCCTTCGACGTTGACGGCATGCGCGCGGACATCGTCACCGCGCGCGCCGCCGCCGCCCATGCCGCCTGGCAGGGTCGCGAGACGGTCACCGCCGGGGACGTCCGGGCCGCGGCGCTGCTGGCCCTTCCGCACCGGAAGCGCCGTAGTCCGTTCGACGAGCCCGGCCTGGACCCCGAAGCGCTGGACGAGGCGCTGGATCGGGCCGGGCAGAATGAGCCGGACCCCGAGCCCGAGTCCGACCGGGGCGATGGCGGCGATGGCGGCGATGGCGGCCCGGATGACAACAGACCCGATGGTGACGGACCCAATAGCGACCACGGACCCCATGACGACGGACCGGACGACCACGGTCCCGGCGATGGCGAGCGGCCTCAGGCGGGCTCAGGATCGGCGCCGCAGGAACAGGGTCCCGGAGCCTCAAGGCCTTCGCAGAGTCCCGACACGGACACCTCGACACCACGTCCCGCCAGCCCGCCAGCCCAGCCACAGACCGCCCAGACCGGGCCTGCCAGGCGGACGCCGCTGATCCGCGGCGCCGGCAGGACCTCCGGCACGCCCGGACGGCGTTCAGCCGCCCGGACCGGTCGTGGCCAGACCGTGGGGCCCCTGCCGACGAGTGCACGCACCGGACCCATCCATCTGCAGGCCACCCTCGTGGCCGCGGCACCCTTCCAGGCCGGCCGGGGCCGCCAGGGCGGCCGGATCCTGCTCGCGGCCACCGACCTGCGACGGGCCGAGCGCCGCGGCAAGCAGGGGAACCTGGTGCTGTTCGTGGTCGACGCCAGCGGTTCGATGGCGGCCCGCGCCCGGATGAGTGAGGTCAAGGGCGCGGTCCTGGGGCTGTTGATGGACGCCTATCAGCGCCGGGACAAGGTGGGCCTGATCACCTTCCGGGACAAGGGCGCCGAGCTCGTCCTGCCGCCCACGAGCTCGGTGGAGAACGCCGCTCGCCGCCTCGATGCCATCCAGACCGGCGGCCGCACGCCCCTGGCCGCCGGGTTGGCCAAGACGGTCCAGGTGATCAACACCGAACGGCTGCGCGATCCACTGCGCCGGCCCCTGGTCCTGCTGATCACCGACGGGCGGGCCGACCGCGCCAGCGCCGCGCGTGCTGGCGCCGGCCTGCGCGGGCACGATCTGGTGGTGCTGGACTGCGAGCGCGGACCGGTCAGGCTGCGGCTGGCCGAGAAGCTGGCCGGCGACCTGGGCGCCGAGTACCTACGCCTGGATGACGTCAGCACAGAACCCCTCTCCGGAGTCGTCCATGAGAGGCAGATGGCCTCATGAGCCTCCTGATCGGCGTCGGAGTCGGGCCAGGTGACCCGGAGCTCCTCACCCTGCAAGCACTCCGGACGCTGCGCGAAGCGGACCTCATCGTGGTCCCTGTTCGTGATGACCGCGACGAGGTGGGGTATGCCGAGGCCGTGGTGCGCGCTCACCTGACGGCGGGCGCAAACAGCGACGACGACAAGAACACCCACGACAGGAACTCCGGCGACAAGAACAACGACGACGAGAACAACCCCGGCCACGACAGCCACGACTCTGCCCGGATCATCCGGGCCCCGTTCGCTCTCAATGACCGCTCAGGTCTGTCCGAGCGCCGCACCAGCGCGTGGGAGTCCGCGGCCAGCCTGATCCTGCAAACCTTCGATGACGGGGCCACGACCATCGCCTTCGCCACCATCGGCGACCCGAACATCTACTCCACCTTCAGCTACCTCGCCGAGACGGTTCGGGCGGCCCGACCCGAGGTCGAGATCCGAACCGTCCCGGGCATCACCGCCATGCAGGCGCTGGCGGCGGCCAGCGGCACGGTGCTGTGCGAGGGCAGTGAGCCACTGGTGCTGTTCCCCGCTCTGGGTGGCGCCAGTGCCGTGGACGAGGTTCTCCGGCACGCCGCGCTCACCGGGGCAACGGTGGTCGCATACAAGGGCGGCCGGCACTGGCCGGACCTGCGGGAGACGCTTGCCGATCACGGGCGTCTCGACACGACAGTCGTCGGCAGCCATGTGGGCCGCCACGACCAGGCACTTCACCGGGGACACGCCGTCGAAGGCGAGATCCCCTACCTGTCAACGGTGATCGCACCGTCGACTCGCACCATTGTCGGAGGAAAGCTCGAATGACCGGTTCAGTGATATTCATCGGGGCCGGGCCGGGCGCTCCTGACCTCATCACCATTCGCGGCGCGAACGCCATCGGCCGCGCCGACATCGTCATCTGGGCCGCGAGCCTGGTCCACCCGGGCATCCTCGAGCACGCCCGTGCGGGCGCCGAGATCATTGACTCCTCGGAGCTGCCCATGGAAGGCGTCCTGCCGTTGTACGAACGTGCGGCGCGGGCGGATCTCACCATCGCGCGCGTCCACTCCGGCGACCCTGCGCTGTGGGGCGCGGTGGGCGAACAGATCGCGCAGTGCGACCAGCTCGGACTCGCCGTGGAGATCATCCCGGGGGTCTCGGCGTTCACCGCGCTCGCGGCTGCCGAACACCTCGAGCTGACCGTCCCCGAGATCACCCAGTCGGTGATCCTGACCCGGCTGGAGGGCGGCAAGACCCCCATGCCGGAACGGGAGTCCATCCGGGCCTTTGCCAGCCACGGCACCACCATGGCGGTGTTCCTGTCGGCGGCTCGCTCAGGGGTCCTGCAGGCGGAGCTGCTCGCCGGGGGCTATCCGCCGGACACTCCGGTGGTCGTCGGCTACCAGGTGAGCTGGCCCGACGAGCTGATCGTCTGGTGCACCGTCGGCACCCTGACCGAGACCACCAAGGAGCACAAGCTGTGGAAACACACGCTCTTCCTGGTCGGGCCTGGCCTCACTTCTCACGAAACCCGTTCCCATCTCTACCACCCCGGCCATTTTCATGGCTTCCGAAAGGCCGATCACGAAGCCCGGCGACAGCTCAAGGCCGAGCGCCGATCGCGGTCCGGCGGCGACATCGGTGCGCGCGGATGACCAAGCAAAGCGCCAGCGACGATCCTCTCAGGGAAGCTGCCGGAGCAGCCGGCGACGCGGCTGCCAGGACGGCTGGCGGCAGGTCTTTGGGCGTCGTGGCGGTCACGAGGGCGGGGAAACGACTGGCTCAACGCCTGGCCGATGCCCTGCCCCTTCGGGCCAGCGTGATCGACCGTCCCACCGCAGCCGAGGCGCTCAGAGTGGGTTACACGCAGTACGACGTGGTGGTCGCGGTGATGGCGGCCGGCGCGGTGGTGCGGATCCTGGCGCCGCTGATCGCCTCCGGCCACAAGGCGTCCGATCCGGCGATCCTCGTGATCGACGAGGCGGGGCGGTTCGTGACGCCGATCCTCGGCGGACACGCAGCCGGGGCCAATCGGCTCGCCACCGACCTGGCCGCGATACTCGGCAGCGAAGCGGTGATCACCACGGCGACCGATGTTGCCGGAATACCGGGGCTGGATGATCTCGGCTGGCCGGTCAGCGGCGACGTCAGCGGCGTGAGCCTGGCCATCCTTGACGGCGAGAAGGTCGTCCTCGCCAGTGACCACCGCTGGCCACTACCGGCGTTGGGCGAGGACGTGGTGGAGCTGCTCGGCGAAGGAGGCCCCGGCACTGCCCTACCCGAAGCATCGATCCCGGTCGACCACCCCACCATCGTGATCAGCGACCTCGCGGGGCCACCCGCCGGGGACGGTGTCGTACTGATGCGACCGCCCTCCCTGGTCGTGGGCATGGGAGCCAGCCGAGGTGTCTCCGCTGACGAGGCGGGTCGACTTCTAGCCGAAGCACTGCAGGATGCGGGCCTGTCCGTTGACTCGGTGGTGGCCATCGCCACCGCGCAGGTCAAGGCTGATGAGCAGGGCCTCATCGACCTGGCCGGCCGGCTGCGAGTTCCGCTGGTGACGCACTCCGCCGCGGCACTTGGCCAGGTGACCGTGCCCAACCCCAGCGAGGTGGTGCGCTCCGCGGTGGGTGTGCCCAGCGTCGCCGAAGCCGCGGCTTTGCCCGGCGCCCGGAGCTACCCGGAGGTTGCCGGCCAGGCTGGCGAGAGCGGCCAGCTGACTGCTGAGCTCATCGTGACCAAGACCGCAAGCGCGATGGCCACCGTCGCGATCGCGCGGCACCGACCGCGAGGACGGCTGGCCATCGTCGGCCTCGGCCCGGGGTCACGCGACCTGCTCACCGCCGCCGCCAGGAATGGGCTTCGCCGGGCCAGCGTCGTCGTCGGGCTGGACCAGTATCTCGACCAGATCCGTGACCTGCTCCGTCCCGGGACCGAGATCCTGTCATCCGGCCTCGGGCAGGAGGAGGAACGCGCCCAAACCGCGGTCGCCAGGGCCAGGGACGGCTTTGCGGTGGCTCTGATCGGATCGGGCGACGCCGGGGTCTACGCCATGGCCTCCCCCGCGCTCGAGGTCGCGGACGAGTCGATCGACGTCGTCGGCATACCCGGAGTCACTGCCGCGCTGGCCGCGGCGGCGGTGCTCGGCGCTCCCCTGGGGCACGACCACTGCTACCTCAGCCTGTCGGACCTGCACACCCCGTGGCCGGTGATCGAGCAGCGAGTCCGTGCGGCGGCCCACGGCGACTTCGTGGTGCTCTGCTACAACCCGCGCAGCGTCAAGCGGGACTGGCAGCTGGGCCGCGCCCTGGAGCTGCTGGCCGAGCACCGGCCACCGACCACGCCGATCGGCGTGGTTCGCAACGCCACCAGGTCGGACCAGAGCGCGACCCTGACCACCCTGGCCGACTTCGACCCCGCGGTGGTCGACATGTACAGCCTGGTCGTCATCGGTTCCAGCCAGTCCCGGATCGTCGCCGGACGGATGGTCACCCCTCGCGGATACCGGTGGGCGCCGTGACCCGCACAGACCTCCCCCGCACAGACCCCCCGAACAAGTTCCTGCCCCTGACAAGCTTTCTGCACAGACAACGAATGGAGATGACCTCATGACCGGTCTACCGATGCTGGTAGTGGGCCACGGGACCCGAAGCGACTCCGGGGTCGCTGAGTTCAACGCGTTCATGAGCCGGCTGCAGGCCCGGCCGGACGCCCCCTACCGCGCTGCCGCCGGTGGCTTCATCGAGCTGTCCCGGCCACCGATCACCGAGGCCGTGGCCTCGCTTGTCAGTCAGGGCCACCACGAGATGATCGCGCTGCCGCTGGTGCTCGTCGCCGCCGGTCATGGCAAGGGCGACATCCCGGCAGCGCTGCTGCGCGAGCAGGCCCGGCACCCGGGGATGAGCTACTCCTACGGGCGTCCGCTGGGGCCCCACCCCGGACTGCTTGACATCCTCGAGCAAAGGATCGAGAAGGTTCTCGGCGATGCGGAGCGCGCCGACACCCATGTGCTCTTGGTCGGCCGCGGATCCACCGACCCCGACGCGAACGCCGAGATCACCAAGGTGGCCAGGTTGCTGTGGGAAGGCCGCGGCTATGCCGGCGTTGAGGCGTCGTTCGTCAGTCTGGCCGATCCCGCAGTCCCGGCCGGGCTGGACAAGCTGCTTCGACTCGGGGCGAGCCGGATCGTCGTCGCGCCATACTTCCTGTTCCCGGGCATCCTGCCGGAGCGGATCCTCAGCCAGACCGAGGAGTTCGCCCTCCAGCATTCCTTCCTCTCCATCAAGGTGGCCGAATTGATCGGCGACTGCGACGAGCTCGCCGACCTCGTGATCGAGCGCTACCTCGAGGCGGTCCAGGGAGATATCCGGATGAACTGCGACACCTGCGTCTACCGGTCGGCGATGCCAGGGTTCGGCGATCGGGTCGGCCAGGCGCAGACCCCCCACCACCACCCGGACGACGCCGACCACGAGCACGCCCATGGCCATCACGATCACGAGGCGATCCGGGGCTGAGTCCTCCCCGGGGGCTGCTGTCGTCGAGCACGACTACCGGCCACCGTGCTGGGTGCCCTGGGTGCGCCGTGTTGGGTGCGCCGTGTTGGGTGCGCCGTGTTGGGTGCGCCGTGTTGGGTGCACTGTGTACCTTGACCGGGATGAGCGACCTTCGATCCTCAGAGCAGGCCCTTCCACCCTTTGACGAGTCATGGTCACGCGCCCTCTGCGTGGCCGCACACCCCGATGACCTCGAGTACGGCATGGCCGCTGCCGTCGACCGCTGGGTGCAGCAGGGCAAGACGGTCACCTACCTGCTGGCCACCCACGGCGAGGCTGGTATCGACGCGGTGCCACCGACCGAGGCGGCCTCGCTGCGCGCCCAGGAAGAACGGGACGGCGCGGCCGAGGTGGGCGTCGAAGTGGTGGATTTCCTCGACTACGACGATGGCACGGTCGAGTACGGCCTGCCGCTGCGCAGGGACATTGCCCGGGTGATCAGGATCCACCGCCCCGAAGTCGTTCTCACCCTCACCCACCGCGAGCGGTTCGCCGGCGGAGGCACCAACCAGGCAGATCACCGCGCAGTGGGGCTGGCTACGCTGGACGCGTCCAAGGACGCTGGCAACCGGTGGATCCACCCAGAGCTGACAGATGAGGGCTGCGAGCCGTGGGGCGGGGTGCAGTGGGTGTGCATGGCGGCCTCAACCGAGGCCACCCACGGAGTCGACGTGACCGGACACCTCCCGGCTGCGGTGGCCTCTCTGGAGGCGCATCACCTCTACCTCGAGGGCCTGGGCGGGGACTACCCGCCGCCGAACGAGCTGCTCGAGATGGTGCTGGGCGGTGGCGGTCGCGCCATGGGCGTCGAGCACGCGGTAACCCTCGAGGTGTTCGACCTCTGAGTACGTTCGACCTCCCGGCCCGCAGACAGCCGGCCGGCTGATCGTCGGCAGCCAGGCTAGAGATCGACGCCGATGATCGAGGCCAGTGCCCGGGTGTCGAGATGCTCCTCGACGGCGTCGGCCAGACGATCCAACATCGACTCGCGCCGAGCTGCGAACCCCGGCGCGCCCGGGTCGGCCCGCCACCGGACCCCTGCCTGGGCCGCGACCTCGGTCAGGAAAGCCCGCCTGAAGCCGTCGTCCTCAAAGGCTCCGTGCCAGGTGGTCCCCCACACCGACCCGGACCGCCAGCCGTCCAGGAACGGCTCGGCCCCGGCCCCCTCAAGGGTGCGGGTGGCAACACCATGATGAATCAGGTATGCCGACACCGTGTTCCCGCGCCACTGGCCCGTGGGCCGTCCCAGGTGCTTCTCCACCTCGAACCGCACCTTCGTCGGTAGCAGCCCCAGGCCGGCAACCGTCTGGGCAGAGCTGGACTCGACCCGGTCGGGGTCATCGATGTACTCCGCCAGCATCTGGTACCCCCCGCAGATGCCGAGCACCGGACGGCCCGCGGCGGCCCGGGAGAGCACCGCCTCACCCAGACCTCGGGAGCGCAGCCACTCGAGGTCGGCCAGGGTCGCACGAGTCCCGGGCAGCACCACCAGATCGGCCCGGGCGACGACATCGGGATCAGCAGTCACCCGGACATCGACGCCGGGCTCGGCGGCCAGCGCGTCGACGTCGGTGGCGTTGGAGACCCTGGGGAACCGGACCACGGCCACCGCGAGCGTCGAGCCGAGCGCCGAGTCGCCCGGGGTGCCGGCCGAGGACCCGCCGGACCAACCCGAGATCGCGAGCGCATCCTCGCCATCGAGCCACACGTCATACAAGAAGGGGATGGTGCCCAGCACGGGCCGTGAGGTGCGTTCCTCGAGCATCCGCAGGCCTGGCTCTAGCAGCGAGAGGTTGCCGCGGAACTTGTTGACGATCCAGCCGCGGATATGGGACTGGTCGGCGTCGTCGAGCAGTCCCAGGGTGCCGAACATCGCGGCCAGGACGCCGCCGCGGTCGATGTCACCGACGACCACCACCGGGAGGTCAACTGCCCTGGCCAGGCCCATGTTGACGAAGTCACCCTGGCGCAGGTTGATCTCCGCGGGACTGCCCGCGCCCTCGGCGATGACGACGTCGAACCGTGACGAAAGCTCCCGGAAAGCCTCATAAGCGGTCTCTGCCAGCACCTTTCGACCGGTCGCCCACTCCCCCGCGTCGAGCGCTCCCCAGGAGCGACCCATCAGGACGACGTGCGAGCGCAGGTCCGACCCCGGCTTCAGCAGCACCGGGTTCATCGCGGCCTCCGGGACGACCCGGCTGGCGACGGCCTGGACCCACTGCGCCCGGCCGATCTCCGAGCCGTCGGCACAGACCATGGAGTTGTTCGACATGTTCTGCGCCTTGAACGGCGCGACACCAACCCCCTGGCGGGCGAGCCAGCGGCACAACCCCGCGGTCACCAGGCTCTTGCCCGCGTCGGAGGTCGTGCCCGCTACCAGAAGTCCCTTTGTCACACCACACCTTCCCACTACGAACGCGCGGGGCTCGGCTCGGTACCGTGTTCCTGACACCAGATCCCTCCGGTCGTCACCGGTTGCGGACACCTGTGCGTCAACAGATCACGACACAGACACATCCGTGACATCCACACAACAAGGGAGAACCGATGAGCGTGACCCTCATCCTGGGTGGTGCGCGTAGCGGCAAGAGCCGGTATGCCGAGAGCCTCCTGCGCTCCCACCCCCGAGTCACGTACGTCGCACCCGGGCCGGTGCCCGACGACTCCGATCCCGAATGGGCAGAGCGGATCGCGCGGCACCGGGCGCGCAGGCCGGCACAATGGACCACCCGTGAGACCGGGGACCTCGCCGCCGTCATCCGGGCTGCGGACCACCCGGTCATGGTCGACTGTCTGGCCACCTGGCTGACCCGGCTGATCGACGACATCGACGCCTGGCAGGACCTTGAACGGGCGAGGACCCATGTGCACCGGGAAACCACCAGGCTGATCGAGGCTCTGGGCTCAGCACAGGCCGATGTCATCCTGGTCAGCAACGAGGTGGGCTCCTCGATCGTGCCGGCCACCCCCTCGGCCCGGATGTTCCGCGACGAGCTGGGCCGGGTCAACGCCGCGGTCAGTGCCGCAAGCGACCACGTTGCCCTGGTGGTGGCGGGGCGTGTCCTGGACCTCTCGGCCTGTCCGGTCGTGGCCATCTGATGTGGGACCGAACCACGTTGTCCGCTCGTAGCCACCTGTTCTGGGGCCGGGTCCGGCGCTCCGATCGCGGTCGCCTGCTGCTGGACGGAACCAGGCTGTCGCTCGGCACCCTGACCGCCATCGAGGTCCCGCCCCCCACCCGTATCGACCGTCAGGTGGCCGGCACGGCGATCGCGCTGGCTCCCTTCACCCAGCTCCCCCTGGTGTGTTTCCTGGTCCTGTGGGGCTGGGTGGTCCGCGAGGTGCCGGTGCCGTCCCTGGTGGCCGCCGCCGCGACCATGGTCGCGCTCACCCTCGCCACCCGGGGCATGCACCTGGACGGCCTGGCAGACACCGCTGACGGGCTGTCGGCGAGCTACGACCGCGCGAAGTCGCTGGACGTGATGCGCCGCGGCAACAGCGGCCCCAGTGGCGTGGCCGCCGTGGCGCTCGTGCTCCTGGTGGACGCCGCGGCCCTGGCCTCGCTGCTGACCACCGGCGCAGGCCTGGTCCTGGTCTGCTGCAGCCTGGTCGCGAGCCGGCAGCTGCTGGCCTGGGGTTGCTCCGTCGGGGTGCCCTCCGCCCGCCCCGAGGGAATGGGTGCCACGTTCGCCGGCTCGGTCCGGCGCCCGCTGACCGCAGGCGGCTTCGTTCTGCTGCTCGGCGTCGCGGCGCTGGCGACCCAGTGGTCCGGCCCGACCTGGTGGTCCGGACCCGTCGTGATCTGCAGCGCCGCCCTCGGCGGTGTGGCCCTGATCAACCGGGCCACCCAACGATTCGGCGGCATCACCGGTGACGTTCTCGGAGCGGTCATCGAGGTGTCCTTCGCGGTTGCCCTGACCACGTCGGCTGTCCTGGCCGCCGCAACCTGACAAGGTTGAGGGGATGAAGGCAACCCGATGAAATGGTCCCGCGCCGTTCACCATCTCCAGGAGCTCGCGAAGTCGTGTGCCGACATGGCGGGGCGGCCGGCGGCGATCTTCCCGCTGCGGGTGACCTCGTCATGGGCTTTCGGGGTGCATCCAAGCCCTGAAAGCGGCAACCACCGCCTATGACCAGCGCAGGTTCAGCCCCGGCAAGCTCCGACCGGCGGGCGACGCTCTCTGGCAAGCCACCGCCGGCTGCCTAGACGTCCTAACACCACAAACCTAGGGACCGTGGCACCATCACGACCACAAACCTAGGGACCGCACTACCGGATCGACCACAAAACTAGGGACAGCACTACCGGATCGACCACAAACCTAGGCCTCGACGGTGCCGTTCTTGGCCGTCGTCGACTCGTCGACGGAGCCGAGCCCCATTCAGTCACCATCCTCGCCAGGCATCGCGTGAAGATCCTGCAGGTAGCGCTACCGGTAGTAGAACGTCGTCCCGGCCACTGTGCAGGCCAGGCGCGAAGGAGCAAACGCCTCGTCCCGGTACATCGGGTACTCCGACGTACCGGGCGGGGTTCTCAACACCCACGGAGCCGCTGCCGTTTCCTCCCCCGCGACATCATCAGCCACGGACAGATCTTAGCGAGACCGGACTTTTGGGGGTCGTGAACTCCTAGTGAACCTGCACCTGGACGAAGGGGGGCTTGACGACAGTGGCCGTCACGTCGCGACCACGCACGTCGATGATGACCTCGTCGCCCTCCTTCACGGTCGGGGCAAGCAGCGCCAGGGCGACTCCCTGCTTCAGGGTGGGCGAGAACGTCCCGGACGTGACCTCACCCAGCGGGTTGCCATCGGAACCCTTGACCTGGCAGTGTGAACGCGGGATGCCACGGCCGCTGACAAGCAGGCCCCGGTTGACCCGCTTCGGGCCCGCTGCCTTCTCCGCGGTGAGCGCTTCCTTGCCCCAGAACGCGTCCTTCTTCCAGCCGACGGCCCAGCCAGCCCGCGCCTGCACCGGCGTGATGTCCAGGCTCAGGTCGTGGCCGTGCAACGGGTAGCCCATCTCGGTGCGCAGCGTGTCCCTGGCCCCCAGGCCGCAGGGCAGTCCCTCGAAGGGGGCAGCGGCCTCGATGAGCGCATCCCACAGGGCCAGCGAGTCGTCCCAGAGCGGGACCAGCTCATAACCGCGCTCTCCGGTGTAGCCGGTGCGGCAGACGATGACCGGCCTGCCGTTCCAGTCAGCCTCGACGAACGACATGTACTCGTGGCCGGTCGGCAGGCCGAGGGCCTCCAGAACCTCGTCACAGTTGGCGCCCTGGACGGCTATGACGCCGTACCCGTCGTGCAGGTTCTTGATCTCCAGGCCCTCGGGAGCAACCGCCTGCAGCCGGCGGACGACCTCGGCGGTGTTGGAGGCATTGGGAATCAGGAAGATGTCGTCCTCAGCGCGCAGGTAGACGATGAGGTCATCGACCACGCCACCGGTCTCGTCGCAGCACAGCGTGTACTGCGCCTTGCCCTCGGCGATCCGGCCCAGGTCGTTGGTCAGGCAGGAGTTGATGAACGCCGCGGCGCCTGGCCCCTTGATGCTCGCCTTGCCCAGGTGACTCACATCGAAGATGCCGACCCGCTCACGAACCGCCGTGTGCTCGCGCACCACCCCACCGCCGGGGTACTCGATCGGCATCTCCCAGCCGCCGAAGTCCGCCATCTTGGCGCCGAGGGCCACGTGCCGGTCATGCAGGGGTGAGGTCTTGAGCGAGGAGTCAGTCATGAGGTCCACGATAACGGCACGTGTGCTGGCGGTATTCTCGCGGTGGATCAGGAACAACTCTCGCTCAGGCGAGGCACCCCCCTGCACCCCTGGCACCGCGTCCGCGTCGTGCCTGAAACCGCGACGAAGGACCGTGATTCTGTGACCAAACTGACTGTGTCCAACCGTACCGGGGCCGAGGTCAAGGGCGATGCGCTCGTCCTCGTCTCAGTCCAGACCGAAGAGTGCGCTGCCCTGGCACCAGGACATGGACTGGGCAAGGAGACGGTCGCTCACCTCGAGTCGGCACTCTCAACTCTCAAGGCCAGGGGCAAGAGCGACGAGGTCATCAAGCTCGTCTCGGTACCCGGTGTGGCTGCCGCCCTGGTCGTCGTGACGGGCGCCGGCAAGGTCGTCGAGCAGGGTGCCAGCCTCCAGGCTGAAGCCATCCGTCGTGCCGTCGGGTCGGCCACTCGTCAGCTCGGTGGCCTGGCCAAGGTCGCCGTCGTGGCACCCGGCGAAAGCGTGGCCGAGGCAGCTGCCACGGCGGAAGGCGCCTTGCTCGGCGCATATGCGATCGCGACTGCCGCTGCCGGCCCCAACTCAGGTCCGGTCAAGTCCATCACGGTCGTGACCCCCGCAGCGCAGGACAAGGACCTGCGCACCGCGGTCAAACGTGCCATCGCCCTGGGACAGGCCACTGCCTATGCGCGCGACCTCGTCAACCAGGCACCCAACGAGCTCTTCCCGGAGACGTTCGCAGCCCTGGTCAAGGCGCGCGCCGCCGGCAGCGGCGTCAAGGTCTCCATCCTCGATGAGGCCGGCCTGACCAAGGGCGCCTTCGGTGGCCACCTGACGGTTGGCAGCGGCTCGGCCCGTGGCCCGCGTCTGGTCACACTGCACTACTCGCCGGCCAAGGCCACCAAGCACGTGGCCTTCGTCGGCAAGGGCATCACCTTCGACTCCGGCGGGCTGACCATCAAGCCCAAAGCTGGGATGGCCACGATGAAGTGCGACATGGCGGGCGCTGCGGCGGTTGCCTCCGCGGTCTTCGCCATCGCCGAGCTGGGACTGCCGGTGGAGATCACCGCTCACCTCTGCCTGGCCGAGAACATGCCCGGCTCCAGCGCGTGCCGCCCCGGGGATGTGGTCACGATGCGCGGCGGCAAGACCGTCGAGCTCAACAACACCGACGCCGAGGGCCGCATGGTCCTGGCAGACGGGCTCGCGCTGGCTTCGGAGAAGAAGCCCGACCTCATCATCGACATCGCAACGCTCACGGGCGCCGCAGTCATGGCCCTGGGAAACCGCACGGCTGCCTTCATGAGCAACGACGACGACCTGAGAATGGCTGTCAAGGACATCGCGGACGAGGCCGGTGAGCCCTTCTGGCCCTTCCCGCTGCTCGAGGACATCCGGCCCACCCTGGACTCTTCCGTGGCCGATCTGCTGCAGTCGGGCCCGGTCGGCGTGATCTACGCGGGGTGGTTCCTGGCTGAGTTCGTCGGCAATGGCAAGAACGGCATGCCGATCCCCTGGGCCCACCTCGACATCGCCGGACCGGCTTTCAACGACGAGGGGCCGTGGGGCTACACCCCCAAGCAGGGCACCGGCTTCGGCATCCGCACCCTCGTGGGGATCGCCGAGTCACAGACCTGAGCACTGAGCACACAGCCCTCTGCCAACCCTGCCAGAACAGGGCCGGCCAGCGGAAAGGGAGCCAGTCGCCCCAAGGTGGCTGGCTCCCTTCCTCGCCTCTGCTAACGGCGCATCATCGCTGCTCGGCAGATCGCCGCCCAGTGATCAGCCGCCACTCTTGCGACGGAACATCTGCTGGGCCTTGGCCGGTCCGTGAGCATCGTGAATCTTGGCCGGGTCGCCGTCCTCAGAGACATCGCGCCCACCGTGAGCGTGCTTCTTGTCGAGCGCCTCACGAAACTTGCGCTTCACCTCTGCGGCCGAAGGTGCAGCGGCCGGCTGGCCGCCCTGGTGACCCTGGTCATTCCCAGCCGTGTCCGCGTCCTTGGCGTCTTTCGTCATGTCTGTTCTCCTTGCCAGTCGTTGTCCGGTTGTTGTCTCGCCGGTCCCTTGCGCTGTCTGGAGTTCCACTCGCGCATCCGGGATGGGTATCCGATCTGGTTGACGTCATACACCGGTATGCCGAGGGCTCGCGGCAGCTCGAACGCCACGTCACGTGAGGTGACTGCTCGCCGCGTCCACTCACCGTCGTGTGCGATGAGCACCAGGGTCGTCGCCGTCACATTGGTGGGTGGCTCCACAAACGCCTCGACTCCGCGCCTGCTGGCCACGAAATCCGCGAAATGCTCCCTGACCGCCTTGCTGTCCACCGTCATCCCCGGCCCGTCCACGGGCCCCCTGGGATGCTGCTCGGGACGACCGCGCCGCTTTCGCCACCAGCTCATCTGACGCCTCCGGTTGAAGGCACGTCGCACCACATCATGGGCTCACTCTAGGGCCCCTCCCCTTTTCGACGAAGGCTGGCATCGGGGTCGGCCGAGCCGGATTGCGAGGCACGGTTGGCGGGCCGTTGACACCGGTCGCGGCCGCTCTCCCCACCTCTGCGTGCGACGCAACGAATGAACAGTGGCAAGATGAACCTCGACGTCCGAGGGTTGAACAGCGCACACAAGCGCGCCGAACGCCCTCCGGACGACGTCCGGTCAGATGCGCACAGGCAAGGGAGCATCCGCATGTCGGCTACCGCCGCGAACACGTTCGACATCGTCATCCTGGGTGGAGGCAGTGGCGGCTACGCCTGCGCACTGCGCGCCGCCGAGCTGGGTCTGTCCGTCGCCCTGGTCGAGAAGGGCAAACTGGGCGGCACCTGCCTGCACATGGGGTGTATTCCGACCAAGGCGCTGCTGCACGCGGCCGAGGTCGCCGACATGGCCCGCGAGGGCCAGCAGTTCGGTGTCAAGACCACCTTCGAGTCGGTCGACATGAGCGGCGTCAACGCTTATAAGGACGGCGTCGTCGGGCGCCTTTACAAGGGGCTGCAGGGCCTGGTGAAGTCCAAGAGCATCGAGTATGTCGAGGGCGAGGGCCGCCTCGTCGCCAAGAACGTGATCGAGGTCGCCGGCCGCCAGCTAATGGGTAAGAACATCGTCCTGGCCACAGGTTCCTACGCCAAGTCCCTGCCCGGTCTCGACATCACCGGCCGGATCATGACCAGCGAGCAGGCGCTCTTCCTCGACTTCGTGCCCCCGCGGGTCGTCGTCCTGGGAGGCGGCGTCATCGGCGTCGAGTTCGCCTCCGTCTTCAGGTCGTTCGGCTCCGAGGTGACCATCATCGAGGCTCTCCCGCGTCTGGTGGCAGCCGAGGACGAGGCCATCTCCAAGCAGCTCGAACGGTCCTTCCGCAAGCGCAAGATCAACTCTAAGACCGGCGTAAAGTTCTCCGGCGTCACCCAGACAGGTGATGTCGTGAACGTGACGCTGGAATCCGGCGACACCATCGAGGCAGACCTGCTGCTGGTGGCCGTCGGACGAGGCCCGGTCACCGCCGGTCTCGGGTACGAAGAGGCAGGCGTCACCGTCGACCGGGGCTTCGTCCCGACCAACGAGCACCTCCAGACGAACATCGAGGGCATCTACGCGGTCGGCGACATTGTGCCCGGGCTGCAGCTCGCCCACCGCGGCTTCGCTCACGGCATCTTCGTCGCCGAGCAGATCGCCGGGCTCAACCCGCCGGTCATCGACGAGATAGGCATCCCGCGGGTCACGTACTGCGACCCCGCGATAGCCTCCATCGGCTACACCGAGGCCCAGGCCAAGGCCAAGTTCGGCGAGATCGAGACCTACGACTACAACCTCGGCGGCAACGGCAAGAGCCAGATCTTGCAGACCCAGGGCTTCATCAAGCTGGTCCGCCAGAAGGACGGCGCTGTCGTCGGCGTGCACATGATCGGCGCCCGGATGGGTGAGCAGGTCGGCGAAGCCCAGCTGATCTACAACTGGGAGGCCCTGCCATCGGACGTGGCCCAGCTGATCCACGCCCACCCGACCCAGAACGAAGCCCTCGGCGAGGCCCACCTGGCCCTGGCCGGGAAGCCCCTGCACGCTCACGGATGACCTGGCCCGGCTGCGGTGCCCGCACCGCAGCCGTTCCGGCAGGCTTGCCGACACCAGGCAGTGCTCTTCAGTCATCAGCAGCTTCAGCAGCATCCAGCACGCATCAGCAGTGACCCCCGCACCGCACAACAAGGAGACCTCAACTCATGTCTGAACGCGTGACCATGCCGGCCCTTGGGGAATCGGTCACCGAGGGGACCGTGACACGCTGGCTGAAGAATGTCGGCGACCTGGTGGCCATCGATGAGCCCCTGCTGGAGGTGTCCACCGACAAGGTCGACACCGAGATCCCCTCACCCTTCGCCGGCACCCTCCAGGAGATCCTGGTGGCCGAGGACGAGACCGTCGCCGTGGGCACGGATCTGGCTCTCATCGGTGACGGTGCCGCGGCTCCGGCCGAGACTTCCACCCCCGCGGCAACCCCAGCACAGCCCCCCGCCGTGCCCGCACCCGAAGAGGCTGTGGCTCCGCCTGCAGCCGAGGCCCCTGTTCCCGCTGTGCCCTCAGCCGAGACGCCTGTTCCCGATTCGCCCTCAGCCGAGGCGCCCACTGACGTCGCGACACCACCGGCCGGCGCCGGATCCGTCGAGGGCGGCACCACAGTCACGATGCCGGCGTTGGGCGAGTCCGTGACCGAAGGCACGGTCACCCGCTGGCTCAAGGCCGAAGGCGAGCAGATCGAGGTCGACGAACCGCTGCTGGAGGTCTCGACCGACAAGGTCGACACCGAGATCCCCTCGCCTGTCGCAGGCACCGTGACCAAGATCCTGGTCGGCGAGGACGAGACCGTCCCGGTGGGCGCGGATCTCGTCATCATCGGTGGCCTGGTTTCGGCGCCGACCGCCCCGGCCCATCAACCAGCACCCCCGGCCCCGCCCGCACCCACGCCCGCCGTGCCGGCACCGGCGCCGACCGTCACATCGCCCGCTGCCCCACCCACCCCAGTGGCTCCACCCGCACCGTCGGCGCCGGCGCCGGCTGTCACGGCTGCTGCAGCCGCACCCGCCCCGGCGGACCCGGCGACCGGCACTCCTGATGCCTCTGCTGCCTCTGCTGCCTCTACGGTCTCTGATGCCTCTGCCTATGTGACGCCCCTGGTGCGAAAACTGGCCGGCGACAACCACATCGACCTCACCTCGGTCGTCGGCACCGGTATCGGTGGACGGATCCGCAAGCAGGATGTTCTCGACTACGCCGCAGCCGCCAAGGCAGCCGCAGCCGCACCCCAGGCCAGCGCGCCGGCACCTGCCCCCGCACCGGCCGCGTCCGCGACCAAAGCCGAGGTCTCACCCAAGCGCGGCACCACGGAGAAGATGAGCCGGCTGCGCAAGGTCATCGCGACAAGGATGGTCGAGTCGCTGCAAATCTCTGCGCAGCTCACCAGCGTGCTCGAGGTCGACGTCACCAAGATCGCCAGACTGCGGGACCGGGCCAAGCGTGACTTCGAGATCCGTGAGGGCACCAAGCTCAGTTTCCTGCCGTTTTTCGCCCTCGCGGCCGTTGAGGCCCTCAAAGCCCACCCGACCGTCAACTCCAGCGTCGACGGCGACAAGATCATCTATCACGGCGCTGAGAACCTGGGCGTGGCGGTCGACACCGACCGCGGGCTGCTCGTGCCCGTGATCAAGAACGCCGGCGACCTCAACATCGCCGGGCTGTCGCGCAAGATCGCCGACCTGGCCGAGCGGACCCGCACCAACAAGGTCTCGCCCGACGAGCTCGGCGGCGGCACCTTCACCCTGACCAACACCGGCAGTCGTGGTGTGCTGTTCGACACCCCGATCATCAACCAGCCCAACGTCGCCATCCTCGGCACCGGCGCGGTCGTGAAGCGTCCCGTCGTGGTCAAGGACCTGGACGGTGGCGAGACGATCGCGATCCGTTCGATCGTCTTCCTGGCTCTGTCCTACGACCACCGCGTCGTCGACGGCTCCGACGCCGCCCGCTTCCTCACCACGATGAAGACTCGCCTGGAAGAAGGGGCCTTCGAGGCGTCCCTGGGCCTCTAGACTCCCTTTCCATGTCGCAGTCACAGCCGCAGCAGCAGCGCGTTGCCGTCACCGGTGCCTCCGGACTGATCGGCAGCGCGCTGTCGGCATTCCTGAGTGCCCGCGGGGACCAGGTCGTGCACCTCGTCCGCCGCGCGCCCCGGGCGTCTCATGAGATCGAGTGGGACCCGGGGTCGGGCAGGCTTGATCCCGGCCGGCTCTCCGGCCTTACAGCCGTGGTCCACCTCGCTGGTGCAGGCGTGGCCGACCACCGGTGGACTCCGGCATACAAACAGGAGATCCTCGACTCCCGGGTCAACGGCACGACCACCATCGCCCGGGCACTGGCCGATCTCGGGGAGCCCATCTCGCTGGTGAGCGGGTCTGCGATCGGCGCCTACGGCGACCGTGGCGAGGAGATCCTCACTGAGGAGAGCGACACCGGGACGGGCTTCCTCGCGGACGTGGTGCGTGCCTGGGAGTATGCCACCAACCCGGCCCAGGAGGCGGGTCTGCGCGTCGTCCATGCCAGGACCGGACTCGTCCTCACCCCTGATGGTGGCGCCATGAAGCGGGTTCTCCCGCTGGCACGCGTCGGGCTTGCCGGCCCGCTCGGCACGGGGAAGCAGTACTGGAGCTGGATCACCCTCCAGGATGAGCTCCGGGCGCTGGCACATCTCATCGACCACGACCTCGCCGGACCGGTCAACCTGGTCAGCCCCAAGCCGCTGCGCCAGAGCGACGTCATGAAGGCGCTGGGCACCCGGCTGGGACGACCGGCGCTGCTCCCGGCCCCCGCTCTGGCTCTGAGGCTCGCCCTGGGCGAGTTCGCCAGTGACATCCTGTCCAGCGCACGGATCATGCCCAGCGCTCTGACCGCCTCGGGATTCGTCTTCGACCACGACACCATCGAGATCGCCATGCGCTGGCTCGTCGAGCAGGCGTGAGGCTATCCGCGCTAGCCAGGCACCGTCAGGCTCATGATCCGCCAGCCATCGACGGTCAGGCTCAACGAGAAGACGCAGGGTCCCAGGGTCTCTTTGGGGTGGCGTAGCTCGCGCCCGTCCGGCTGGCCCGTCTGATAGGCGGGGGTGAGGATCGTAGCCCTTATCCTGGCGCTGGTGGCCGTCCCGCCCAGGTACATCACGTCCCCGATGACATAGGAGAGACCGAGGTAGGTCCCCCCGTTCTTCAGGGCAGCCGCGATGTTGGCCCGATCGACCTCCGCCTTCTTCGCGCCGGGAGCATAGACCAGATCCAGCAGCGCGGAGTTGCGCGTGAGGTAGGCGAGGGCCCGCGCATCGACCAACGCCTGCAGCAGCCCGGCCGCGGCAACCTTCGGCGAGTTGGACGCCGTCACGACGTCGCTCGAGCTCCTCGACGTCTTGACTGACCCGACCTTCGTCGGTGTGGCCCCGGGCGATGTCGGGACCGTGCCCAGGGAGGCGGTCACCGGCTGTCGCGACGGCGGAGCCGGCGAACCGGCCGCCACAGGTCGGGCTACCGCCGGGGACCGCCGGGTGGCCCAGGTGGCGCCGACGCCGATCACGGCAACCGCCAGAAGCACACCGACTGCGATCATCGCCGGCATCCGGAGGAGCTTCCTGGTCCCCCGCGGTTCCGCTTGGGGGGCCTCCACCGCCGCTGCTCGTATCCGGCGGGTGATGTCAGCCGCGGGGTCGCAGATCGATGCCAGAGCGACCGACTCAGCGGGCGCGGCGTTGAACAGCTCGACCGCGGCCTGGGCGGCAGAGGGTCGCACCGCTGGCTCGGCGGACAGACAAGAGGTGAGCAGCGCAGCCAGCCTCGGCGGCGTCCCGGGGCGCAGGGCGGTCAGGACCGGGCGCCTG
>JACMPC010000011.1 GCA_014377705.1 Dermatophilaceae bacterium
TGATGGGCCAGTGGAACGAATCCGAGTCGAGGTCTTTCCTGTCGAGCCGGACCGGTGGATAAGCGTCATCGAGGCTCCCAACGGTCCCTTCTCCACGGAGGTCAAACACCCGCGCGACGTTCGGGCCGTTGTCCAGGCCTCGGCCGCGGACGTCTTGGAGCGCGACGACTTGGCCTTTGACCTCGTCGACGACTTGGGCCGACCCTGGACCCCAGAGACGGCAAACGAGCAACTGCAGCATCTCGGCGTTGAATACCGAGCAGGCCGCGGAAGCTGGTTTGGCCGACTCGTCAGTCGCGTTCTCCCATTCCAGGGTGAGTGTCCGGCCTGTGGTCACGACTGGAGCGAACACATCCCGGCAGACGGCCAATGCTCCGAATGCACCTATGAGATCGAGCACGAGGACCCGGGCGCCCCAACGGTGGCGTGCACATTGCAACCGCCAGTGCCCCAGCTACATCCCTGCTGACGCGCTTGGCGTCTCGCCGGGCAGTCAAGGGGCACCCCTGTGAGCCAGCCTGACTACTTGACGCCCGGGGTCCCGGGATAGGAACGTCCGCACATCAAGCACGATCGCGCGCACCACATGCGGCAGATGCGGACGTATCCAAAGGTCAGTGGGCGGGTCCAGTCCCCGCGATGGACACCAGGGCGGTTAGGTAGCGGCTTGAAATGAAGACCTTTGTGATTCGGCGCAGCTTGTAACCCAGCGGCCGCTTCGTCCACCTGGCGTCCGGGCGAACTTCGTGAAGCCATAGCCAGCCGCTGGTGACCTCGTCGACCACACCTATCCACGCCATTTGCGAATGGAACCGTCTTTCCTGCTCGATGCCGAGCAGTGGCGAGATCGGGCTCATGCCCTTGATCAGACCCGCGGTCGTGTCCAGGTCGAGGTCCGCTGGGGCTGTGGGCGGCCACTCGGGCTGGGTTTGAGCGAAGCCGTATTTCGGCCGCTCCGAAGCCGGGGCCTCGTCATAGGCGGTACCGAAGATGCGGCTTTCCCACGACCACCGATCGCCACCCGGGTGCACCGTAAGCCCTCCGTTGCTCGTCCCGGTCTCGAATTGGGACCGGTAGAGCCCGTCAAAGCACCATCGCCTGCAGGATGGGCACCTCACCCACCCGACGGTCCGGGTGGAAGTTCCGCGTCACGCGCAGTGCCGGGTCGATCGGACCACTGCTCAAGAGCGGGCCATCGCCCATGTCGCGGCCCGGTCAGAGGGTTGATCGCCGGAGAAGGTCTCCCTCGTACAGGCCAGTGGAGACCTGGCCCAACAGGCGAAGGGGAGGTGGCGTAGCGGAAGTGGATCAACTCGGATTGGTGAGATTGGCATGCGAGCCTGACCAGATGACTCCGATAAGAGCAGGGAGACGCGCCGACGTCTGGCGCGTAATATCCGTGGTCGTCCTCGATCTGGCGATAGTGAGCTGCAGCGCTACGTCCTCGACTCCGGCCCCAATACCGAAGCCGACGACCGCCAATATGCCAACATCGGGCCCCTCGCACACCCCCACAGCAGCGGGGTCGTCCATCGTGTCCTCTGCCGCTTTGGTGTGCAGGAATTTCATCGAGCCACATCCGCCGTCTCCTAGCCTGGAGAAGGTCCTCAATGTGGTGGCGTTACCCACCAGCAGCAAGGCAGCAGCTCTTCAAACGAGCAGGACGGGAGAACCGAACCCAGCGGTGCGCCTGTTCGCCAAGACGGGCCTCGTCATCAAGGCTGGGACGAAGTTCGAACTGGTCGTCCCCGACGAAGCCGTTCTTGTCCGCGTAGTCCATTCGGTCAGTATTCCCCGATTCACCAGACCCGAACCTGGGACTACTACTACCGTTTGATCGCTAGGGAGATCCGCGGCTGGGGGCACAGGAGGCGGAAACGTTGAAGCGGGACGGCTTTGGCTCCCAGAAGCCTCTCGACGATGTGCCTCATTCCAGATCCGGCCGAGTTCCTCAGTGGGTTATTGATGAGGCGCAAGGCCATGCTTCGCAACAGGCAGTTCCTTGGCGAGCCTACCTGTCGGCCCAAGCCGAGCAGTCCCAACGTCATCGATGGCGACGGTGGTCAACAGGCTTTACCTCGGTCTTCGTTGTCTTGGCGATCGTCGGTGCCATTGCCTGGCTAGAGGCCACTGGCACGCTGAAACCGGGGGGCAGTAACGCACTGTCGTCGCGCCCTGCGAACTGGCCGACACCGGGTCATGAGGAATCCGCCCAGCCTCTGGGCGTACCAGCCCGAATGGTCGCTGCCAGCGACTCGTATCGGTTCATGGCCCGCCAAAAAGATGGCAGAACTCCTGTCGCCTATGACCCATGCCGCCCGATCCACTACGTGATTCGTGCCCGGGGTGAACCGGCCGGCGGTGACCAGATAATCACAGACGCGATCGTACGGGTCTCACATGCGACAGGCCTGCGCTTCGTGTTCGACGGCACAACTTCCGAGACTCCGTCCCGCCCACGCCCGCCTTACCAGCCTGATAGGTACGGCGATCGCTGGGCACCTGTCTTGATCTCCTGGGTTACCCCGAACGAGAACCCCGACTTCGCCGCCGCCGTGACAGGTGAGGGCGGCAGTTACCCCGTGAGTCTTCCCAACAGGCCAAGCGCCTACGTTACTGGCGGGGTGGAACTAGACACGGGGAAGATGACTAGCCTCCTGCACGGCCCCAACGGCAACCAGATCGTGCGAGCCGTCGTGCTCCACGAGCTGGGGCACCTCGTGGGGCTCGGCCACGTCACCTCTGCCAGCCAGTTGATGTATCCGCAAAATCAGCTCGGTGTGACCGACTTCGGCGCGGGCGACCTCACCGGCCTAGTTGCGCTTGGAAGAGGCGCTTGCCTGCCCGATCTGTGACTTGGTCCTGCGACAGATTTTGCGCAGGCGGATCCGCTTGCGGTACCGGGTAGCGCACGTCCGTCAGCGGTAGAAGGTGAAGATCTCCTCGCCGGGGTGCAGCGGCTGGGGTGGTGTGATGAGGCGGTTCACGCCGACCCGCATGCCCGTGCCTTCGATCCATTCCTCGCAGGACAGTTCCTCGAACCCCGCGTGATCGAACCATCGACGGATGTCGGGTCCGAGGTCAGGATCCTGTGCGCCCCGAGTCCAGATGACCGTGGCTCCCGCCGCGCAGAACTGACCGGACACGCGCACAAGCCGCTCGATGTCGGGTGCGGAGATGTTGCCCATTATCCCGCTCAGGAGCAGGAGGTCTGCGGGTACCAGACCGGTATAAGTGTCGGTGGTCCCGGCGTCGGCTTCAACGACGGTCAGGGCAAGGTCGAGGTGCGCGATGCGGCCCCGGGCGATGGCCACGTTCGTCGGGTCTATCTCGATGAGGGCGCCGGTCACTCGGGCACGATCCGTTCGGCTGCGTTCCTCCAGGGCACCCAAAATGTCGTGGCCTTGGCCAGCGCACACGCTAAGCACGCGAGCCGGGCCGGAGGTGCGGTCCAGCCACTCGAGGATGGCTCGCTGGACATGGCGCAGCCGCACCGAGAGGCTCGACCCAGGATCGTCGTACGCCGCGTGCCAGCCCACGTAGTCGCGCAGGTCCGGGTGGTCGGGACTTGCCTCCGGGCGATGGTCGTGCATGCTCGACATTCTCCATGACGGAGTCGTAGACAACCGCATGAGGGATGGTCCGAACATCACCGAGAGCCGTTCCGGTCGACGATCCGCTTGCGGCCCAGCGAGGGGCTGAATTTCGGTCCAAACTCGAGGTGTAGACGCGTCAGTCAGCGTTGGCTTACCGAGACATGGGCACGCCGATCGGACGCACATAGCTCGGTGTCCGGTCGTGCATTTCATCGCTTCCCTGGCGAAGCGTCGACCGCTTTGGACTGCCTCGACCAGTCGCAACAGGGAGGTCGTGGCCAACTCCCGTTTCACTCAGTCACAACAAGCCAGGTCCTACCGTCGATGAGCTCACGCGCCGCGTCGAGGTGTCCGGCGTGGACTGCTGTCTCGGTAAGCACGTGCAGGATGACCTCGCGGAGGTTGTCGAGCCGCCAGTCGCCGAAGAGTTCTTTGGGCCACCAGGCGGGCGCGGCGTCCAGAGGGTTGGTGGTGATGATGGCGTTCGTAAGGTCTATCTGCTGCCGGTACA
>JACMPC010000012.1 GCA_014377705.1 Dermatophilaceae bacterium
CGCAACGACGGCGCCGCGTTTGCCGCACTCTTCGACCTCCACCACGCGAGGGTTTATGCGCGTGCCCTTGGGCTGTTGGGCGGCACCCATGACGCCGAGGACACCGCAGCGGCTGCGTTCTTCGAGCTATGGCGTAAGCGCCAGTCTGTGCGGCTCGTGTCCGGATCGGTCCTTCCGTGGCTGCTCGTCACGACCGTCAACTTGTCCCGCAACGCGCGGCGGGGCACTTTCCGGTACCGCCAACTGATTCACGACCTCCCGAGGGGTCCGGCCCCCTCCAGCCCGGACATCGAGGAGTCGGACGCTCGTCAGAGGCTCGCCTCGTCCCTTGGCCGACTGGGGCCCGTCGATGAGGCCCTCTTCGTACTCACTGTCCTCGAAGATGTCCCGATCACCCAAGCCGCGCAAGCGGTTGGCTTGAAACCGTCGACCGCACGAGTGCGACTTCACCGTGCTCGTGCTCGCCTTCGCGACGAATTGGACGACTTAGACCCACGTGTTCGTCCGGCCATGGAAAGGAACCCGCTATGACCACGACCGAGATGGACCCGCAGCTTGCACGCGAGGTACGCGCCGAGCTGACTGCGATCGGCACGAAGCACAGCCGTCTCCAGCGCCACCAACAGCGCGTTCGCGCTCTCACGGTCGGCATCGGAATCCTCGCGATCGCCGGGGCGACCACAGCCGCCGCGATCGTGGTGAACAACATTCCAGGGTCAACAACAGTGGCGCCCCTCGGCGGGATCAGCACGGCGACACATACGGGAACCGGGACGATTGACCTTGGGCCTCCTCCCGCCAAGGCCGGGGCTGTCATTCTGAACGTGACCTGCCTCAATCAACAAGGGACGGTGAGCATCGATACCAATCCGCAGAACCCAGGTTCTGGGGGGGACTTCGCCACGATCTACTGCTCGGGCAGGACAACGCCAGTGCACATCAAAGACGGACTCCTCCCGAAGCCGGGCAGCACCACGATCACCATCACAGCGGACCCTGGCACCAGATGGAAAGCTACCGCGGAATACGCCAGTTCCTCCACGTCCGCCTGGGGCGTGAATGTCCACGGACAGACATACGGGCTATGCAACTACAACGGGTGCCCCGAGCTCATGGCCGCGCAGGAGCTCGCCCACGGCGAGGAGGGCTACATCTACAGCAAAGAGACAATTCGTGGCACCGGATACCTCAAGGTATACAAGTCCGACGGCACGACAGTGATCGGGCGATTTGCCATTGGCATCCCTGATGACGGGAACCACCAGTGATGGCACCGGCCTTGAAGTCCTACTGCCATTTCGCCCGACCAAAGGCTTGGACACATTGGCCACTAGCACTAAGCGACCATCGCACGGGGTGAGCGCAACACCTTCTGTCCCACCCGGGAACCCCTATCGCGCAGTCGAGAGTTCCCAGTTGTCGTCCTTCTGGTGGTATGTCCATGCTTGATGGGTTGACGCGCTTCGTGTGACGTCTCGAAACCAGTAGGTCTGGTCGGGGTTCCAGCCTGCGAGCACGGTCGCCAGATCGTCATCGACCGGAATGGCGAGCCCAGCCGTCGTCAGGTAGCCGTCTGCCGAGAGGTGGACCGCGTCAATATCGTGCTGAACCTGCGTCCAGTCAGGAATAACCCAACGGCCGATGCGGCCCGTGGCGCGGTACCAGTCGTGACGACGGGACGCTGTGACTTCCAGTGGGTGGCGCCGACACAAGTCCGCCCATGCTGCGGGGCCATCGATCTCGTAGACCCGCGCGTCACGGGGAACGGCGACTTGTTCGGCTGTCGCCGATTCCCAACCAAAGCCGTCTTCGATAAGCCGGAGGCCCACGGGGCCCCGGCCGCCCAACGACCGAGTGGTCTGTGTCAGAGCGGCGGGAGGTTTTGACCACCAGGTTCCACTCCACCGAGCGCGGGCGTCGCTTGGTCGCTCGCGTTCAGCGACAGTTTCCTCCTTGAGCTGCGCTGCCCTCCACTGCTCAAGAGTCTGACCGGCGCCTTTCGTGGCCGCCGGGCGTGGGGCGTCCGCTTCGACGAAGGTGACGGCCCACTGCGCGGAGTCCATGGGCGTTGCCCACCACCTCGCGTGTGAAGAGGCTACAAGACTTGCCGCGATGCGGGCGAGCGGGTCGTGGAGCGCCGGTGCGGCCGCAAGTACGTCCTCGCCGTCGGGCTCCTGCCAATAACGGGCCCTGTCCACGGCCGTAGTCAGTGAGAGCAGCATGGCGCCTTCGTGCGGCTCCGCGAGCGGCAGAGTGTCGAGGAGGCGCGCTATATCTTCAGGTGAAGGAGTGGGTGGCGGAAACCGTTCGGCACCTGGGCCGAACAGCACACGCGATGTTCCGCGGCCAGGATCGAGATCATAGGCAGTGAGGAAGATGGCTTGACGAAGCTCCTCAGCGTCCGAGGATGCACTGTCCCAAGTTGTTCTTAGCGCGAACTCGAGGCACAGGCGTCGACCGCGAGGGCCGGCGAGCAGTGCATCGAGCTCCAAAGTCATACGGTCACCCTAATTGGATCTAGTGCCCACCGGGGCGCGACCCGACCGCTGAAGGGGACGACCGCCGGGCCACTTTTTCCGCTATCACTGCAGCCCGCCGGAGACCACTTTTCGACCGATTCGACCGTCCGTAAGCTGAACGTCTATCGGACGTTCTCACACCCTGCCGGGACTATCCCCACTACGAAAGCCCGCAAAAAGCCGAATGACGCTCTAGGGTGAGGGCATTGGACCGGGCAGAGGGTGAATCTATGGCGACAGATCGAATGCTCCGCAAA
>JACMPC010000102.1 GCA_014377705.1 Dermatophilaceae bacterium
ACGCTCGTGTACACACTCAAAGAGGAATCGGGCCGCACCCAGCTCCGGTTGTCCCAGGACAACTGCGCCGATGAAGACGAGGCAGAGAAATTCAGCGAGAACTGGCAGCAGATGCTCGACGGGATCAAGGCCCACATCGAGAGCTAGCCCGACTGACCGACCCGGCTGGTACCCGCCGGGTTGAGCCCGCCGTCGACGGGCCTCTCCTTGGGGCATGTCCAATTTTCCCCGACCTGCGACGTCGGTGTGTGGGGCCGCGCTTCTTCCCGCAAGCCAGTGAGGATGAGTACGGCATCACCCGATGGGTCTGACTCTCCGTAGGACGATCGCCCACTGAGATCACAATCGAGAACGGACTCAGGTGTCGCGGGGGTGGCCTTCGTTCTCGGCGGTGGACAGCCACGCGGGCCCGGGAGCTACCGAGCCCTGCTCGTCGTCGGGGTTGTTCAGCGCGCACGTCTGCATCGATAGGCACCCGCAGCCGACGCATCCGGTCAGCTTGGTTTGCAGTCTCTGCAGGTCAGCGATCTGTTTGTCGATGCGGGCGGTCCACGTCCGGGAGATTCGGGTCCAGTCCGCCTTGGTGGGGGTCCGGCCGTCGGGGAGGTTCTGTAGGGCCTTGCCGATTTCGTCCAGGCTCAGCCCCACGAGTTGGGCGGCTCGGATGAATGCCACTCGCCGCAGCATGTGGCGGGCGTAGCGGCGCTGGTTTCCCGACGTACGTTCGGCCGAGATCAGACCCTGAGACTCGTAGAAGCGCAGGGCCGAGGCAGCCACCCCCGAGCGGGCTGAGAGCTCTCCGATCGTGACTTCTGCCGGAAGCCGCGCCACGGACCACCTCCACTTCTTGACTTCAAGTTCGGTTTAAGTACCAGCATGACTGCATGCTAACGATGACGGACAAGAAACTCGGGTACGACGATCTGCAGCCGTTGATGGCCCTGCAAACTGGAGACGAGAAACATGATGCTGCGTCCACGTCGACGCTGGATGTGCTGTGGGTGTTGTACGACGAGGTGCTCGACATTGCTGCCGAGCGTATTAACGACCCGGCGCGTGACCGGTTCTTCCTCAGCAAGGGGCACGGCCCGAGGCCCTACTACGCGGTGCTCGCGGCGAAAGGCTTCATCCCGGTGGATTGGCTGGCGACCTTCGGTGGCTTCGACTCCCCGCTGGGTTACCACCCGGACCGCAACCTGGTCCCGGGCGTGGAGGTCTCCTCCGGGTCGCTAGGACACGGGCTACCGCTCGCGGTCGGTGCCGCTCTCGGCCTGCGCGCACAAGGCATCGGGGCGCGCATCGTCGTGCTAGTTGGGGACGCGGAGCTCGACGAGGGAAGCAACGCCGAAGCGACCGAGTTCGCCGCTGCCGCGGGTCTATCCGCGCTCACAGTCGTCGCGGTCGACAACTCTTCGGCCAGTTGGCCGTGGCGGGGCGGACTGGAGACTCGGTTCGAAGTCGCCGGTTGGCACGCCGTGCGCGTCGACGGGCGGGACCACGCCGCGCTGGCGGGCGCGCTGGCCCGCCGTACCGAATCTGACGCTCCCAACCTTGTCGTCGTGGAAGTGGAGGCGGCATCATGAGCGACCTTGCGATGCGTGAGCGGTTCGCAGCAACGGCCTGCGAGCTGCTCGACCAGGACCGGTCGGTGGCGGTGGTGCTCGCCGACATCTCGGTCTCGATGTTCGCCGAAGCGGCCGCCCGGCACCCGGACCGTGTTGTCAACGTGGGGATTCGGGAGCAGCTGTTGGTCAACGTCGGCGCCGGCATGGCGATGACGGGGATGCGTCCGGTGGTGCACACTTTCGCGACATTCCTGGTGGAGCGTGGGTTCGAGCAGGTCAAGCTGGGTTTCGCCCATCAAGGCGTCGGTGGTGTGCTGGTCAGCGCCGGGGCGTCCTACGACGTGTCCGGGGGAGGGCGGACCCACCAA
>JACMPC010000103.1 GCA_014377705.1 Dermatophilaceae bacterium
CCTCGCGGCAGATCCTGCGCCACGCCACCCGGGCGGATGTAGGCATGGTTCATCCGAAGGCCGGTGATCATCTCGAAGATCGCCAGGATGCGCTCGCGCTCACGAAAGCCGATCGTCATGATGGTGGTCGCGCCCATCTCCATGCCGCCGGTGGCCAGGGCCACGAGGTGGGAGCCGACGCGGTTGAGCTCCATCATGAGGACGCGGATGGTGCTGGCGCGCTCAGGAACCTGGTCGGTGATGCCGAGCAGCTTCTCGACACCCAGGCAGTAGGCCGTCTCGTTGAACAGCGGCGCGAGATAGTCCATCCGGGTGCAGAACGTCACGCCCTGGGTCCAGTTACGGAACTCCATGTTCTTCTCGATACCGGTGTGCAGGTAGCCGATCCCCGCCCGCGCCTCGGTGACCGACTCGCCGTCGAGCTCAAGGATGAGGCGTAGAACACCGTGCGTCGAGGGGTGCTGGGGACCCATGTTGACAACGATCCGCTCCTCATGGAGGGACGAAGACTCATCGACGATGGCATCCCAGTCGCCGCCGATCGCGTTGTAGACCCGGGCGCCCTCGGCGTCCTTGGTGTCGGCAACCGAGGTGGCATAGATGTCAGGCCTCTGGCGAGAGTGCTCAGTCTGTTCGGTCATGACTTGTCCGACCCCATCAGTTGTACGACCTTCGCTGGTCCGGCGGCAGGATGGTGGCGCCCTTGTACTCAACCGGGATGCCACCGAGGGGATAGTCCTTGCGCTGCGGGTGACCTGGCCAGTCGTCAGGCATGAGGATTCGGGTCAACGCCGGGTGGCCGTCGAACTCGATGCCGAACATGTCCCAGGTCTCGCGTTCGTGCCAGTCGTTGGCCGGGTAGACCTCGACGATGGAGGGAATGTGACAGTCATCGTCCGGGCAGGTGACCTCGAGGCGAATCACCCTGCCACCGTTGGTGATCGAACGAAGGTGATACACGGCATGGAACTCACGGCCGGTCTCCTGCGGGTAGTGGACACCGGAGACGCCGGTGCACATCTCGAAGCGCAGCGCAGGGGCATCCCGCAGCGCGCGGGCAACAGCGAGCAGATGCTCCCGGGCCACGAAGACGGTCATCTCGCCCCTGTCGATCACCACCCGCTCGACGGCCTGGGCGTAGGAGGCGCTGCCGCCGATGAGGGCGCGTTCCAGGTGGTCGGCCACCTCGTCGTAGTACCCGCCGTAGGGGCGGACAGCGGCAGCCGGGAAGAGCACGGGAGCCACCAGACCGCCATACCCGCTGGTGTCCCCGCCGTCGGAGGCACCGAACATGCCTTGTCGCGAGCCGATGACGACAGGCTCGGGGTTCGTCCCCGGAGCGGCAGGCAGGTTGTCCTTGTGGCCCTCGTCGCTCATGCGAGCAGACCCTTCATGTCGTGGGTGGGCGTCGCGGCCAGACCCGCCGCCTCAGCCGCATGGGCCGCGTTGACCCGGTTGACCCCGAGCGGCGCGTTCTGGATCTGCTCGTGCAAGGTGATGATCGCGTTGAGCAGCATCTCGGGCCTGGGCGGACAGCCCGGCAGGTAGACGTCCACCGGGACGATGTGATCGACCCCCTGCACGATCGCGTAGTTGTTGAACATGCCGCCGGAGCTGGCGCAGACGCCCATCGAGATGACCCACTTGGGCTCAGGCATCTGGTCATAGACCTGGCGCAGGACGGGAGCCATCTTCTGGCTGACCCGGCCCGCCACGATCATCAGGTCCGCCTGGCGTGGCGTGGCGCTGAAGCGCTCCATGCCGAAGCGGGCGATGTCGTAGTCGGGAGTGCCGACGGCCATCATCTCGATCGCGCAGCAGGCCAGGCCGAAGGTGGCCGGCCAGACCGAGCTCTTGCGCATGTAGCCCGCAAGCTGCTCGACCGTGGTCAGCAGGATGCCGGCAGGAAGCTTCTCTTCGATACCCATCGCTTCGTCCCTCCTCAGTCCCACTCAAGCCCGCCACGACGCCAGACATAGGCGTACGCGACGAACACCGTCAGGATGAACAGCACCATCTCGACCAGCGCGAACAGACCGAGCTTGCTGAAGGCCACCGCAAACGGGTAGAGGAAGACGCTCTCAATGTCGAAGATGATGAAAAGCATCGCAGTCAGGTAGTACTTGACCGGGACCTTGCCCCCGCCGAGTGCCTGCGGGGTGGGCTCGATGCCGCACTCGTAGGCGTCGACCTTGGCCCGGTTGTAGCGCCTGGGCCCGACAAACGAGAGGCCCAGCACGGACACGACGGCAAAGCCGACGCCGCAGGCGGCGAGGAACAACAGTGGAACGTACGGGTTCGTCATCGGGGCGCGCTCCCCTTTCGGTGGCAGGTGTGCTGGGTGAGGTCACCCGGAGACGGCACAATCCTAGAGATGGCCTCAGAGCTCATGCGTCGGGGGCCATCTTCGACAGTGCATTGATCAGCCGGTCGCCTGCGTCGCCGCCATGCGGCTCGGCAAGGTTGGCCATGATCTTGAGCAGGAGCTTCATCATCGTGGTGCGCGGCAGACCGTACTTGACGGCGAGCCGCATGATCTCGGGGTGACCGATCATGGTGGCGAAGCCGCGGCCCAGCGTGTAGTAACCGCCGAGGGCATCCTTCATCACCCGCGGGTAGGACTGCAGGACCTTCTCGCGGCCGGCGTCGGTCTGACGGGCGAACGCCTGGGCGATGACCTCAGAAGCCAGGCGGCCGGACTCCATGGCGTAGGCGATGCCCTCGCCGTTGAAGGGGTTGACCATCCCGCCGGCGTCCCCGACCAGCAGCAGTCCCAGGTCGTAGTGCGGCTGACGGTTGAAACCCATCGGCAGCGCGGCACCGCGGACCGGACCGGTCATCGTCGCCTCGTTGAAGGCCCATTCCGGGGGCAGCGTGTCGACCCAGCGCTTGAGCACGTCCTTGTAGTCCGTCTTGCCGAAGGCAGCCGAGGTGTTCAGGATGCCCAGACCCACGTTGGAGGTGCCGTCCCCGACACCGAAGATCCACCCGTACCCGGGTAGCAGGACCCTGCGGCCCTGGCTGTCACGAGACCACAGCTCGAGCCAGGACTCGAGGTAGTCGTCGTCGTGGCGGGGGCTCGTGTAGTAGGTGCGGACCGCCACGCCCATCGGCCGGTCGTCTCTCCTCGGCCGGTGCATCGACATGCTCAGCCGACTGGAGTTGCCATCGGCGGCCACCACCAGCGGCGCCCTGAACTCCAGCGCGGGAGCCCCTGCGTCCTTGCCCCCGGCATCCATCGCCTTGGCCCGGACACCGATGATGGCGCCGGTGCGCTCATCCAGGATGGGGCCGGTCACGCTGGTGGACTCGAGCAGGCGCGCGCCGTGCTTGACCGCGTGCCTGGCCAGGATCTCGTCGAAGTCCAGCCTCGTCCGCACCAGGCCGTATGGCGGGAAGCTCGCCAGGTCTGGCCACGGGAGCTCAAGGCGCACCCCTCCGCCGACGATGCGCAGGCCGTGGTTCTTGATCCAGCCGTCCTCGGCCGGAGTAGGGATGCCCAGGGTGATCAGCTCGCGCACCGCCCGGGGAGTCAGGCCGTCGCCGCAGACCTTCTCGCGCGGGAACGCCGCCTTCTCCAGCAGCAGCACGTCCAGCCCGGCCATGGCCAGATACGCCGCGGTAGCGGATCCGCTGGGCCCCGCGCCGACGACGATGACATCGGCGGTCCCAACGCGCTGCGAGGAAGGGGTCGCCGAGGGGACCGACTGCGCCGATGGTGCACTTCGAGCGCCGGCTGTGCTGCCTGTGGCGGCACTGATGCTGCTGTGACTCACGCGGGGGCCTCATCATGGGAATTACTGCCGGCACTGAACCGGACTGCGCTTGTGAAGAGTTTCACGACCTCTGAACTCTACGCTGAAGGGACCCTTCCATCGTACTTAGGGGAACCTAAGACACAACCACCCAGGGTGCCTGAAGGACCAGTCAGAGCCTCGCTGCGGCCTTGGTGGCGCGATGCAGCGCCACGATGCCACCGGACAGGTTCCGCCATGCCACGCTCTGCCATCCGGCGGTGGTGATCAGGCTCGCCATACCAGCCTGGTCGGGCCAAGCCTGGATGGACTCTGCCAGATAGACGTAGGAATCGGGATTCGAGCTGACTCTGCGCGCGATCGACGGCAGGGATCGCATGAGGTACTTGGAGTACACCGTCCGGAAAAGCCCGTTCCGCGGCTGGCTGAACTCACAGATGACCAGCGAGCCACCAGGCTTGGTGACGCGCAGGAACTCCGCCAGCGCCTCGCTGGTGCCCACCACGTTGCGCAGCCCGAACGACATGGTCACGGCGTCGAAGGAGTCGTCCGCAAACGGCAGCCTGAGCGCATCGGCGGCGGTGAAGGCGAGATCCGGCCGGCGACGGTTGCCGACCCTCAGCATGCCCAGAGAGAAGTCGGCCGGCACGACATGGACGCCCGCGTCCGCGAACGGCTCACTGCTGGTGCCGGTTCCTGCCGCGATATCGAGCACGATGTCACCGCAGGTGGCGTCCACCGTCTGGCGCACCAGCTTGCGCCATCGGCGGTCCTGGCCCAGGGACAGGACGTCGTTGGTCAGGTCGTACTTCGCTGCGACGTCATCGAACATCGCGGCGACGTCGCGGGGTTGTTTGTCGAGGCTGGCGCGGGTCATGGTCCCATCCTCGCTGATAGGGGCAACTTGTGGCTCCGGCAGCGTCGGCTGCACACCTGGGTGCGCTGGTCGTCGTAGGCTTGACGGTCGTGACCTCCTCGCCGCAATTCGAGCCGACTACACCGGAGTCGCCAGCTGCGTCTGTCCCGGTCCTGGTGGCCCGCACGGTCGCGATCGACGATCCTGGTGCGTTGCTGGCCTTGCTTCCCGAGGCCATGAGCCCGGAGCAGATCTCATCATGGGTCCGCAACGGGGAGGGACTGGTCGGCTGGGGACGGGCGCTGACCTGCCAGACCCGTGGCACCAACCGCTTTGCCGAGGCACAGGCGTGGTGGCAGTCGGTGGTGGAGCACGCTGTGGTTCGCGATGACCTCCATCTACGGGGAACCGGACCCGTCGCGTTCGGGTCCTTCTCGTTCTCCGCAGACTCCCCCGCGGGCGCCATCCTCGTGGTGCCCGAAGTGCTGGTGGGACACCGCGGTTCGCAGTCGTGGATGACGACGATCGGAGTCGACTCGCACCTGCCCGCTGGCCGTGACCCGTCAGTGGCTTCGCCCCCGGTCCCACCCCTGGACGTGACGTTCGCCGATGGCGCGCTCTCGGGCGTGCGGTGGTCGACCGTGGTCACCCGGGCCGTCGAACGCATCAACGCCGGCGAGATGGACAAGGTGGTTCTCGCGCGCGACCTCGCGGTCAACGCCAGCTCGGCGATCGACCCGCGCTGGCTTCTCCACCGCCTCGCCGAGCGGTACGACACGACCTGGGTCTTCGCGGTCGACGGGCTGGTGGGGGCCACGCCCGAGCTGCTCGTCCGGCTGGAGAAGGGCCTGGTCACCTCCCGGGTGCTGGCCGGGACCATCCGCCGCTCGGGCGATGATAACCACGACCTCGCGCTGGCCGCCTCGCTGGCCCGTTCGTCCAAGGACCTCGAGGAACATGAGTATGCCGTTCGCTCGGTCGCCGAGTCCCTGGCACCGCACTGTTCGTCGATCAACGTTCCCGAGTCGCCGTTCGTCCTGCACCTGTCCAACGTGATGCACCTGGCCACGGACGTTGCCGGCGTGCTGACTGACGGCGCCACGTCGCTGGCCCTCGCCGCGTCGCTGCACCCCTCGGCCGCAGTCTGCGGGACGCCGAGGCCCGTTGCCGACGCCGCAATCAGCGAGCTGGAGCAGATGGACCGCGGACGGTATGCCGGCCCGGTCGGCTGGATGGACGCTGCCGGGGATGGCGAGTGGGGAATTGCGCTGCGCTGCGGGGCTCTCGACGCTGCCGACCCGAAGCGGATCCGGCTCTTCGCGGGCTGTGGCGTCGTTGCCGGGTCCGACCCCGCCTCCGAGCTGGCGGAGTCCGATGCCAAGTTCGTCCCCATGAGAGACGCCCTCACCGCCACCTGAGTACGACATCATGTGAGGCGCCTGATCATGTGAGGCGCCTGCCCGGCTGGAGGATCAGATCGAGGATCTCGTGAGGGCGATTGACCACGCCCTGGCCTGACGTCGCGAAAGCACGTCGCCGGGTACCGGGCAGAACCGCCTCCTGGGCTCGCGGCATGACGATCTCGATCGTGCCGCTCACCGCTGCCGACCGGCAGAGGCTTCTCAACGTCGACCTGGCTGCGTTCTTCTTCGACCCGAACGCCTATCCGGCTGAGGTCGCCACCCGCCACTTCGACTGGGCAAGCACGTTCGGGGCCAGTCGCGAGGGCACTGAGGACCCGGCAGGTGTCTGCACGTCATACGACATGGCAGTGACGGCAACGGGGCCGCTGGGCTCGCTGGCCCGGTGCCCATGGCAGGGCTGTCGTGGGTGTCGGTCCACCCCGACCATCGCCGTCGCGGCGTGTTGCGCGCGATGATCACCCACCATTTCGCGCAGCTCCATGAACAGGGGGCGGCGTTGAGCGGGCTGCACGCGGCCGAGGTCCAGATCTATGACAATTTCGGCTACGGGATCGGCTCGGTCGAGCTGTTGCTCAAGCTCGAGCGCGGCGCTGTCTTCAACGCGCCGAACCTGGACGCGGCCGCCAGCGAGGTCACCACCAGGCTCATCGATCGCTGTGAGCGGCCGTGGGGCCGTGGGGCCGACGATCCCCTCCTGTGGTGGCCCGGCGGCCCGCTGGAGGTCGGCGTCAGGAGCTCCGACTCCTTGTGGCTGCGACTGGTCGACGTGGGCACGGCCCTCGCGGCGCGCGGCTACTCCGCCGCCTGCGACGTGGTTCTGGAGGTCGCGGACCCCGTCTGCTTGTGGAACGAGGGCACCTGGCGGCTGACAGTCGCCGGGACGGGGTGGCGTCGTGCGTGCCCACCTCCGACGAAGCGGGCCCGAGGCTGCCGGTGCAGAGCCTGGGCGCCGCCTATCTGGGGTCGAGGAGCATCGCCGCGCAGGCACACGAGGGTCTGGCCACCGAGCTGAAGGCCGGCGCGGTGCGGAGTCGCTCGCGGGCCATGAGCTGCGACCGTGAACCGGTCGGATCCATCGAGTTCTCACGCGGTTCTCAGGCGTGGCGGTTCTGTTGCGTGGCGGTCCTGATGCCTGGCGCCCCAGGTCGCCTGACGCTGTCCTGCTTCGCTACACCTGTCCGTCGATTTGACGATAGGGCCCGATGGCCGTCAGATCAAAACACTAGTTCGAAAACTGCTGACCACACACTGGGAGCTGCGTATGGCGGGTACGACGGGCGTGGTGACGTCTCCTGACGTGCCCTTTCTTGATGCGGGCTCCCCTGTTTTTAATGTGATGAGTCACCTCGCCGTGGAGCTGGGTGCGGCGACCCCCGGCGGACTGTCCGGGGTGAGAAGCGAGCAGGCTCTGGCCGTGGTCGAGGCAGTAGGGGCGATCAAGGCATGGGCCAACTCAGTCTCTGTCGAGGCGACAGCAGCGATGACCCCAGCCACCTACCGTGTGCCGACAGCCATGGCCGAGCAGGTCCGAACCCGCGACGGCGTATGCCGCGCGCCCCAGGCTGCGAGATCCCCACCAACCACGCCGACCTCGACCACAGCATCGAATGGGAGCCCCTCGGCGGCGGTGGCCCCACCGCCGAGACCAACCTCAGCGCAGTGCACAGAGCCCCTTACAACCTCAAGACGGCGGGCTTCTGGGACAGCCACCAGGCACCTGACGGAACCCTGACCTGGACCACCGCCGCAGGCCGGACGGTGACGACCTACCCCTACATCTGCGACCACCCCGACCACTTCCCCGTCACGGCCTCATTGCTGGAGACCCGGCTCGGCCGCAAGCTCGCCCGGGCGCTGAACCCCGCGATCCCCCTACCCGGACACATCAATCTCCTCGACGAGATCCGCTGGGGGCAGAAGCCTGCACCCGCCGCAGCACGACCCCCTCAACACACCTGGGCCACTTGCCCGCTGAACCGGCGGCCAGGTCCTCGACCAGCGCCACACGACCAGCCATCAGCCGCAGCCACGGCAAGGGCAACGGCAACGGTTGCGACCACGGTGACGACAGCAACGACAGCAACGACAGCAACGACAGCAACGACAGCAACGACAGCAACGACAGCAACGACAGCAACGACAGCAACGACAGCAACGCCTACGACGCCTACGACGCCTACGACGACGACGGCAACAGCAATGGCAACGGCTAGGGCTGATGTCAGGGCCGCCCTAGTCGACGCGCCACCGCCTTTCTGACGGGTTCCGGACTTGACGACATGTAGGGCCCGCAGCCTGTGGACACCTACACGCCATCTAGCGCAAGGCGTTGGCCGCAGATGCTCGCATTTCGGCGTGCAGGTGTCGGTGCGCCGAGCGGACAACCCGAACCTCGATGACAGTGAGGCCGTCGGGCTGCTGTCGCAGAGCCGCCCGCAGCTCCGCGTCAGTTTCCGCCAGGGTGTGCCGCACGCCGTGGGCTCGGCAGATATCGATGATCGAGGCGCCCGTCGGCGTGCCGAAGATGCGTTCGAAGTCCAACGTCCGATCCGGCTCTCCGGGCTCGAGCAGGGTGAAGATGCCGCCTCCGTCATCGTTGGTGACGACGATGGTCAGGTCCGGCTGCGGCTCCAGTGGACCGATGAGCAGGCCATTGCTGTCGTACAGGAACGTCAGGTCGCCCATGAGCGCATATGCCGGGCGCCGCGGCTTGGCGAGTGCGAGGCCGACCGCGGTCGACACGCACCCGTCAATACCAGCCAGCCCGCGACTGGCCACCACGGTCAGCGGACCCCTTCTCACGGCCGGCGACATGGCCAGATCGACGTCGCGGGCGGAGTTGGAGGAACCCACGAACAGCGTTGCGCCGGCTGGCATCTCGGCCAGGACGGCCGCTGCGATGGCCAGCCCGCTCGGCCACGACGCTGTGATGACCGGGCGGACGGCGTCGGAGACGAGCCGGCCCGCGTCAGCCCACCCCTTCGCCCAGTGCTCATCGACCTGTCGGCCGCTCGCGATGGAAGATGCCACCACCTCGAAGGGGTGGACGACCGATGCGACGTGCGAGGTATCCGGCCAGCTCGACTGTGCCGCCACGACCTCCACCGCGACGGCGGGATTGCGCAAGAGATCGCCCACCGGACGCGAGAGCGTGATCCGGCCGACCACCAGTACCCGCTCAGGCAGATGCCGCTCCAGCCAGCCGCCCATGGTGAGCAACAGAGGTCCATGCGGCACCCGGGCACGACCGTCAGATGCACCAGCGTCATCGGGTGACGGGACGGGCTGGTGCACACCGAGGTCAGGGCCAGTGGACCCTTTGGCGTCCTTGGAGTCGTTGGCGAGCAGTACGCGCTCAAGGGCACTGCGGTCAGCGGCGCCGAACGGCTCCGCGAGGAGCGGCCATCCCGAGGTCAGGGATAGCGCCGCCACCTCGACGGCCATGGCAGGATCGGGCAGATCGCCCAGCACGATCAGGGTCCTGGGAATGGGAGCCAGTCCCTGCGCATGACGGCCGACAGGTGTGACCGTGACCCATGGAGCGCGGTGGTCTCGGCCATCAAGGCTCTCCGGCCATTCGCCGACTGGCAACAGATCCGGCACCAGCGGCTCCCGCAGAGAGACATTGAGGTGCACCGGCCCGGCGTCCGAGCCGGCGGATCCGGTAGCTGCGATGTAAAGCCGACTCACTACTGACCGCCAGACAGCATTCTGGCCATCTCGGCGTTCCGGGGCACCGAGATGATGAAACAGCCGGGTCGCGGTCCCGAACAGCTCACTCTGGTTGGTCGTCTGGTTCGCGCCGGTGCCCTGCAGCTCGGCCGGCCGGTCGGCGCTGACGATGATCAAGGGCACCGCGGCGTGGCTGGCCTCCAGGACGGCGGGGTGAAGGTTCGCCACCGCCGTACCGGAGGTGGTGAATACAGGCACCGGCAGGCGGGTGGCCTTGGCCAGGCCCAAGGCCAGAAAACCCGCCGAGCGCTCGTCCACGCGCACGTGCAGCCGGATGCGGCCGGCCCGATCCGCATCCTGCAAGGCATAGGCGAAGGCAGCAGAACGGGAGCCGGGGCAGAGGACGGCTTCACGAACTCCGTGGCGAACCAGCTCGTCCACCACAACCGTAGCCAGAGCGGTCGACGGATTCACTCTCTCGATCCTGCCATACAGCCAAACCCATATGCCCAGACCACATGGCCGGACCACATGGCCAAACAAGATCGCCAAACCTGGGGAGCGTGCATCTCCTTCTCGACCAAGCCTAGGGACTGTGCCTCACAGGACGGGATCTCGCTGCGCCCCCACGTGAGTCACTGCGTCGGCGCCCCCACCCAGGGCGGCCATCAACGCCTGCCGACGGCCGGCCCCGGCAACCAGCGCTGCGCACAGAGAGCCACAGAAGGCGTCTCCTGCGCCTGTGGTATCGAGCACATCCGAGCCCTCGACCACCGGCCCGTTCACCTGATCGCCATCCCAGGCCGCCCCGGCAGTGCCGAAGGTCACCAACAACGAGGCCGGCATTGCCTCCGAGTCGGCCAGCAACAGAGCCTCATGCTCGTTGACCACCAGCGGATCGGCCAGCGCGACGACGTCGGGGGGCAAGACCGCATAGGGAGCCATGTTCAGGACTATCCGAGCGCCCTTGGCCGCTGCACGACGCACGGCGGCGGTGACCACCTCCAGCGATACCTCCAGCTGCAGCATCACGATGTCGCCCGGACCGACCGCGTCGAGCACCCCGAGGTCATCGACCGTCACTGCGGCATTCGCACCGGCTACCGAGATAATCGTGGTCTCACCTGCGTCGTCAACGACAACAAGCTCGTGCCCGGTGGGGCAGCTGGGCACCACCCGGATCGCAGCCACGTCGATGCCACGAGCCAACAACCTTGCAATATATGCGGCTCCAACCTCGTCCGACCCCACACAGCCCACCATGGCAACGGGGGCGCCTGCCGCCGAGGCTGCCACCGCCTGGTTGGCGCCCTTGCCTCCCGCCAGCCGCTCAAGACCGGCACCGCGAACCGTCTCGCCCGACTTCGGGTGACGCTCGACATGGGTCACCAGATCGATGTTGAGCGAACCGACCACGACGACCCTGCCCATCAGCGCATCTCGGCCATCAGCGCATCTCGACCATCAGGGCATCTCGACCATCAGGGCCTCCCGACCATCAGGGGCGGCGGGCAAGACACGGTGCGCAGCCAGAGATCGGCGTAGCGACCGGCGTCCAACGACAGCGCCACCTCCACCGACGTAGGCGACACCCCGTGCGGGTCGTGGGCGATATCACCGGACCAGTCGCGACGGTCCACGATGGTCCGGCCACGCGAGTAAGCCCCGGCCAGCTCCACCCGAACCGGAAGCCTCGTGGTCGACAAGCCCGCACGATCGATCACCGCACACACCGCGCCGGCGTCACCGATCGTCGCGTGTGGTGTCCCAAAACGTCCACACTGGAAGTCGATCAGCCGCCCGGCGGGCTCGGCGGGTCCGCGGCCGCCGACCGCCATGAGCTCGAAGGCCTGCGCCCGGGTGATCACCACGTCGTAGAAGACGTCCAGGCCGTACATCACCACCGGGATGCTGAGCTCGCCAGCCGCCTCCAGGACGATCGCCGCCGCCTCCGGGTCGTGCCACACGTTGAACTCCGCCGAGGCGGTGGCGTTGCCGGCGTGTGCCGCACCACCCATGAAGACGATCTCGCGCAGCCCGGCAGACGCCGCCGGGTAGGTTCGCAACAGCAGGGCGATGTTGGTCAGCGGCGCCAGCGGAACCAGCGTGATCAGATCGGACGGTCCCCCAGACGCCGCCTGGCCCAACAGGTCCCTCAGCAGCTCGACCGCATGTCGCGGGTCAGGACGACGACTGGAAGCCGGCCAGCCGAGGTCCGCCATACCGTCGTCACCGTGCACGTGCAGCGCATGGCTCACCGGCTCCAGCAACGGACTGGCAGCCCCCCGGGCAACGCGCACATCGCCGCGACCTGCGGTGTCGAGCACCTTGAGGGTGTTCCCGACAACGTCGTCCACGCTGGCGTTGCCACCGACGCAGGTGACCGCGCGAAGGTCCACGGCCGGATGCATGGCGGCCAGCAGCAGCGCACAGGCATCGTCGACGCCGGTATCCACATCGAGGATGACCGGCACAGGTGCGGTCATACCTGGACCAGGGTGACCGGCATCGATGAGTCGGCGGGCAGGTCCAGGGCCGAGGGAGCGCACCCCCTGGACACCATCGCGGCACCCAGGGCCGCGACCATCGCCCCGTTGTCGGTGCACAGCCCGGGTCGCGGAACCCGGAGCCGGATCCCGGCAGCATCGCAGCGTTCCCGGGCCATGGCCCGCAAGCGGGTGTTGGCGGCCACCCCGCCGCCGATCAGCAGGTCGTCAACCCCATGCTCGCGGCAGGCCAGCACCGCCTTGCGGGTCAGCACGTCGACCACTGCCTCCTGGAAGCTCGCCGCCACGTCGGCCACCGGCACCGGTTCACCTGCCCGCTCGCGCGCCTCCACCCAGCGGGCGACCGACGTCTTGAGTCCGGAGAACGAGAAGTCGAACCGGTGGCGCTCCATGTCGCGGCCGGAGGTCAGGCCGCGAGGAAAGAACACATGGCCTGAATTACCATCAACAGCAACCCGATCCACATGTGGCCCGCCAGGGAAAGGCAGTCCCAGGACCCTGGCCACCTTGTCGAAGGCCTCACCTGCGGCATCATCGATCGTGCTGCCCAGAGATCGCACATCCTGGGTGATATCCGGGACGAGCAGCAGGCTGGAGTGGCCGCCTGACACCAGCATCGCCATCGTCGGCTCGGCCAGCGGTCCATGCTCCACGATGTCGACGGCGACGTGGGCCGCGAGGTGGTTGACGCCGTAGAGCGGTTTGCCCAGCGCCACCGAGAGCGACTTGGCGGCGGCCACCCCGACCAAAAGCGCGCCAGCCAGCCCCGGACCGGCGGTCACCGCAATCGCGTCGAGGTCATCGAGCCGGACGCCGGCGTCGCGACAAGCGCGATCGATCATCGGCACCATCGCCTCGAGATGGGCGCGACTGGCAACCTCCGGCACCACACCGCCGAATCGCGCATGCTCCTCGACGCTGCTGGCGATGGCGTCAGCAAGCAGTGTGTGACCGCGCACGATCCCGACACCGGTCTCGTCGCAGGAAGACTCGATCCCGAGCACAAGGGGTCCGCCGGTCATATCGTCACGTCCTCTGTCGTGTCGTCGGTCAGATCCCGCAGCGACATCCTCATGATGAGCGCGTCCACGTCCCCCGGTTGGTAGTACTTCCGTCGCACCGCCAGCTGGGAAAAGCCCGCCGTTGAGTAGAGCCGGTGCGCCAATGCATTGTCTGCCCGGACTTCCAGCATCAGATACTCGGTGCCGGCACGCCTGGCCTGTGCCACGAGCCAGCGCATCAGGGCTGAGCCCAATCCCTGCCCCCGGGCGCAGGTGGCGACCGCAATGGTCATGACATCGGCCACCTCGCCGCCGCAGTCGATCCCGGCATAGCCCACCACGGTGCCGCTTCGCTCGCCGACGACGTAGCTGCGCCGTGGCCGTCCGGCCAGCTCCGCCCACCAGGTCTGCTCGGACCATGCGTCATCAGCGAAGAGCAGGGGCTCGAGGTCGGTCAGGGAGGGGATGTCCCGCCAGGTCATCTCGCGCAGGGTCGTCTCGGGCATGGACGTCACGGGCCGCACGGCCTCCGGCGAGGTCATGGCAGCACCTGCTTGCGCAGGGCCAGGGGCATCGCGTCCGGTCGACGCAGGTACATCGGATCGGCGGCACCGAGCTCCTCACCCGCAGCCAGCCTGCGCGCCGCAAGATCGGCCAGGGCTCCGGCGCTCACGTCAAGGGGGCCCACCCGCCGCCCGAACCATTCTGCGTACAGCACGGCACCTCGTCCGGCCACCGGCAGCCCCCGCACATCGTCAGCGATCGCCCCAGCCTTGGCGACCATGGGCTCACCCCTGCGCAGCGCTCCAGCCGGACAGACGTTATAGCGGGCCCAGTAAACCTCCTTGCGCCGCGCATCCGTTGCCACGACAAGGGACTGGCCCAGACCGGCCGCGTCCTCCAGCCAGGCCTGGTGTGCCATCGCGTCCAGACTGCACACCCCGAACACCGGTATGCCGCGTGCGAACGCGAAAGTCCGCGCCGTGACCAGGCCAATCCGCAGGCCGGTGAAGGGCCCCGGACCGGTGCCGACGACCACAGCGGTGACCTCATCCACGGTACGGCCGGCATCGGCCAGCGTCTGAGTAATTCCTGGCGCGAGGTACTCCCCGTGCCGCCGGGCATCCAGGGTGCTGCACTCAGCAAGCACCCCGTCACCGTCATGCACAGCGACGGTGACGGCGGAGGTGGCGGTGTCGATCCCGAGCAGAAGCACAGGGTCAGGGTAGTGAGACGAGGTTGTCCAGCACCACTGCGGCGTCTACTGCGTTCCACCGCAGGCCGTGGCCGACCAGGTTCACCGTCCGGGTGTCGTGTCCGCTCAGGGTCAGTTCCAGGTAGTCCTCACTGAGCTGTTCAGCCACACCGTGGCCCCACTCGACCACAGTGACAGCCGTTTCGAGCGACGTGTCGAGATCGAGGTCGTCGAGCTCGGCGAGGCCATCCAGCCGATAGGCGTCGACATGTACCAGATCAGGGCCACCGGCCAGGGATGGGTGCACGCGGGCTATGACGAAGGTGGGTGAGGTGATCGGGCCACGCACCTGAAGCCCTTGGGCGATGCCCTGCGTCAGGGTGGTCTTGCCCGCGCCCAGTCCACCACCCAGCACAAGCAGGTCCCCTGCCCTGAGCGAAGCACCAAGCCGGACGCCCCAGGCCCGGGTGTCGTCAACGGTGCGCAGCTGCACCCGACGGGCCTGGCCGGACCCGGGCTCGGGCGTCGTCGTGGGCAGAACCTCAGGAGACACTGCGGCGACGCCCTTGAATCGCCTTGATCCGTCGCCTGTTCGCCAGGTCGGTGATCGTCCGGCGCACCCGCGGCTTGTCACGCTGGTCAAGCTGGACGGCAGCGGCGCGCTGTGCGCGACCAACCAGCGCCAACAGCTGCCCGCTGACCACGTCGCCGTGCTCCAGCATGATGAGGTGCCCTGCGTCGTTGACCAGGATGTGCTCGGCACCCGGTATCAGTTTGACGATCTCCTCGCTGTGCGCCGGGGGTGTCAGCATGTCCTGAACCCCGTTGATCACCAGCGTCTCGACGCCGATGTACTGCGACAGGGCCTCGCGCTTGTCATGCTTGTCAAAGGTCACCATGAAGTCCGAGATGACCTCCATGCGGGTCTTGAAGATCATGTCGGCGGTCAGCCGCACGATGCTCAACGGCACCGGCGAGGCAAAGGAGTAGAGGTCAACGAAGTACTCCTCGACCTCTCGGCCCGCCTTGAGCACCGAGTTGACCAGCCCCTGCCGCCCGGCCAGCTGCCCGACCGCGAACGGCCCCAGCCGGTGCACTGCTTTGCCCAGAACCTTGCCCAGACCCCAGGAGACCGCCGAGATCCCTCCGGGGCTGGTGGCCACGAACGCCGCCCCGATGACGCGATCCTTGATCAGCTGTGGATGGTGCGCCGCCAGTGCCATCATGGTCATTCCCCCCATCGAATGACCGACCAGGATCAGCTGGCCTTTCGGCACCACCGCGCTGATGACGGCGTAAAGGTCGTGCCCGAGCTGGTCGATCTCGTAGGACTCCTTGGACCCGGCTCCGGACTGACCGTGGCCTCGGGCGTCCCAGAGGACGACACGGTAGCCGGCTGCCTTGAGCGCTCGCCGCTGGAACACCCAGGCGCGCAGGCTCAGCGTGTAGCCGTGCGAGAACACCACCGTCGGCACGGCTGCGCCATCGGGCAGTCCCACGGGACGACCAACAGGCTCGTCAACCTCGACGTGCAGCGGCACGCCGTCATCGGCCAGGACGACGATCCGCTCCGAAGGCTCTTCCTCGAAGGTGTCAAGGGTGTCCAGGGCCTTGGCCGTCTGCAGGGCCCGGGCAAGGCGATCCGCGACGACACCCACCGCTGCGGTGGCACTGGCTGCTGCCAGGCCGACACCGATTCCGGTGAGCGTGCGACGCTGGCGACTCACATCAACCCCCGATGTAGACGCGCGGCACCCGTGACCCGATCCGAGTGACGATCTCGTACGAGATCGTCTCAGTGGCCTGTGCCCAGTCCTGCGCGGTCGGATCCCCGGCCTCGCCGGTCCCGAACAAAGTGACTCGTTCCCCGGCCCGGGCACTGCTTGCCGGACCGAGGTCAATGACGAACTGGTCCATGCAGACCCGCCCGGAAACCGTATATCGTTCCCCGCTCACGCTCACCGGCCCGACGTTCGTGGCGTTGCGCGGGATGCCGTCGGCGTAGCCCATCGGCACCACGCCCACCGTCGTGTCCTGCGAGGTGACGTACTGATGCCCGTAGCTGAGACCCTGGCCGGCCGGCATCCGCTTGGTCACGGCAAGATCGGCGCTCAGCGTCATCGCAGGGGTCAGCCCGAAGGACTGCGGGTCGCCCAGCTGGGGAACCGGCGACAGGCCGTAGACAGCCAGCCCCGGGCGCACCAGGTCGAACGCTGCACCGGAGTTGGTGAGGACCGCTGCGGAGTTGGCGATGTGCCGGACCTCGAGGTCGCACCCGGCACGCTCGGCGGCGCTCACCGCCTCGCTGAATACCTCGAGCTGCCGGCGAACCGTCGGGTGCGACGGCTCGTCCGCATAGGCGAAGTGAGACATCACGCCGACGATCCGGACCAGGCCCTCGGCCTCAAGACTTCGGGCGGCTGACAGCAGAACCTGCCAGTCGTCACCGAAAGCACCATTGCGACCGAGCCCGGTGTCGACCTTGAGGTGGATGCGGGCCGTGCGCCCCAGCCCGCGGGCAGCCTCGGCAACCTCGCCCAGGGACCACGGCGCCGATACGGACAGGTCGATGTCGGCGCAGATGGCGCCGGCAAAGTCAGCGCCCGGGACATGCAGCCAGGACAGCAGCGGCGCCTGGATCCCGCTCTCCCGGAGGGTCATCGCCTCGCCGAGCTGGGCGACTCCCAGCCACGACGCGCCGCCACGCAGGGCGGCCAGAGCACTGGGCAGCAGGCCATGCCCGTAGGCATCCGCCTTGACGATGGCCATCACGGCAGCCGAGCCGGCGCGTTCACGCAGAACCTCGACGTTGCGGCAGATCACATCCAGGTCAACGGTGGCCTTTGCTGTTGCCAGGCCGTCGTTCGACTTCACACTCGGTGCGCCCATGCCAGCCATCTCGTCCGTCATGGTTGCAGTCTCTCAGGATCGGGTATCGCGGCGGACCAGCAGGGTGGCAACGACCCCGGGTATCGCCTGTGCCACCTCCGACGCGCGAACGGGGCCCCCGGGGTTGGCAGCATCAGCGGCGAGCCCGTGAACGAGTGCGGCAAGGCTGCCCGCGTCGAGCGGTGTCAGCCCGGACGCCAGCAACGTGCCTGCCAGGCCGGCAAGCACGTCTCCCGAGCCGGCAGTGGCCAGCCAGGCGGGCGCATCGGCCTGCGAGCGCACCGCAAGGCCAGCCGAGTCCGCGGAGTCCGGGGAGACGACAAGCGTCGTGGCTCCCTTCAGCATGACCGTGCTGTTCGTCAGGTCGGCCAGGCGCCTCGCATGGGCCAGCGGCGCGCCGGCCACGGTCGAGCGACCCACTGCGACCTGGCTGGCCTCGAGCCGGCTCAGCATGGTGGCCAGCTCGCCGGCGTGAGGTGTCAGCAGGGTCGGCGTGGATCGCGGCTCGACGACCAGGTCGAGGGCGCCGGCGTCCACGACACAGGGCAGGCCGGAGTCCAGGGCTGACTGCGCCGCAGATCGTTGTGCCCGGCCGTCAGCAGACTCGTCCGCGGCGTCGACCCCGGGTCCGATGAGCCAGGCCTGCACCTGACCCTGGCCGATGACCGCCTCGGGAACCTGCGAGCGCACCAGCAGGGTCGGCGTCGGCGGGCCGACGTAGCGCACCATCCCCGCGCCCGAGCACACCGCCGAAGTGACGGCCAGGAGCGCGGCCCCGGTGTACTTCTCCCCACCAGCGACGATGCCGAGCACGCCGCGGGAGTACTTGTCGTCAGCCGGGCCGGGACGGGGCCAGAGCCACGCGACGTCGCCGGCGGTGACCCGCTCGACCGCAGCCGCTCCGCCGATCCTCACCCCGATGTCCACGACCGTGAGCCGCCCCACCGCAGGCTCGCTGGCCGGCAGCAGGTGCACCGGCTTGGCCGCGATGAAGGTCACCGTCTCGTCGGCGAAGACGCAGGACTGGGTGGGCACCTCACCGTCAGGATCTGTCCCGCTCGGCAGGTCCACCGCCAGCACGTATGCCGAGTCACTCACCTCCGCGAGCAGGGCCTCGATCCGCGGCGAAAGGCCTGGATGTCCGCCGATGCCGACAATCCCGTCGATGACCAGATCGGCCTCTCGCAGCGTCGAGGAGACCGCCGAAGCCGAGTCTGCTTGACCCTCAACGGCATCGAGCACCAACGCGCCCGCCTCGCGAGCGGCCCGCAGCCCCCCTTCGTGCACCGAGCCAGCCACGGTCAGGACCACGGCAGTGGCGCCGTCGCGGGCGAGAGAGGCAAGCGCATACAACGCATCCCCACCGTTGTTGCCTGCCCCGACCATCGCAACGACACGCCGTCCGCCCGGGCCGCCGAGCCTGGCGGACGCGACGGCGGCCAGACCGGAGGCCGCCCGGGACATCAGCTCGCCCTCGTCGAGCTCGGCCAGGGCGGCGGCCTCGGCCTTGCGGACGGCGGGCACGGCATACGCGCGGATCATTGCGGCCTCAGCTCTCGGCGATCACCACTGCCGAGGCGATCCCGGCATCGTGGGACAGCGAGACGTGCAGCCCCACTACCCCGAGCGCGTCTGCACGCGCCTGGACTGTTCCCCACATCTTCAGGTGCGGGCTGCCGTCCTCGTCACGCAACACGCTGGCGTCGACCCAGCGCAGGCCAACCGGTGCGCCCAGTGCCTTGGCGAGCGCCTCCTTGGCGGCAAATGTGGCAGCCAGGGAGTTGAGCCCCATCGAACGCTCGGACTCGATGAACAGCCGCTGGAGCAGGCGAGGGGTCCGTTCCAGCGTCTGGCCGAAACGCGCCACATCGACGACGTCGATGCCGACCCCGATGATCATCCGGACGACTCGGTCATTCGACCGTCACGGACTTGGCCAGGTTGCGCGGCTGGTCGACGTCCAGGCCCTTGGCCGAAGCCAGCTCGCAGGCGAACACCTGCAGGGGGACCACCGTCAGCAGGGGCGCCAGTAGGGTCGGGGTCACCGGGACCCGGATGATCTCGTCGGCAAACGGCACCACGTCCTCGTCGCCCTCTTCGGCGATCACGATGGTCCGCGCTCCGCGGGCGCGGATCTCCTGGATGCTGGAGACGACCTTGTCGTGCAGTCCGTGCTCGCTGTGCGGCGAGGGCACGATGACGAAGACCGGCTGCCCGGCCTCGATCAGGGCGATGGGTCCGTGCTTGAGCTCCCCCGCCGCGAAGCCCTCCGCGTGGATGTAGGCGAGCTCCTTGAGCTTGAGCGCCCCTTCGAGGGCCACCGGGTAGCCCACGTGGCGCCCCAGGAACAGGACCGAGCGGGTGTCGACCATGAACCGGGCGATCTCGCGCACCCGGTCCAGCCCGTCCAGCACCGTCTGGATCTTGGCCGGCGTCTCGCCGAGATCCCTCATCACGGCCTGAGCCTCGTCGGCGTAGGTGCCACCGCGCAGCTGGGCGAGGTAGAGGCCGAGGATGTAGCAGGCGGTGATCTGGGCCAGGAAGGCCTTGGTCGAGGCGACCGCGATCTCCGGGCCTGCATGGGTGTAGAGCGCCGCGTCCGACTCACGCGGGATCGTCGACCCATGGGTGTTGCAGATCGCGATGACGCGGGCGCCGAGCACCCGCGCGTGCTTGACGGCCATCAACGTGTCCATGGTCTCGCCGGACTGTGAGATCGCGACGACGAGCGTACGGGCGTTGACCACCGGGTCGCGGTAGCGGAACTCGTGGGCCAGCTCGACCTCGCACGGGATGCGGGTCCAGTGCTCGATGGCGTACTTGGCGACCATGCCGGCATACGCGGCGGTGCCACAGGCGATGATCACGATCTTGTCGACAGCCCGCAGCTCGGCCTCATCGATGCGCAGCTCGTCCAGCACCAGCGCGCCGGCCTCGTTCGTGCGACCCAGGAGAGTGTCGGCCACGGCGTGCGGCTGGTCGTTGATCTCCTTGGCCATGAAGTTCGGGAAGCCGCCCTTCTGCGCGGCCGCCGCATCCCAGTCGACGTGGTAGGCCTTGCCCTGGCCGGGGGTCCCGTCGAAGTTGATGATGGTCGCGCCGGCTGTGGTGATGGTGACGATCTGGTCCTGGGCGAGCTCGAGCGCCTCACGGGTGTAGCCGATGAAGGCCGCCACGTCTGAGCCCATGTAGGTCTCACCGTCGCCGATACCTACGACCAGCGGGCTGTTGCGGCGAGCCCCGACGACGACCCCCGGCTGGTCCGCGTGGACCGCCAGCAGGGTGAAGGCCCCTTTGAGCTCCCCCACGATCTGGCGCATGGCCTCGGTGAGGTCGCCCACTTTGTCGTAGGAGCGGGCCAGGAGCTGGGCGACGACCTCGGTGTCGGTCTCGCTCTGGAAGTGGATGCCTTCCTCGATCAGAGCGGCCCGCAGTCCGTGAAAGTTCTCGATGATGCCGTTGTGGATCAGCGCAAGCTTGCCGTCTTCGCCACCAAGGTGGGGGTGTGCGTTCTCGTCGGTGGGGGCGCCGTGGGTGGCCCACCGGGTGTGCCCGATCGCGGTGCCCGACTCGGGCAGCGACTCCTGCGCCAGGGCTGCGACGAGGTTGGCGAGCTTGCCGGCCCGCTTGGCGGTCACCACGTGCTCGCCGGCGATCAGGGCCACACCGGCGGAGTCGTAGCCGCGGTACTCCAGCCTGGCCAACCCCTCCATAACGACCGCCAAGGCCCTGCCATCGACCTTCGGACCCACATATCCCACGATTCCGCACATGAGGGTCAGCCTAACCGGCGACGCCCGATCCACGGGCCAGGCGGTCTTCCGCCACAATGATCAGGTGCGTCCGCCCCATAGCCACTCCCTGCTTTCGCCGTACGTCGAACTTGACCGTGCGGCGTGGGCCCGCCTGCGCGACCACCACCCGCTGAGCCTGACCCAGGCTGATGTGACCCGGCTGCGAGGCCTCGGCGAACGGATGGACCTCACGGAGGTCGAGCAGGTCTACCTTCCGCTGTCACGCCTGCTCAACTTCTATGTCGGCGCAACAGAGGGCCTGCACCGGATCACGGCGGACTTCCTGGGAGAGCAGCCCGGGCGCACCCCGTTCGTCATCGGGGTCGCCGGCTCGGTGGCGGTGGGCAAGTCCACTACCGCCCGGATCCTGCGCGAGCTGCTGGGGCGCTGGCCCGGGACGCCACGGGTGGAGCTGATGACCACGGATGGCTTTCTGTATTCCAACAAGGAGCTCGAGCGTCGGGGGATTCTGCTGCGCAAGGGCTTCCCCGAGTCGTATGACCGTCGACGCCTGCTCCGGTTCGTGGCCGAGGTGAAGGCCGGCAAGGAGGAGGTCACCGCGCCCGTCTACTCCCATCTGACGTACGACATCGTTCCCCACGAGCAGATCGTGGTGCGTCGCCCGGATGTTCTCATCGTCGAGGGCCTCAACGTCCTGCAGGCACCCCGGGTGCTGGCCGACGGGCGTACCGGGCTTGCGGTCAGTGACTTCTTCGACTTCTCCGTGTACGTGGATGCCCGCAAGGAGTACATCAAGACCTGGTATGTCGAGCGGTTCCTTCGCCTGCGCGAGACCGCCTTCACGGATCCGACCTCCTACTTCCACCGCTACGCCGGGCTGTCCGATGACCAGTCCCGGGAGATCGCCGAGGGCATCTGGGGCACGATCAACGAGCGGAACCTGATCGACAACGTGCTGACCACCCGCGGCCGGGCCACCCTGGTGCTGTCCAAGGGTGAGGACCACAGCGTCCGCCGGATCCGGCTGCGTAAGCTCTGACCCCGGCTCGGAGCATGGCGTGAGCCACCGAGCTGGGCCATGATGGCCCGATGAGGACTGAGCATGACTCGATGGGCGAGCTTGAGGTGCCGGCTGACGCGCTGTGGGGCGCCCAGACCGCCCGGGCGGTGCAGAACTTCCCGATCTCCGGGCTGACCATGCCCCTGCCGATCCTGCATGCCCTAGCCCAGATCAAGTCCGCGGCCGCCCACGCCAATGCGGAGCTGTCCCTGCTGGACCCCGCCATCGCCCACGCCATCGAGCTGGCAGCCGACGACGTGGCCCGGGGGATGCACGACAGCCAGTTCCCGGTCGACGTCTTCCAGACCGGCTCCGGGACGTCCACCAACATGAACATGAACGAGGTGGTGGCACGCCTCGCCCACCTGGCCACCGGCCTGGAGGTCCACCCGAACGACCACGTCAACGCCGGACAGTCCAGCAACGACACCTTCCCCAGCGCCATCCGGGTGGCCGCGGTGCTCGCCGCGCGAGACCTGCTGGAGCCGGCCCTGCAACAGCTGTCGACTGCCCTGCACGGTCGGCAGAGCGCCTTCGCCGACGTGGTCAAGGCCGGCAGGACGCACCTGATGGACGCCGTGCCGGTCACCCTCGGCCAGGAGTTCGGCGGCTACCGGCGCCAGATCGAGCTGGCCCGCGAAAGGCTGCTGGCGGCCGTTGACGGCGCCGCCGAGCTGCCGCTGGGCGGGACCGCTGTCGGCACCGGCCTGAACGCCGAACCCGGGTTTGCCGCGGCAGTGATCTCGCGGCTGAACCGGACCACCGACGGCGACTTCCGGGAGGCCTGGGACCATTTCGAGGCCCAGTCCACCCAGGACGCGTTGGTTGCCCTGAGCGGCGCCGCCAAGGTCCTCGCGGTCAGTTTGACCAAGATCTGCAACGACCTGCGCTGGATGGGCTCGGGTCCGCGAGCCGGGCTGGGCGAGATCCACCTGCCTGCGCTGCAGCCCGGGTCGAGCATCATGCCCGGCAAGGTCAACCCGGTGGTCCCGGAGGCAGTCCTCATGGTCTGCGCCCAGGTCATCGGCAATGACGCGACCATCACCACGGCAGGTGCTGCCGGCAACTTCGAGCTCAACGTCATGCTGCCGGTGATCGGACGCAACCTGCTGGAGTCACTGACCTTCCTCGCCTCGGCCTGCCGGCTCCTTGCCGACCGATGCGTCGACGGCATCACCGCCGACGAGCAGCGGTGCCTCGACCTGGCCCAGAGCTCACCGGCGATCGTGACCCCGCTCAACCGCTACCTGGGCTACGAGGCGGCCGCCGCGGTCGTCAAGCAGTCCGTCCGTGAGAGTCGATCCATCCGTGACATCGTCCTTGCCCGCGGCCACGTTGAAGCGGGCGACCTGACCCAGGCCCAGCTCGACGAGGCCCTGGACGTTCTCTCGATGACCCGCACCTCTTCGGCCCCCTGAGCCAGGTCGACATTCACGCTGCGGCCCTGCTCGATCACCAGTGGTGATCCACCTCATAGGGGATGCGGGGACGTAGGTCCTGACGGGGTCAGCACAGATTCAGCGAGGATGGGACGCAGAATGAACCGGTTCACCAGAACCCGGGTCCACCCGGCCCAGCCTGTCTGCCGCAGCCCTCGGCATTCGGCGAGCTCTCACGAGAAATGAACCCATGATCCTCACGCTGCAGATCGTCGTCATCCTGGCCTGTTTGTTGCTGGGCACCCACTACGGCGGCATCGGGCTGGGCCTGATCTCGGGGGTGGGCCTGGTCATCTTCGTCTTCGTCTTCGGGCTGACTCCCGGCGAGCCGCCGGTCAGCGTGATGCTGACGATTCTGGCAGTGATCGGGTGCGCGTCCGTGCTGCAGAGCGCCGGCGGCCTCGACGTGATGATGCAGTTCGCCGAGAAGATCCTGCGCAGGCATCCGAAGTACATCACCATCCTGGCGCCGCTGACCACCTGGACGCTCACCCTGATGTGCGGCACCGGCCACGTCGTCTACACGATGTTCCCGATCATCGACGACATCGCGATCAAGAACAACATCCGCCCGGAGCGACCGATGGCTGCCGCCTCAGTTGCCTCGCAGATGGGCATCACCGCCTCGCCTGTCTCAGTGGCGACCGTCTCGCTGGTCACCATCCTCGGTGCCAAAGCCGGAGTCGGCGATGCCTACTCCATCCCGCAGATCCTGATGATCTCCATCCCCGCCTCGCTGTCCGGTGTGCTGCTTACGGCGCTGTGGAGCATGCGCCGTGGCAAGGACCTTGACGACGACCCGGACTTCCAGGCCAGGATCGCCGACCCCGAGCAGTATGCCTACATCTATGGAGAGCCTGCAGCGGTCAGCGCAGACAGCGCGCTGAAGACCCCGCAGCTCATCGGCGCAGGAGTCGGAGCCGGTGGCTCTGGTATGGGCGACCATCCCGGAGCCGGCACAGCTGCCGGCGGCAACGACGGCTCGACGCTGATGGACCGGACATTCTCCCGGGAGGCCTTCCGCTCCATGTGGATCTTCTTCGCCGGTATCGCGACGGTCGTGGCGCTGGGGGCCTTCTCGGGCCTGCGCCCGAGCTTCACGGTCGACGGCGAGACCGAGAAGCTGTCGATGAACCTCGTCATCCAGATGGCGATGCTCGTCGCGGGCGCCTTCATCCTGCTGACCTGCAAGGTGAAAGCGAACGAGATCAACAACGGATCCGTGTTCAAAGCCGGGATGACGGCCATCTTTGCGGTCTTCGGCGTTGCCTGGATGGCGGACACCTTCTTCTCCGCGCACATCGACGCCTTGCAGGACTCCCTCGGGAGCGTGGTTCAAGGCGCACCGTGGACCTATGCCATCGTGCTCTTCGTCGTCTCGAAGCTGGTCAACAGCCAGGCGGCAGCCCTCGTGGCCATCGCACCGATCGGACTGGCACTCGGCGTGGAGCCGGCGCTGATCATCGGCTTCTTCGGAGCGTCCTACGGCTACTTCATCCTGCCGACGTATCCCTCGGACCTGGCCTGCATCGGGTTCGACCGGTCCGGGACCACCCGGATCGGCAAGTTCGTGATCAACCACTCCTTCATCATCCCGGGGCTGATCTCGGTGTTCACGTCCTGCGTGGTGGGCTTCGCACTGGTGACCCTCTTCCTGTAGGTCACCCGCGTGTGCGGCCGCTCTCGAATGACGAACGGCCCGTGCGAACCATGAGGTTCACGCGGGCCGTTCGTCGTGGATAAGGGCTGTTGTCGTACAGCCTCAGTACCAGTTCACGGCCCGGGACTGGTCCCACGCCGAGCACGGGGTGCCATACCTGCCGGCGATGTAGTTCAGACCCCACTTGATCTGGGTGATCGGGTTGGTGGCCCAGTCGCTGCCGACCGAGGCCATCTTGGAGCCGGGCAGGGCCTGCGGTATGCCGTAGGCGTCAGATCCGGCGTTGTCGGCGTTCCAGCGCCAGCCGCTCTCCTTGGTCCACAGGCTGTCCAGACAGCCGAACTGTGAATCCCCCCAGCCACGGTCAGCGGCCAGCAGGCGGCCGGCGGCCCGGGGGTTGGACTGTGCCCGGTCGAGCAGACCCTGGCGGGCGAGGTCACGAGCGACCTTCTCGGCGGCCACCGCACGAGCCCGGACCAGCGCAATCGCTGCCCCTATCTTCGCCTTGGCCTCCACGTCTGCGGCGGCCGCCTGCTGGTGGGTCAGCACCGAGGCGCGCTGCACGCCGGAGCGACGGGCCGCTGCCAGGGCGGCGTTCGTGTCGTTGCTGTTGTCGGAGAGCTCGGTGGCCTGAGCCGCAGCCATCGGGCTCGGGGTGAACGACGCGGTGGTGGTCGGTGGGGCCTGCGACGCACCCGCGGCACAGACGCCGGCAACAACGAGGATCGCGGCGGCGGAGATCAGCGGACGCCGGGCCTGGTGGGAGGGCCCGGCGCTTGCTGTCCCGGCGCTTGCTGTCCCGGCCTTCGGAACGACCCGGGCCGGGTGTTCTCCCCCGGCATGTCGCCCCTTGTAAGCCGTGGACATGCAGCCTCCACAAAAGAGAGGAGACCGCCAGACTGGCGGTCTGTGTGAGTCAGATTTGGTGGTCTGGTTGCGCCATGGGCTACCAGCGTTGCGCCCATACGGTCCCAGAGATGCCCCGGAATACCTAATCGCTGCGGCGCGGGCAGACCCTCCAGCCGGATCTGACACACCATCGCCACCCGACCCGGAACCTCAGATCTCGAGGCCCTCCAGCAGGTCGGTCACCAGCGCCGCGATCGGGCTGCGCTCACTGCGGGTCAACGTGATGTGGGCGAAGAGCGGGTGTCCCTTGAGCGCCTCGATGACCGCCGCTACCCCGTCATGGCGACCCACCCGGAGGTTGTCCCGCTGCGCGACATCGTGGGTGAGAACCACCTTGGAGTTCTGGCCGATCCGGGAGAGAACGGTGAGCAGGACGTTGCGCTCCAGCGACTGCGCCTCGTCCACGATGACGAAGGAGTCATGTAGCGAGCGGCCCCGGATATGGGTCAGGGGCATGACCTCCAGCATCCCCCGGTCCATGATCTCCTCGACGACCTCCGTGGAGACCAGCGCCCCGAGGGTGTCGAAGACCGCCTGCCCCCAGGGCCCCATCTTCTCGGTCTCGCTGCCGGGCAGATAGCCGAGGTCCTGACCTCCCACGGCGTACAACGGCCTGAAGACGACCACCTTGCGGTGCTGGCGCCGCTCCATGACCGCCTCCAGGCCGGCGCACAACGCCAGGGCACTCTTGCCGGTGCCGGCCCGCCCGCCGAGGCTGATGATGCCAACATCGGGGTCCATCAGCAGGTCCAGCGCGATCCGCTGCTCGGCGCTGCGACCGTGCAGGCCGAACGCGTCCCGGTCGCCGCGCACCAGCCGGACCGTCTTGTCCGGACCCACCCGGCCAAGCCCTCCACCCCGCGGTGACATCAGGATGAGACCGGTGTGGCACGGCAGGTCGAGCACCTGCTCGCTCTCAAGGCGACCGGTCTCGTACAGCGAGTCCATCTCCTCAACCGAGACGTTGAGCTCATCCATCCCGGTCCACCCGCTGTCGATGGCAAACTCGGCGCGGTACTCCTCGGCATCCAGCCCGCACGCCGACGCCTTGACCCGCATCGGCAGGTCCTTGCTGACGACCGTCACATCGTGACCGGCCAGGCTCAGGTTTTTGGCGACGGCCAGGATCCGGGTGTCGTTGTCGCCGAGCCGGAAGCCTGCGGGCAGTGACTCCGGGTCGGTGTGGTTGAGCTCGACCCGCAGCGTCCCCCCGTCCTGACCGACGGGAATGGGTGCGTCCAGGCGCCCCTGCCGGATCCGCATCTCATCGAGCAGCTGCAGGGCCTGCCGGGCGAAGTAGCCCAGCTCCGGGTGGTGACGCTTGGCCTCGAGCTCGGTCACCACCACCACCGGGAGCACCACCTCGTGCTCGCTGAAGCGCAGCATCGCCCGCGGGTCGGACAGCAGGACGGAGGTATCCAGCACATACGTCTTCGGGCCATGCTCAACAGTGGCCATTGCGACTCCCCTGCGCACAGCACGTACCGGCTGCACGTCTACTCGCGGACGAGGTGCCAGGACCGTGCCCCCATCAGACGGTGGGGCCGGTACCGGCCCTCCGTCCGGAGCTGAGATCGCTCCATATGGCGGGCCTCCCGAACGCATGACGGGTGCCTTGCGTCACTGCAGAGGCTAAGCCTTCGACCCGGCGGCTGTCACCACATCTGCGCCGACACGCACGATGTCAACCAACGATTCGTCTGCCGTTGTCCTGCCCCGTGTGTCCTGAGCCTGGCGGCTAGCAGCCATAGCGTCGCTCGCGCTCGGCGTAGGCCCGCAAAGCCCGCAGGAAGTCGACCCTCCGGAAGTCCGGCCAGTAGGCCTCACAGAAGTAGAACTCGCTGTGCGCGCTCTGCCAGAGCATGAAACCTCCGAGCCGCTGCTCGCCCGAGGTGCGAATCACCAGGTCGGGATCGGGCTGTCCCTTGGTGTAGAGGTGGTCAGCGATGTGCTCGACGTCAAAGACCTCGGCGAGCTCCTCGATCGAGGTGCCCTTGGCCGCGTGCTCCAGCAGCATCGCGCGGACGGCATCGGCGATCTCGCGACGGCCACCGTAGCCGACCGCGACGTTGACGATCATGGCGTCGACGTCGCGGGTCGAATCCGCCGCGTCTTTCAGGCAGCGCGCCGTCTCCGGAGGCAGAAGGTCAAGTGCCCCAACGGGATTCAGCTGCCAGCGCCTGGAGGCGGCAAGCTCCGTGACAACGCGCTCGATGATCGCCAGCAATGGCTCCAGCTCTTTGGCCGGACGGTTGAGGTTGTCGGTCGAGAGCAGCCAGAGGGTGACCACCTCGACGCCGGCCTCCTCGCACCATTCCAGCAGCGGCGAGATGTTGTCGGCGCCCGCCTGATGGCCCTGTGCGGTGTTGGCGCCGTTGGCCTTGGCCCATCTGCGGTTGCCGTCGAGCATGACCCCGACGTGACGTGGCACCCGTTGCTGGCGCAGAGATGCAGCGAGCCGACGCTCGTAGGCGCCAAGCAGCACGTCACGCAGCCCCACGGCAAGCCTCCTCCATCTCTGGACTTCAACGTTACTCCGAGTCCCTGTGCCCCCCGGCGAGGTCCGAGCGACCTGCATCACAAGTTACGCATGAGTAACTTACGGTTCCGTAGGTTATGCTTGAACTCATGAGCTCCACACCCCCCCTGCCCGATCGCAGCCCACTGGTCGCGGCAGTCGCCGCAGTCTCCGCGGTCAAGCCCAAGCTGCGCGGCTGGATTCACGCGGGAAGCTTCCCACTGGTGCTGGCAGCCGGCATCGTCCTGGTCGCCCTCGCCCCGGAGGGCAAAGCCCGCATCGGCTCCATCATCTTCGCCGTCACGGCCGCCATGCTGTTCGGAACCTCAGCGGTCTATCACCGCGGCACCTGGTCCGATTCGGTCCGGGGCACGCTGAAGCGGATGGACCACTCCAACATCTTCCTGATCATCGCCGGCACCTACACGCCCTTCGCGCTGCTGCTGCTGCCTCCGACCCAGACCCGCAACCTGCTCCTGATCGCCTGGATCGGAGCCATCGCCGGGGTGCTGTTCCGAGTCTTCTGGGTCGGCGCCCCGCGCTGGCTCTACACGCCCATCTACGTCGCACTCGGCTGGGTCGCAGTGTTCTATCTCAAACCGCTGTATGAGGCCGGCGGCGCAGCCGTTGTCATCCTGATCGCGGTGGGTGGCCTGCTCTACACCCTCGGCGCCGTCGTCTACGGGACCAAGCGGCCCAACCCCTCACCGCGATGGTTCGGCTTCCACGAGATCTTCCACGTGCTGACCGTCGCCGCGTTCGTCGTGCACTACATCGCGGTGTCCATGGCGGTCTACGCGGCCGGGCCCATGACCTGAGCGGTCAGCCTCAGTCTGGACGGTTCGGTGAGTCACCCCGCTGGTCCTGGGAATCGGGCGCTTCCTGAAAAGGTGTCTCGGTGGCCTCGGTGGCCTCGGTGGTAGCACCGGTATCGGTGTTACCGGTGGCCTCCCGCTCCTCACGATAGGCCAGCCGTCGCAGCCGGCCGTTCATGTTGCGCATCAGGAAGTACAGGGCCACGGCGAGCAGGAAGAAGGCCAGGAAGCCGCCCAGCCCCGCGGTCACATCAACGCTCTCAGGATTCATCGGGCCTCTTTCCGTCCGTCATAGGCGATGGGCAGGTCGCCAGATATCGCCAGGGCGCTTGCCCGTTCGGGGGCGCCAAGTCCTTCAAACAGGTCCGACTCCTCCGGCTCGATCGGCACAAAGGACACTGCCGCCTCGAAGTCCTCGGTGGGCCAGATCTCCTTCTGCATCGCCATCGGCACGGTGAACCAGGTGCCGTCGGGGTCGACCTGGGTGGCGTGGGCCAGCAGCGCCTGGTCACGCTGCTCGAAGTAGTCGGCGCACTCGACCCTGGTCGTGATGGTGCGCTCGCCGCGGTCCTCCCAGCGCGAGATCCACTCCCCGTACGGGGACTCGAGCCCGGCCGCCTCCATCGCGTCGTGGTAGGACATGATCCGAGCCTTGGTCAGCGTCTGGTTGTAGTAGATCTTGAGGGGCTGCCAGGGCGGGCCGGCCTGACGGTAGGCGCCCGGGTCACCCGCGGCCGCAAACGCGGACATCGACACCGTGTGACACATGATGTGGTCCGGGTGGGGGTAGCCGCCCTTCTCGTCATACGTCGTCATCACATGGGGCCTGAAGTCCCGGATGACCCGGACCAGCGCCTCGGTCGTCACCTCGAGCGGCTCGAGGGCGAAGCAGCCCTCGGGCAGGGGCGGCAACGGGTCACCCTCGGGAAGGCCGGAGTCCACGAAACCCAGCCAGGTGTGCTGAACGCCGAGGATCCGCTGGGCCTGGGCCATCTCGCGACGACGAACCTCGGGCAGGTTGCGCAGGATCTCGGGGTCGTTCTTCAGCGCCGGGTTGAGCACGTCGCCGCGCTCCCCGTCCGTGCAGGAGACCACCAGCACCTCGACGCCGTGGGCGACATACTTGGCCATGGTGGCCGCGCCCTTGCTCGACTCGTCATCGGGGTGCGCATGCACCGCCATGAGTCGCAGTCCTTGCTTCACATGTGCTCCCGCTCACCGTCGTACCGGACATTCGCCGTGGTACCAGACTATGGTCCATTACCGAACCCTTCGCTGGTTCAAACCCTCATCCTCTCACCCACCGGCGAACACCCCCCGAAAGGTCGTGGCCCGTGCTGATCCCCCGCCCCGCCCCAGGCGCAGCCAAGTGGTGGGCCACCGCCACCATCGGTATTCTGCTGGGCTGCGCCATGGCCGTCTGGTTCGGGCTGGCGTCCACGGTGGGCCATCCGAGCTGGACCGTCCAGGGCTATCGCGTCGTTGATGACCGGACCGTGGACGTGACCTATCTCGTCAGCCGGCCGACCGGCAGCGACGTCATGTGCGTGGTCCGCGCCATGGACCGGAGCTTCGGGACGGTGGGACTGGTCGAGGTGCGCGTGCCGGCTTCAGACACCACGTCAGTGCAACGCACCACACGGGTTCGCACGACGGCCCGCGCTGTCACCGGCGTGGTCAAGTCCTGCGCCATCGCCTGAGCAGGAACTATCCCCGCCCAGGCGAAAGATTGCTACGCTTGGCCCCATCACACCAGGGTCTGGCCTCTTTCGATCATGAGATCGAGAGTCCGGACCCGCTTATTTGGCCCACGGCATACCGCTGATCTGGCGAGTCGTTGGCAACCCCGGACACCAAGGAGCTAGACGTGACTGACACCGCAACGCCTGCTGCGAGTTACCTCACCCAGGAGGCCTACGACCGGCTCAAGGGCGAGTTGACCCAGCTCTCGGGTGAAGGCCGCTCCGACATCTCCAAGAAGATCGAGTCGGCCCGTGACGAGGGAGACCTGAAAGAGAACGGCGGCTACCACGCAGCCAAGGAGGAACAGGGCAAGATGGAGGCCCGGATCCGCCAGCTGACCCAGCTCCTGGAGAACGCCATCGTCGGGCACGCCCCCGCGGATGACGGCATCGTCGAACCCGGGATGGTGGTCACGGTCGAGGTGCTCGGCGACAAGCTGGTGTTTCTGCTCGGCAGCCGCGAGATCGCTGAGAACTCCGATCTCGAGGTCTACAGCGAGAAGTCGCCGCTGGGCAAGTCCATCCTCGACCTCAAGTCCGGCGACGTGACCAGCTTCCGCGCGCCCAACGGCAAGGACATCAAGGTCAAGGTCCTGGACGCCAAACCGTTTGTCGACTGAGTCCGTCTTTCAGGTGAGTCATCGTCTGACCGAGCGATGGAACTGCCGGGTCGTCAGCGGGACGAGGACGACCACGATGGCCACGGACCACAGCAGCGTGTAGGTCGTCGGGTGTTGCAGCGCCCAGCTGTCCGGACGCGGCGTGCCCGGCGGAATGTTGCCGAAGAGCCGGCGCGCGTGACTGCCGAGATGGGGTTCCACAGGGCGAACGTCTGCAACGTGCCGAACAGCATGCTGATAGGCACGAACGTATTGGCCACGAACGTCAGCGGGAACGCGTCGTTCGTCGTCATCTTGTTGAGGACATCCGGGAGCGTGCGCCCGAACAGCACGGCCGACGGCGAGATCGGCAACGACCTGAACCTGTCGATGATCCCCGTCTGGATGTCCTCGGCGGGCCCCGCACCTGTGGTGGTTGCACCGATGCGCACCGCCGTGGTCTTGCCGGCACCGTGAAGCCCCAGAAGGCAGCGCATCCTCACTCACCAGGCGGGCCAACGCCTTGTTGCCACCCCTGCAGGCTACCTGCGCCGGCTTCAGCGAGGGTGCAGAGTCTGCGTGGCAAGTACCTGGGCGGCCACCCTGGCCGCCACCTCGGGCCCCTGGCCGGCCGCGTCGGTCAGCAGCCCCACGGCAAACAGCAGGTATGCCGTGTCAACCGTGGTGCGCGCGTGGGTCGGGACCTTCCAGCCACCGCCGACATCGGTGGTGACAGCTCGCAGTACCTCGTCCTGCATGGCCTCGGGGCTGTGCCGCAGGAACCCGCCGGAGCCGATGACGTGTGCCAGCTGCGCGAGCGGGCGGGCCGGGTCCCCGGGCTGCGGGGCGCGGGCGTGACGCCGCACGGCAGTGAGCGCAGCCACCTTCGCCAGGGTCAGGTCGAGCTCGACCTCGGCGTCGCTCTGCGGAAGGCGGGTCGGGTCGGCCTCGACGCCGGCCGCCCAGATCTGAAGACGTTCGAGCTCAGGTCCGGACAGCAGCTTCTCGACCGCGGCGGCCGCCGTGGCGCCATGGGCGTTCCAGCGCATCCCGAGGTCGCCCTCGACGGTCCGGGCATGCCAGAGCGGGGCGACGACCTCCTTGCGCAGCACCGCGTCCTCACCCTCGGGGCTGATCACCGAGTAGACGTCGGTGGTGGCCCCGCCGATGTCGAAGACCAGCATGTCCCCGGCGGTGACGGCCGCCAGCGTCTCGACCCCGCGCAGCATCGCGTCAGGGGTCGCGGCCCGGACCATCGCGGCGAACTGCGGGCCCTTGGACAGGTGCTTGCCCCCGATGACGTGGCGCAGGAACATCTCGCGAATGGCGCCGCGGGCACCATCAGGATTGATCACGCCGATCTGCGGGAGCACGTTGTCGGTCAGGATGAAGCGCCTGCCGGTCGACTCCAGGACGAGCGCCACCTCGGCGCGGGCCTCGATGTTCCCGGCGACCACGATCGGGGCGCCGATCCGGGCCTTGGCCAGCCGGGACCCGTTGTGAAGCAACACCTCTGCGTTGCCGCCGTCGGTCCCGCCGACCAGCAGGATGACGTCGGGCCGGGCGGCTCGCAGGTCCGCCACCTGCGCTGTGGTCATGGGCCCCGCGGCGACGTGCACGATCTTGGCCCCGGCGCTCAGCCCGACCCGGTGGCCCGCCTCAGCTGTGACGGAGCGCTCGTAGCCGACCACTGCCAGACGCAGGCCACCCCCCGCGCTGGAGCAGGCCAGGACCTCGTCCGCGGGCGGGAACCCGGCAACGGCCAGGACCTCGCAGATGGACCGGTAGCCGTCCAGGACGTCGGTGCTGATGGTGGTCGGCACCGACGCGGAGGCGAGCAGGACGCCGTCCTTCGCGCCGCCGGTGTCGAGCAGGACGGCCTTGGTGAAGGTCGAGCCGAAGTCAACACACAGGATCCGCGTCGCTGGCGTAGCCACGAGAGGCAGTATGGCGCTCAGTTGGCACTCTTGGCCAGTGCCCGGGCGAGGTCCTCGATGAGGTCGTGGGAGTCCTCGATACCGGTCGACAGGCGCACCAGGTTCGCCGGCACCTCGAGCTGGGTCCCGCGGACCGAGGCGTGCGTCATACGGGCGGGGTGCTCGATCAGCGACTCGACCCCACCGAGGCTCTCACCCAGGGTCCAGACCTGCGTCGCGCCGCAGACGTCGACCGCCTGCTGCTCGCCGCCGGCGACCTGGAAGGAGACCATGCCGCCATACCGCTTCATCTGAGCTGTTGCGACGTCGTGGCCGGGGTGAGTGGTCAGGCCAGGGTAGTGAACGGCGGTGACCGCGTCGTGGCCCTGCAGGAACTCGACGACCTTCTCGGCGTTGTCGCAGTGGCGGTCCATCCGGATGCCCAGGGTCTTCAGGCCGCGTAGCACCAGCCAGGCGTCGAACGGGCCCGCGATCGCCCCCATGGAGTTCTGGTGGAAGGCGATGCGTTCCTGCGCGTCCTCGAAGCCGGCAACCGCAACGGTCCTGGCGGTCACCACCGCCCCGCCGACGACGTCGCTGTGACCACCGCAGTACTTCGTGGTCGAGTGCATGACAAGGTCTGCGCCCAGGGACAGGGGCTGCTGGAGGTACGGCGTGGCAAAGGTGTTGTCCACCGCGAGCAGGGCGCCGACCTCGTGCGCGACGTCCGCCAGCGTGGCGATGTCGGCGATGCCCAGCAGCGGGTTGGTCGGGGTCTCGACCCAGACGATCTTGGTCTGGCCGGGACGGATCGCGGCGCGCACCGCCTCGATGTCGGAGATCCTGGCGACCGTGTGTTCCACCCCCCACGGCAGGGCGACCTTGTTGAGCAGGCGGTAGGTGCCGCCATAGGCGTCGGTCGGGACGACGACGTGGTCACCGGGTCTGAGCAGCGCCCGGATCACCGTGTCCTGGCCCGCGAGGCCGGACGCGAACGCGAAGCCGCGGCCACCACCCTCGAGCGCGGCGAGGCACTCCTCGAGCGCGGTGCGGGTCGGGTTGGCCGAGCGACTGTACTCATAGCCGCCCCTCAGTCCGCCGACCCCGTCCTGCTTGTAGGTCGAGACCTGGTAGATCGCCGGCACGACGGCCCCCGTCGTGAGGTCCGGCTCCTGCCCGGCATGGATGGCCCGCGTGTTGAATCCGGCGGTGTTCTCAGCAGTCCCGGTGTTCTCGGCGTTCTTGGCGTTCTCGGCGTTCCCGGGGCCCGGTGTGTTCGCGGCAGCCATGCGAGCAAGGCTACGCGAGCCGACGAGCGGCCCCGCCTCGCGGCGGAACTGTTGGCTGCGCAATCCAGCCAGACCGGCTCGGCTCGCCAGCCGGCTGCGGGCAGACGCGCAGTCAGGGGCGGGGGGGCGGTGAAAGCACCGGACATCCGCATGAGGATCGGACGATCGCCTGAGTCGGGACCACATAGGGGTCTGAGGCCGGCTGCCCGTCGTCGATGCGGTCCCGTAGCCGCTCGGCGGCCAGGCGGCCGGGCGCCCGGATCGGCTGGCGCACCGTCGTCAGCGCCGGGGAGATGTAGCGGGCAGCCAGAACGTCATCCCATCCCACGACGGCCAGATCCTCCGGCAGCTGGACTCCGTTGTCCTGCAGTCGTTTGATGACTGCCAGGGCGAGGTCGTCGTTGCCGCAGACGAGGCCGTCGACCTTGACCCGCCGCCGGAGGATCTCATCGGCGACCTCGATACCCGCGCCCTCGACCAGTGGCACCCGCAGCGGAGGCCGACGCAAAGGCACCTGAGCGACGATGTGGGCGTTGCGGAAGCCGGAGTACCTCTCTGCCACGTCGGGAGAGCTGTCGGGATCGCCGACGAACACGAGGTGCGAGCGGCCGTGTTCGAACAGATGCGAGGTGGGCAGCTCGGCGTTGGCGAGGTTCGCGGTCCGTATCACGTCGCAGCCCGCGACCTGGGCCCGCGCGAGCAGCACCACCGGCAGCTCCCGGGACAGGGCGTGGACCACCGTGTCAGGCACCGTGTTCGCTCCCACGGCCAGACCGTCGACGCGTCTGGCCAGGGCATGCAGGACCTCGGAGGCATCGTGGCGCCGCCGGGCCACGACAAGCCTGACGCCCTGACCACCATCGGCGGCGGCGGCCCCAAATCCCGTCAGCAGCGCTGAGGCGTGGGGCCCGGTGAGGTCCGCAAGAACCAGCCCGTACGCCTCGTGGCGCACCACCACCGGCCTGGACCTGGCGGGCGAGGAGTAGCCCAGCTCACGCGCGGCCGCGGTCACCTTCGCCCGAGTCGCCTCCGAGGCAGGCCCGCTGCCCTCGAGCACCCGGGACACGGTCGCCGTCGAGACTCCCGCCCTCATCGCGACGGTGTGCAGCGTCACCGCCACGGGGTCGCCGTCCTGCGCCATCTCTCGCCTTCCCGGACTCTGCTCCCCCAGTCAAGGGTGCAGCGTCCTGCTTCACCGATCCTTACAGACCGCGAACAGATCGGCCAATGTCTGCGCCCGCGGACCCCGGCCGGAGAAATCGTGTGAGACTTGGGATGTGTTTGGATCAACGAAGCGCACCCTGACCACCGCCGACGACGCCCTGGCCGGACGGACCACGCCCCTGCCCGACATCCTCGAGCGCCATGAGGTGCTCGGCACCTCGATGCTCGGTCCCTGGCCTGACGGCACCCAGCTCATGTATGTCGCCATGGGCTGCTTCTGGGGTGCCGAGCGCATCTTCTGGCAGCTGCCCGGCGTGGTGACCACCGCCGCCGGATACATGGGGGGTTTCACCCCGAACCCGACCTACCAGGAGGTGTGCAGCGGCCGCACCGGACACACCGAGGCAGTGCTCATCGCGTATGACGGGTCGCTGACCTCAGCGGAGCTGCTGCTGAAGGCGTTCTGGGAGAACCACGACCCGACGCAGGGCTTCCGCCAGGGCAACGACCTCGGCACGCAGTACCGCAGCGCGATCTACTGGTCGACCCCTGGTCAGGAGGCGGCGACGCAGGCGACCCGGGAGGCCTTCCAGAAGGTGCTGCAGAGCAACGGTTTCGGCGAGATCACCACGGAGCTCCGCCCCGCAGCGGAAGCGGGCCCGTTCTACTACGCCGAGGGCTACCACCAGCAGTACCTCCACAAGAACCCCGGCGGCTACTGCAACCACGGCCCGAACGGGATGACCTGCCCGGTTGGCCTGCTCCGTCAGGACGAGGTGCCCGCCCAGACGGATGTCCGTCCTCCTGACTGACCAGCAGCCTCTGATGAGCAACACCTTCACCTTCGAGTCCCTGCAGCGGTTCCCCGGCCTCCAGGCCGACAACCTGGTGGCCGTCGACGCTTCGGACCGGCTGGTCCTGGCTCAGGCTGCCGAGGCCATCGAGGCCGCGCCAGCCGGCCGGGTCGTCGTGGTCGGAGACCGCTTCGGTGCCATGACTCTCGGCGCCATGGCACTGCACGGCGCCCGTGACGTCCGAGTCCATCAGGACCCCGTCACCGGCGAGCAGGCGCTGGCGAATAACGCGGAGCGTGCGGGCCTCGGCGCTACGCGGACCGGGCTGACCGACGGGTTTCATCAGCTCCCGCTGACCCCGGAGCTGTTCACCGGGGCCACCGTGGTCATCGGTCAGCTTCCGAAGAGTCTCGACGCCCTGCGTGAGATGGCCCAGCTCGCAGCGACTCACGCCCATCCCGCCCTAACACTGTTCCTGGGTGGCCGGGTCAAACACATGACCCATGCCATGAACGACGTTCTCGCCGACAGCTTCACCGACGTGCGGGCATCGCTGGCACGGCAGAAGTCCCGTGTGCTGGTTGCCGGTGGACCCCGGCCTCACGGCCAGGCCCCGGTGACGGCATACCCGCTGCGGCAGCGTCATCTCGACCTCGACCTGTGGGTCTGCGCCCACGGCGCTGCCTTCGCGAGGACCAAGATCGACATCGGGACGCGCTTCCTGCTGGAGTTCATCGACCGCATGCACCCGGATGCCGGCACCGCGGTGGACCTCGGCTGTGGCACCGGCATCATCGCCGCCACTGTGGCCAGGGCCCGTCCGCGGCTGCGCGTGGTCGCCACGGACGAGTCGTCGGCCGCCACGTCCTCGGCGTTGGCAACAGCCGCGGCCAACGGGCTGGCAGAGCGCATCCAGGTCCTGCGTGACGACGCGATGTCGTCGCTGCCCGACGCCAGCGTCGACCTGATCGTGTCCAACCCGCCGTTTCACCTGGGCGCCTCGGTGCACTCAGGGGCCTCGGACAAGCTCTTCCGCGCCGCAGGACGGGTGCTGCGTCCCGACGGCGAGCTGTGGACCGTGTTCAACTCCCACCTGCCGTATCGCGGCCGGCTCACCCGGGCGGTCGGACCCACCCGGATCGTGGGCCAGAACGCCAAGTTCACCGTGACCATGTCGACCAGATCGCCCCGAGATCGACCAGGGGAGAGCTGGGCCACTGCCCCCTGAGGCCTGACGGGCTGCCGGTCCCTCACCATCCACGCAGTGGCAGCTGGTGTCCGTCAGGCGCCAAACACCCGTATCGGCCTGCTGGGTCACCGCTGTGGCTACCGGTCTGCTCGTCTGGCCGGCTGTGTGATAAGCCAGAAACACACTTTCCGACCGAGGAGCCCCCGATGACCGATAATCCCGGCGCGCGACCCGACGCCGACCGCGTGCGTTCAACCGTCGCAGGGCTGATGCCAGGACTGCTGACAGATCTGCAAGCCCTGGTGTCCATCCCGTCCATCGCCTTCCCCGGCTTCCCTCCGGAGCCGGTGCACGCCATGTCTGGAGCCGTCGTCGACCTCTTCCGGCGATCTGGCATCGATGACGTCCGGCTCCTGGAGATCCCCGGCGGCTACCCTGCCGTCTACGCTGACGTGCCCGGTCCTGCAGGCAGCCCGACCGTTCTGCTGTACGCGCACTATGACGTCCAGCCCGCCCCCGTCCAGGGATGGGACTCCGATCCCTGGGTAGCGACGCGCAAGGACGACGGCCGCATCTATGGCCGCGGGGCTTCGGACGACATCAGTGGGCTAGTCATCCATGCAGGCACGATGCAGGCGCTGGCCGGGCGGCTGCCGGTCGGCGTTCGGCTCCTCGTGGAGGGCGAGGAGGAGACGATCAGCCACCTTGAGGACTACGTAGAGGCCAACCCAGAGCTGTTCGCCTGCGATGCCTTCGTGATTGCGGACATGGGCAACCAGGAGGTCGGCCGGCCGGCGCTCACGACGGCTCTACGCGGCGAGGTCTCCTGCACGGTGCGGGTGCGCACGCTGGACCACCCTGTTCACTCGGGCCTGTTCGGCGGCGCAGCGCCAGATGCACTGGTCTCGCTGATCCGCATCCTGGCAACGCTGCACGACGAGCAGGGGAACACCATCGTCCAAGGGGTCACCACTGGCGACTGGCCGGGCGCGGACATCGACGAAGACGGCTACCGCGAGAGCTCTGGGCTGCTTGACGGGGTCGACCTGGTCGGCACCGGTTCACTTGCCTCGCGCCTGTGGTCGAAACCCTCGGCCACCGTCATCGGCATCGATGCCCCCACGGTCCAGGAAGCATCCAACGTCCTGCTCCCGGAGGCCACGGCGAAGGTCTCGATGCGGATCGTGCCTGGCGCAGACGCCGACCATGAGCTGGAGGCGCTGATGGGGCACCTGCGCTCGGCGGCCCCCTGGAACGTGATCGTGGAGGTCGAGAAGGTCAAGGTTGGCTGGCCCTTCGCCGCCGACATGTCCGGCCCCGTCCTGCGCACGGCGAGCGAGGCTCTCGAAGCCGCCTTCGGACGGCCGGCCGAGCAGATCGGGTCCGGGGGTTCCATCCCCCTCGTGGCGACCCTCAAGAAGGTGGCACCCACCGCCGCTGTGCTCCTGTGGGGAGCTGAGGACCTCGCCCTCAGCCGGATCCACGCCTCCAACGAGAGCGTCGACCCTCGCGAGATCGAGGACATGGTGGTGGCTCAGGTGCTGACTCTGATGGGCTTGGCCGGAACGCAGGTCGCGACAGGCTGATCCGAGCACCAGCGCTCATGCGCCCCGCACCGGTTCCCGGTCACACTGGCGGGCATGCGAGCCACTTCATCAGCCAGCACCCTTGGCAAGCCGGCCACCTTTGCCGACAGAGTCCGCGCGGCCACCGCGCCCGGGCGGGATCGTTTCATCGACGCCGTCCGGGCCGGCAGCCTGCTCGTCGTGGTGCTCGGCCACTGGCTGATGGCGACCGTGGTCGTCCAGGACGGCCACCTGACCGGCGCGAACGCGCTGACCGCGATCCCGGCGCTGCAGCTGTCCACCTGGCTGTTGCAGGTGATGCCACTGTTCTTCGTCGCAGGGGGCTTCTCCAACATCACCGTCTGGCGAAGCCTGCGTCGTCGCGGGGCCGGCTACCCGGAGTACCTGCACGGCCGTCTGGTCCGCCTGCTCCGACCGACGCTCGTCTTCGTGCTGTCCTGGCACCTCGCCCTGCCTGCGGCAGCCGCACTGGGCATGAGCCAGGACCGCATCGACATCATCGGTCTCCTGCTCGGCGAGCCCCTGTGGTTCCTCGGCGTCTACGTCGCGATGACCGCCCTGGTCCCGGCGATGGCGTCCTGGCACGTGTCCAGCCCGCGAATCGCCCTGGCGACACTTGCCGTCGCCGCAGTCGTCGTCGACTGGTTCCGTCTGGGCGAGGGGATGGAGAGCGTCGGCTACCTCAACCTCGCCATCGTCTGGCTCTTCGCCCAACAACTCGGATTCCTGTATGCCGACGGGCACCTCGCGGGCCTCACCCGGGGCACGCTGTGGGGCACGACAGTGGGGGCATTCGCCATGCTGGCAGCCCTGACGACCTGGGGGCCGTATCCGGTCAGCATGGTCGGCATGCCCGGCGAGACCTCCAACATGACTCCCCCGACCATCTGTCTGCTGGACCTTGCCGTGGCGCAGGTCGCGATGGCGATGCTCGTCCGCGACAGCGCCGCCCGGTGGCTTGAGCGACCTACCCGGTGGGCCGCCGTCGTCCGGTTCGCCTCGATGGCGATGACCGTCTATCTCTGGCACCTCTCGGTTACTTCCGGGCTCGTCCTCGCCTTCTTCGCACTCTTCGGCCTGGGCTTCGACCCGCCGAACGCCGGGTCGGGGCTCTGGTGGCTGACCAGGCCGTTGTGGCTGCTCGGCCTCATGGCGGCGCTGTCCGGGATCGCGACCTGGCTGTCTCCCCTTGAGCGTGGGCGAAGCACCCGCCCGTCCACCGCCACGCACTCTGTGGTGGCCGCAACCGGAGCGGGGATGGGAGCGGCACTGATCTCCTTCGGACTGCTGGGGTATGTCGCGAGCGGTCTGCAGCCCGCTGCACACGAACAGCAGCATGCTGCTGTTCGTGCCGGTGGACCCCCTGCAGAACACCGTCTGCGTCCTGGCGGGCTTGGCGGTGTCCTGCCTCGCAGCGAGATCAGTCCGCTCAGCCTGAGGTCCCGCCGGCGGTCGTGGGCGCCCGGCGAGAGCGCGGGCCCTGGACCCCGCGCCTCATCGAACGGAGCCCAGGCGGCGAGGAACCCCAGCATGTCCGCCCGGGTGAGCACGCCGATCGGCTTGCCGCCACTGATGACGAGAACGGCATCCGCGTCCTCCAGGATATGACGGGCTGTCGAGACCGGCTCGCCCTCGCCGACCAGCGGCAGGGTGGGGCTCATGTGCTTGGCGACCAGGTCTGCCAGCTGTGCCGTCCCCGCGAAAAGCGATGCCAGCAGGTCGCGCTCGCTGACCGAGCCGGCAACCTCACCAAGAACGACGGGAGGCTCTGAGGTGACGACCGGCATCTGCGAGACGCCGTATTCGCGCAGGATCTCGATGGCGTCGCGCACGGTCTCGGTCGGGTGCGTGTGCACCAGTGTCGGCAGGGTCCCGGTCTTGCCCTTGAGCACCTCGCCGACAGTACGCCCGCCGTCCTCGTGCATGAAGCCGTAGGACGACATCCAGGCGTCGTCGAAGATCTTCGACAGGTAGCCGCGACCGCTGTCCGGCAGGAGCACCACGACAACGGCGTCCGCGGGTAGGTCGCGGGCCACGCGCAGGGCAGCAACGACCGCCATACCGCAGGAACCTCCCACCAGGAGACCCTCCTCGCGCGCCAGTCTCCGGGTCATCGCGAAGGACTCGGCGTCCGAGACGGCGATGACCTGGTCCACCACGCTCGGGTCGTAGGCGCGCGGCCACATGTCCTCGCCCACCCCCTCCACGAGGTAGGGGCGGCCGGTGCCCCCGGAGTAGACCGAGCCCTCAGGATCGGCGCCGACGATCTGCACTCTTCCACCACTGCCGCTCTCGCGATCGGCGGAGATGTCGCGCAGGTAGCTGCCGGTGCCGGTGATCGTGCCGCCGGTGCCGATGCCCGCGACGAAGTGGGTGACCAGGCCGTCCGTGTCGGCCCAGATCTCGGGACCGGTGGACAGATAGTGGCTCTTCGGGTTCTCGGGGTTGGAGTACTGGTCGGGCTTCCAGCCACCCTCGATCTCCCTGACCAGCCGGTCGCTGACCGAGTAGTAGGAGTCCGGGTGATCCGGCGGGACCGAGGTGGGGCTCACGACGACCTCGGCGCCATACGCCTTCAGGACGTTGCGCTTGTCCTCGCTCACCTTGTCGGGACAGACGAAGACGCACTTGTATCCACGGCGCTGGGCGATCAGGGCAAGCCCCACCCCCGTATTGCCACTGGTGGGCTCCACGATGGTGCCGCCTGGCCTGAGCGCGCCAGAAGCCTCGGCGGCATCGATCATCCGCACCGCGATGCGATCCTTGACCGAGCCACCGGGATTCACATACTCCACCTTGGCCAGCACCGTGCAGGCGATCCCGCCGGTGACCGTGTTGAGCTTGACCAGGGGTGTGTTCCCGACGACGTCGGCGATATTCTCGGCATATTTCACCCGGTCATGCTCTCAGACTCCGGGCGGATCCCGGAACGCCCCTGTCCGCCACGTGGGTTCGGGCACGAAGGCTTGCGCCACGCCGTTACCGTGGTGAGCAGGACGACTCAGGACGACTCAGGACGACACAGGACGACACAGGATGGCACGTCACGGCACAGGACGGCACGAGGATGAGATGACGAACAGGTCACAAGGGCATGGGTAGGGCACGACGCGCACGCAAGGTCGCGGCCGCGGCTGCGTACGGCGGCGGGATCGGGGCTGCCGGGATAGGCGTGCTGGGGCTGGTCGGCTTCGGCGTGCTCAAGGTCGAGGCACAGCTGGCCAGGCGCATCGTGGGCCAGCCCTTCGAGGGTGCCCCGGACGACAATGGACGATATGGCGCCGGGCTGGGGTACCCCGTCGAGCTCCTCGTGCTCGGTGACAGCAGCGCCGCGGGGATGGGCGCGGACACGGCCCAGCAGACGGTTGGCGCCATCATCGCCAACGGAGTCTCCGCGCTGAGCGGCCGTCCGGTCCAGCTGACGAACGTCGCGGTCATCGGCGCCGAGTCCCTCGGTCTGGACAGACAGCTCGCCGGCGCCCTGGAGGTGGTCGGCAACCCCGACGTGGCCGTCATCCTGATCGGCGCCAACGACGTCACGCACCGCATCGACAAGTCCATCGCCGTGCGTCACCTGGCTCAGACCGTCATTGCCCTTCGTGCCACCGACTGCGAGGTCATCGTGGGGACGTGCCCCGATCTGGGCACCATCGAGCCGGTCGCCCAGCCCCTGCGGCTGCTGGCCCGTCGCTGGAGCCGAGACCTGGCTGCGGCCCAGACCGTCGCCGTGATCGAGGCCGGTGGCCGCACCGTCTCCCTGGGCGACCTGCTCGGCCCGCAGTTCGCCGGGCTCACCCACGAGATGTTCAGCCACGACGGGTTCCACCCATCGCCGGCCGGCTACGCGCGGGTGGCCTCGGCGTTGCTGCCCAGCGTCTGCGATGCCCTCGGCCTCTGGTCGAGTCCAGCCGACCGCCGCCCGGACTCACTGCGCGGCGAGACGGTGGGGCCGGTCGCGGTGGCTGCGGTGCAGGCCGTCCGCGAGGCAGGCACCGAGGTGAGTGCCACTGCGGTCCGTGGTCAGCCGATTGGCCCGCGAGGCCGCTGGGCGATACTGCTGCGCCGCCACCGTCGTCCGGTCACCGACCGCAGTGAGCTGCAGGACAGCACGGAGATGGCCAACCCGCCCGGGCAGCCAGCCGACTTTCTCACGCCCGCGGCCGCACAGGATGCGTCAGAAATGCTCAAAAGAGACGAAGCCCACACTCCGTGACTCGCCGGTCCGCCATACCATCAACGGCAGGCCGCCTCGGCCCGACGGATCACCCTCACCGACTGACCAACCTGACCCCACTGACCGCTCACCGCTGAGCACCTCACCACCTGAGCACCTCACCGCCTGAGCACCTCATTGCCTGAGCACCTCATTGCCTGAACGTCTCACCGCCTGAACGCCTCCGTTGAGCGCCACAGAGAAGGAAACGAGGAATCATGTCCGAAGCCGTCATCGTCTCCACCGCACGCAGCCCCATCGGCCGGGCGTTCAAGGGCTCGCTGAAGGACGTCCGCCCGGATGACCTGGCGACCACCGTGATCGCCGCGGCCCTGGCGAAGATCCCCGGGCTGGACCCCAGCCTGGTCCAGGACCTCTACCTCGGCTGCGCCGAGCCGTCGAACGAGCAGGGCGCCAACCTGGCCCGTGTCGTCGCGGTGCTCGCCGGCTACGACCACCTCCCTGGCGCCACCATCAACCGCTTCTGCGCCTCCTCGGTGCAGACCACCCGGATGGCCTTCCACGCCATCAAGGCCGGCGAGGGCGACATCTTCATCAGCGCCGGCGTCGAGTGCGTCTCGCGCTACAAGGACTTCGCCGGTCCCGGTGGCTCCATGGCCGAGGTCCAGAACCCGAGGTTCGCGCAGTCCCAGGCTCGCAGCGCCCAGATGGCTGCCGACAACTCCGTCTGGACCGACCCACGCACGGAGGGGCTGCTGCCCGACGTCTACATCTCGATGGGTCAGACCGCCGAGAACGTGGCGACCTCCCGCGGGATCTCCCGGGCGCGTCAGGACGAGTGGGGGGTGATCAGCCAGAACCGCGCCGAGAAGGCCATCGTCGACGGCTTCTTCGCCCGCGAGATCACCCCGATCACCACGCCCGACGGCACCGTGGTCTCCACCGATGACGGCCCGCGCGCGGGGGTCACGCTCGAGGCCGTGTCCACCCTCAAGCCGGTATTCCGCGAGACCGGCACCATCACCGCCGGCAACTGCTGCCCGCTCAACGACGGCGCCGCAGCGCTGGTCGTCATGAGCGACAGCAGGGCCCGCGAGCTCGGGCTCACCCCGCTCGCCCGGGTGGTCTCCACTGCCGTGACCGGGCTCTCGCCGGAGATCATGGGCATGGGACCGGTGGTGTCATCCCGTCTGGCGCTCGCGCGGGCCGGGATGTCGATCAACGACATGGACCTGATCGAGATCAACGAGGCGTTCGCGGCACAGGTGCTCGCCTCCGTCGATGAGCTCGCCATCGACACGGACAAGCTCAACGTCCACGGTGGCGCGATCGCCCTGGGCCACCCCTTCGGCGCCACCGGGGCCCGGATCACCACCACCCTGCTCAACGGCCTGGCCACCCGCGACGCCCAGTTCGGCCTCGAGACCATGTGCATAGGCGGCGGCCAGGGAATGGCAATAATCTACGAACGCCTCAGCTAGACCCCCCCTCGCCTCACGCCCCCACGCCTCACGCCCCCTCACGCCCCCTCGCCTTGTTGCCCCGCACCCACCGTACGAGCGCCTCGCAGGGCGCCAACGGTGGGTTCGGGGCAACAAGCGGGTATGGGGGTCAGGGCAGTTCGCGGCGTAGGGTTGCCAGGTTTTGAGCGAGGATTGATGTGTCCGCAGGTGTTCCTGTTGCGCTCGCGTCGTAGACCATGACGGTGAGCTGGTCCATCAGCGTTGCCGGGCCGCAGTCCGGGATC
>JACMPC010000104.1 GCA_014377705.1 Dermatophilaceae bacterium
CGCGGGAGCGGCCGGAGCCAAAGGCGCAGGGGCTGCAGGCACTGCAGGGCCAGGTTTGGCCACCGACGGCTTCGCGGCCGGTTTTGCGGGGCTGACCTTGTCGTTCTTGGCCGAAGCGACCGCAGCCTGCTCGGCAGGGAACGACTCGCGAACCTTGCGGACGACAGGTGGTTCGATGGTCGAGGATGCCGACCGGACGAACTCGCCCTGTTCTTTCAGATGGTTGAGCAAAGTCTTGCTCTCGACCCCGAGCTCTTTCGCGAGCTCGTAGACCCGGACCTTAGCCACGTTTCTCCTCGTCTGTGGCCCGGATTTCGAGATGAAGCGCGGGCCATCGTTAGTGCTGGGTGTTGCTCATCGCTGAGTACTCATCGGGTGCTCATCGGGTGCTCATCAGCGTCATACCCGCCTTCGGTTTCAGGAACCCGCTTGGCTGCCTGCCCCGGGACGGGACCGGCAGCGTTGACGACGAACTGCGTGCGGGCGTTGATGTACTCGCTCACAGCCGCCAGATCAGGGAGAGCCTTGACTCGCAGGGCCCGCCCAAACGCCTTTTTCCCCGCTGCGAGGTCGAGACACTCCGGTGTCGGGTGCAGCCAAGCGCCACGCCCTGATAACCGGAGACGCGGATCCGCAACGACCCTGGCGACGTTCTCGCCGGTGTCGCTCCAGTCCGCAACAACTCGCAGCAGTGCCGACCGAACATCACGACGACGGCAACCCACACACGTTCGTGCCATGCGGTGGGTTGGCCGCTGACGAATCCGTCGCAACCGATCGACCGTTACCACTCTAGCGCCTAGCGCTCACGGTCTGTGCCAGCGTCGGCCTTGCGGGGCGCATTCTGGTCGGCCGCAGCGGTGTCAGAGTGGATGTCGATCCGCCAGCCGGTCAGCTTGGCTGCGAGCCGGGCGTTCTGCCCCTCCTTGCCGATGGCCAGGGACAGCTGGTAGTCCGGGACCGTCACCTTGGCCGAACGGAGCGCCGCGTCGACGATCTCGACGCAGTTGACCCGCGACGGTGACAGGGCCGCCGCCACGAAGGTCCGCGGGTCCTCCGAGAAGTCGACGACGTCGATCTTCTCGCCGTGCAGCTCGGTCATGATCGCCCGGATCCGCGACCCCATCGGACCGATGCAGGCGCCCTTGGCGTTGACCCCGGGGACGGTGGAGTGCACAGCCACCTTGGTCCGGTGCCCTGCCTCACGAGCCAGTGCGCCAATCTCGACGGTGCCGTCGGCAACCTCGGGGATCTCGAGGGCGAAGAGCTTGCGCACCAGGTTGGGGTGTGTGCGCGACAAGCTGATCTGCGGGCCCCGCTGACCACGCTTCACGCTCACCACGAAGCAACGCAGACGCTCGCCGTGGATGTACCTCTCCCCCGGCACCTGCTCGGCCAGGGGCAGCGACCCCTCGATCTCGCCGAAGTCGACCATCACGTAACGCGGGTCGCTGCTCTGCTGGATGATGCCGGTGATGATGTCGCCCTCACGACCGTGGAAGTCGCCCATGATCGCCTCGTCCTCGATGTCGCGCAGCCGCTGCACGATGACCTGACGAGCCGTGGACGCCGCGATCCGCCCGAAGCCGGCGGGGGTGTCGTCGAACTCCGGACCGGGCTCTGAGCGCTCTCCGGTCTCCGGGTCGGGCAGGCCATCCTCGCGAGCCCACACGGTCACGTGACCGGTCTTGCGCTCCAGCTCGACGCGAGCGAGGCGCTGGGCACCCTCGGTCCGGTGATACGCCACCAGCATTGCCTGTTCGATGGCAGGGATGATGACGTCCAGGGAGATGCCCCGCTCGCGCTCGAGGCCACGTAACGCGGTCAGATCGATATCCATCAGCTGTCCTCCTCAGTTGTGACACGGGCAAACTCGACCTGCACCTGCGCGCGAGCGATGTCGGCATACGGAATACGAAAGGTGGTCTCCGGCTCTTTCTTGGTCGCCGCCACCAGGATCGTCACGTCAGCGGGCCCGGCAGCCACCAGACGGCCGGTGAAGGCGCCACCGGCTGCTCCTTCGACGCGCGCGACCTCGACGAGCCGGCTGACATTGCGGCGGAAGTGGCGCGGCTGAGTGAGGGGCCGGTCGACACCGGCCGAACCGACCTCGAGCACGTATGGCGCATCGCCCGGCGCGTCAGACGCGTCCATACCCGCGCCGATGACGCGAGTGGCGCCGGCGACCTCGTCCAGGGAGAGCGGATCGATCACGCTGGAGTCGTCATCAGGATCGAGCCCGCCAAGATCGCGATCCAGCCAGATCCTGACCAGCCGGCGCCTGCCTGCGGGCGTGACCGCCACGTCCTCAACCATCAGTCCGAGCTCACCGAGGGGACCGGGCATCTCGACCGTGCCCCGGAGGTCGCGAAGGACGTCGATAACTCTCTCCTGAATGCTCAAGGTGCTGCCTCCGCTCCCTCTGTTCTGGAATGACGCCACGCCGTGCGCGTGCTCAGGCGATGGTCGTCGTACGCAGTCTATCGGGCGCAGGAGGGGCCGCGTAGCCAACGCCGGGCGCGATGTCATCGTCGATTCCGCCCCGATCTCGTCCCGTCCTCGTTCTCGGCTCTGGTGCCTGGCCGCGAGCCTGAGCCCTACCTCGGCGGCGACGCCTGGCAGAACTGGTCCGCAACGGTTTGAGGCCACCCGAAAGGCATCTGGGCACAAGGACGATGATGGACTCATGACTGGGTACCGAGGTCGCCGACCACTATGACAGTGATGCAACAGCTGACCAGGACTCTTCACGAGGTCCTCACCTGGCTCAGCGGCCGTGGCCTCGAGATCCTGCTGATCGTCCTGGGCGTCATCCTGCTCACCAGGTTCGCCACCTGGTTCAAGACGATGATCACCGAGCGGATCGACGGGAACGACCTCGAGTCGGACGCCCTGGTCCGCTCCGAGGCTGCCAAGCACCGGCACGCCCTGGCCCAGGTGCTCACCTGGACCGCTCTGGTCGTCGTGTACTGCATCTCAGGGATTCAGATCATCGAACGGCTGGGGGTGCCGACATCCAGCCTGGTGGCGCCGGCGGCGGTCGTCGGGGTGGCCCTCGGCTTCGGGGCGCAGCGCCTGGTCCAGGACCTGCTGTCAGGGTTCTTCATCATCGCCGAGCGCCAATATGGCTTCGGCGACCTGATCAGCATCACCGGCCCCGGCATCACTGATGGCGTGATCGGCACGGTCGAGGACGTGACGCTGAGGATCACCAAGGTCCGGACCGCCAACGGCGAGGTCATCTTCACCCCGAACGGTCAGATCGCCCAGCTCACCAACCTGTCCCGGGACTGGGCCCGGGTCGTGGTGGATGTGCCCGTCCCGCTCAGCGCAGACATCGGCCAGATCAGCGAGATTCTCCGGCGGGTCGGCCGCGAGGCGTACGCCGACGACGTGCTGCACCCGCAGCTGCTGGACGCTCCCGCGGTGATGGGCGTCCAGAGCATCGAGGTCGACCAGATCCATGTACGGGTCGTGGCCCGTACCCTGCCCGGTCGGCAGTTCCACGTCGGCCTGGCCCTGCGCGGCAGGATCGCGGCCGCCCTGCGCGGCGAGGGCATCCATGTGCCGATCGAGCTGGACACGGCAGAGGCCACAAGCGCCGACGACCACGCAGCTGGCACGGCTTCCACGGGGGCGACGGCGTGAACATCCATCCCCGGCGGTCGACCTGGGTGCTCATAGCGGTGTTCCTCCTCACCCTGGTGACCTACCTGCTGGTGCGCCCGGCGACGGCAGCTACCCAGCCAGGCGACCAGACGACCGGGGTCAACAGCCCGACCGCGCCCGTCGTCCGGCCCAAGGTCACCCCGAGGACCACGAAGCCGGCACGCCAGTCCGCGACCCCAACCTCAACTCCCACCAGCATTCCGACCAGTGACCCCACCCTCCAGCCGACCGGTGACCCCACCCTCCAGCCGCCCAGTGACCCCACCGTCTCGCCCACCGGCGCTCCAGCCACCCAGCCCCAGGTTCCGACCACAGACAGCCCCCGGCCCGCGCCGACCGGACAGCCCTCCGCAACACCCGTCCCCTGATCCATACCAGCCGCCGGGCCGCGCCGTGGGAAACTCAGACCATGCCCGGGATACCCGCCCAACAGCCGTCCAGGTTCCCCGCTCCGGAGCCGTCCCTCCCTGATCTGCTGAGCGGAGCCGAACCACGCACGCCTCGAAACGTCGACGAGGTGGTCGGGACGGTGCTGGCCGAACCCCACCGGAGAGGGCGACCCTCATGACCAACCTTCTCGCCAGCGCAACATCTCCCTACCTGCTCCAGCATCAGGACAACCCGGTCGACTGGCAGGAGTGGGGCGAGGAGGCCTTCGCGCAGGCCCGGGAACGCGAGGTCCCCATCCTTCTCTCGGTGGGCTACTCGGCGTGCCACTGGTGCCACGTCATGGCCCACGAGTCGTTCGAGGATGACGAGGTTGCCGATGTCATCAACGCCGGGTTCGTCGCGATCAAGGTCGACCGTGAGGAGCGACCGGACATCGACGCGATCTACATGTCCGCGACCACAGCCCTGACCGGAAGCGGCGGCTGGCCGATGACCTGCTTCCTCACACCCGCGGGCGAGCCCTTCTTCTGTGGCACCTATTTCCCCAAAGCGACTCTGCTGCAGCTTCTTTCACGCATCGTCGACGTCTGGGCCGATCAACGCGAGGAGGTTCTCACCACCGGCTCACGCATCGTCCAGGCCCTGGCCCCCGCGGCGACCGCGGGTCTGGACACACCGCTGGCGGCAGCGGAGCTGGATGAGGCTGCGGCGCTGCTCGCGAACGGATACGACTGGCAGGACGGAGGTTTCGGCCGAGCGCCCAAGTTCCCGCCGTCGATGATCTTGGAGTTCCTTCTGCGTCACTGGTCGCGAACGGGTTCGGCTCGCAGCCTGCAGATGGTCGAGGGAAGCTGTGAGGCGATGGCGCGGGGCGGGATGTATGACCAGCTCGCGGGGGGCTTCGCCCGCTACTGCGTGGACGCCGGATGGGTGGTGCCCCACTTCGAGAAGATGCTCTACGACAACGCCCAGCTGCTGCGGGTCTACCTCCACCTGTGGCGGGCCACCGGATCGCCTCTGGCAGAACGGGTCTCGCGCCGGACCGCGGACTTCCTGCTACGTGACCTCGGCACCGCCCACGGTGGGTTCGCCTCATCTCTGGACGCCGACACCGAGGGTGTTGAAGGCCTGACCTATGCCTGGACGGTCCCGCAGCTGGTCGAGGTGCTCGGCGCCGAGGATGGTGGCCGGGCCGCCGCCCTGCTCGAGGTGACCAGCTCCGGAACCTTCGAACACGGTATGTCGACCCTCCAGCTGCGCGCCGACCCGGACGACGCCCAGTGGTGGGAGGGCGTTCAGGCGCGTTTGCTGACCGCTCGGAACCAGCGACCACAACCTGGCAGGGACGACAAGGTGGTCACCGGGTGGAATGGCCTGGCGATCGCCGCGCTGAGCGAAGCCGGTGTGCTGCTTGAGGACTCGACATACCTGGAGGCTGCGCAGCGGTGCGCGGGCTTCCTCACCCAGTCGCACCTGGTGAAGGGGAGGCTGCGCCGGGCATCGCGCGCAGGCGTCGTCGGATCCGCCCGGGGGGTCGCCGACGACTACGGGAACCTCGCTGAGGGACTGCTCGCACTGCACCAGGCGACCGGGGAGCCGCAATGGCTGACAGTCGCCGGTGAGCTGCTGGACACCGCGCTGACCCACTTCGCTGACGGCCTGGGTGGATTCTTCGACACGGCCGACGACGCCGAGGTGCTGTTCACCCGCCCTCGCAGCATGGCGGACAACGCGGAGCCGTCAGGCCAGTCCGCCCTCGCCGGCGCGCTGCTCACCTATTCGGCCCTGACCGGGTCCAGCCGGCACCGGGAAGCGGCCGACCGGGCGGCCACCGCGGCCGCGGGCCCGGCCGCCGCGAACCCTCGTTTCGCCGGGTGGATGCTGGCGGTGGCCGAGGCGATGGTTGCGGGCCCGGTGCAGGTTGCCGTGACCGGTGACGGACCCCGGGCCCGGGAGCTCCTCAGGGTCGCCCGCGCCAGCACCTCCCCCGGACTGGTCACGGCGCACGGATCGCCTGACACGCCGGGGATCCCGCTGCTGGCGAACCGCCCCCTGGTCGATGGGCGCCCCGCGGCGTACCTCTGTCGCGGCTTCGTCTGCAACCGCCCGGTAACGACGCCCGAAGACCTGACCTCAGCGCTGTCGGCGCGGTGAGGGCGAAGGATCGTGGTTGTTCTGGCGACCACGATCCTTCGCCTTGTCCGGGAGCCTCTCAGGTTATGTCTAGGGCGATCTTGACTATGGAGGCGCCGAGCACGATGACGAGCACTATCCGGATGAAAGGCGCGCCGCGGGCCACAGCCGTGCGGGCACCGAGGTACCCGCCGGCCAGGTTGCCCAGCCCCATGAGCAGGCCAACCTTCCACATCACGGCGCCCGCCGGGATGAAGATGGCCAGGGCAGCCAGGTTGGTGGCAACATTGGCGATCTTGGCCTTCGCGCTGGCCTGCACGAACGCGTAGCCGAGCAGGCCAACGAGGGCGATCACCAGGAAGGAACCGGTCCCGGGACCCAGCGCACCGTCATAGACGCCGATCACGAACCCGACCCCGGCCACCGCCAGCAGGTGACGGTGACCCGAGAAGCGCAGATCGGTGAGCAGCCCGATCTCGGGCTTGAGGACCGTGAAGGCCCCGACCCCGATCAGCACCACCAGGATGATCGGGTTGAAGGCTGCCCGTGAGATGTGCGACACCAGTGAGGCACCGATCAGGGAGCCGCCGAAAGCCAGCAGCGCCAGCGGGATCGCGGTCCGCAGGTCTGGCCTGACGCGACGGTAGTAGGTCGCGGCGCTCGCCGACGTGCCACAGATCGAGCTGAGCTTGTTCGTCGCCAGGATCTGGACCGGCGCGGCCTGGGGGAACCCGAGCAGCAACGCCGGGATCTGGACGAGGCCTCCCCCACCGACGACCGCGTCGACCCATCCCGCGCAGACGGCCGCCAGGCCCATGAGCGCGAGAACGGTGGTCGACGGGTCGTTCAGCGTGGCTGCCAACCGTCGATGATGTCCAGGATGTCGAGCAGCTCGTGGGCGACGCCATCAGGAGTGACGTCGACCGAGACCTGCTGTGCCGCCGGGATCTGCGAGTGCGGAACCCAAATAGCGCGCATCCCGGCCAGCTGGCTGCCGTGGATGTCCTCGAAGGGCCGGTCCCCCACATACACAGCCTCGGACGACCGCACGCCCACGGCCGCAGCAGCTGCCAGGAAGGCCTGCGGATGCGGCTTGGTCCAGGCCAGCTCGCTGGAGTAGACATCGGCGTCGATCAGGTCGAGGACTCCGTCGCGCTCGAAGACAGCACGGTGGTAGTCCCCCGACCAGATGGTGTTGGACAGCACTCCGACGCGTATTCTGCGCTCGTGCAGGCCCTCCCACAGCGGTCGCACCTGCTCGTCGGTGAACGTGTGCGGCTCCCAGAACTTCTGGTATGCCGCCAAAGCCGCCTCGCGCCGAAGATCGCGCTCGTCGAAGCCCGCCGCCATGAGGATCTCGTGCAACCGGGCGCTGCTGTGGTCGGTACGGCTGCGAGTCCAGGCCGCCTCCTCAGCTGACAGAAGGCGCGCGGCCAGCGAGAGTGCCTGCTCCTCCTCGGTATGAACCTGCCGGGCGAACACCTGCCACTGCTCCTGGAGGTCGAAGGAGTGCCACGGCGTGAGCGTGCCGCCCCAGTCGAAGATAACTGCGCGGCAACGGGGCTGAGCAGATGGCCGAGGTGGCACACGCGGCCCTGGTAGCACCGATGGCACCGATGGCACCGATGGCACCGATGGAACTGACTTCATCAGAGCGCGGCGCCGCGCACCTCGGCCACGACGGCTTCGACGATCTGGCCGACCGGCACCTCCCGGCGATCGCCGGTTGCCCGGTCCTTGATCTCGATGGTGCCCGCCTCCAGACCCTTGCCGACAATGACGATGGTGGGCACGCCGATCAGCTCCGCGTCCTTGAACTTCACCCCGGGCGAGACTTTCCGGCGGTCGTCACAGATGACCTGGATCCCCTGGGCCGCCAGGGCCACGGTGAGCTCATCTGCCTTGGCGAAGACCTCCTCGGCCTTGCCGGTGGCCACGACGTGAACGTCTGCCGGGGCGATCTCACGCGGCCAGACCAGCCCGAACTCGTCGTGGCACCCCTCGGCCACCGCGGCAACGGCACGGCTGACGCCCACGCCATAGGAGCCCATGATAACGGTCACCAGCTTGCCGTTGTGGTCCAGGACCTTCAGGCCCAGCGACTCGGCATACTTGCGACCCAGCTGGAAGATGTGTCCCATCTCGATGCCCCGGGCAGTCTCCAGGACCTGCCCGCAGCTGGGGCACTCGTCACCGTTGCGAACCTCGGCGGCCTCGATCGTGCCGTCCGCGGTGAAGTCCCGCCCGGCCACCAGCCCGATCACATGCCGGTCCGGGGCGTCGGCTCCGGTGACCCACACGGTGCCGTCAACCACGCGTGGGTCCAGCAGGTACCTGATACGGGACTCAGCGCGCTCGCCCAGCACGCCGGGACCCATGTAGCCCTTTGCCAGGGCGGGGTTCTTCGCGAAGTCGGCCTCGTCGAACGCCTCGATCTCGGCAGGCTCGACCTGAGCACCGAGCCGCTTCTCATCGATCTCGCGGTCACCGGGCAGCCCGATCGCCAGCGGCTCACGACGGCCGTCCGGGTGGACGACCATGACAATCACGTTCTTAAGGGTGTCGCCGGCCTGCCAGGGAAGGTCTGCCTTGTTCTGGCGGGGGAAGGCGACGTTGAGATGGTCCACCAGGGTGGCGATGGTGGGGGTGCCGGGGGTGTCCTCGGCGCGGGCGGCAGGCAACCCGTCATACGCTATGGGCTGCGGAACGGGCACCTTCACGGCCTCGACGTTGGCCGCGTAGTCGCAGGAGGTGCACCGCACATAGGTGTCCTCGCCGTTCTCGGCCGTCGCCAGGAACTCCTCGGACGCCGAACCACCCATCGCGCCGGAGGTTGCCTTGACGATGACGTAGTCGAAACCCAGGCGGTCGAAAATCTTGACGTAGGCAGCGCGGTGAGCGTCATACGAAGCCTGCAGACCGGCATCGTCCACGTCGAAGGAGTAGGAGTCCTTCATGACGAACTCACGACCACGTAGCAGACCGGCACGTGGACGTGCTTCGTCGCGATACTTGAGCTGGATCTGGTAGATCGACAGCGGCAGGTCCTTGTAGGAGCCGTAGAGATCCTTGACCGTCAGCGTGAACATCTCTTCGTGGGTGGGCCCGAGCAGGTACTCGGCGCCCTTGCGGTCCTTGAGCCGGAAGATGTTGTCGCCGTACTCCGTCCACCGGCCGGTTGCCTCGAAGGGCTCCTTGGGCAGCAGCGCGGGGAAGCTGAGCTCCTGGGCGCCGATGGCGTCCATCTCCTCGCGCACGATGGCCTCGACGTTGCGCAGCACCCTCAGGCCCAGCGGCAGCCAGGTGTAGATGCCGGGGGCTACCCGGCGGATGTAGCCGGCGCGGACCAGCAGCCGGTGGCTGGGCAGCTCAGCGTCGGCCGGGTCCTCGCGCAGGGTTCGCAGGAACAGGGTCGACATGCGTAGGGCCGGCGTTGACACGGGATCTCCTTGGTCGGGTCGGGAAGGCTCAGGACGGAGGCAACACAGACCGCCCGGACAACCTGAGGGTATCGGCAGCGGCCCCACCGCGCTCACGGCACCGCGTTCTCGGCACCGCGTTCTCGACAGCGATCTTCGCCGTCAGCGGCGGCCGGTGGCCTTGAGCGCCGTGCGAATGAGGGGAATCTGCAACGGAAGCCGGACGAGCGTCGCACCGTGCCTGAACCGGCTGCCGGTGCCACGGCCCGCACGTTTGCCCTCTGTCACCGCCATCTGCACGTTGCCGGGGAAGATGAGGACGAGCAGGGCCACACTGGCCCATCCCGCCCGTCGGCGGGTCGCGGGGTGCAGGAGACCCGCTGCGCAGGCAAGCTCGCCGACACCAGAGACATACACCAGGGCACGCGGCGCCGGCAGCGCCCGCGGGACGATCGCCTCGAAAACCTGCGGCCGCAGGAGGTGCAGGGTGCCAGAGGTGGCGAACAGCGCGGCCAGTGCCTGGATGTCTCGGGTGAGCAGTGACTTCGTCGACGATGTCATCACAGAATTCAACCAGAACAACCTGAGCGAGATGGCCACCGCTGCCTGAGCGGGATGACTACCGCTGTTCGGGCCGGCTCACATCAGGACCGTGGCAAAGCTCCCGACCTCGGTGAACCCAACCCGCGCGTAGGTGGCTCGCGCAGGCTTGTTGAAGTCATTGACGTAGAGCGTGACCACCGGCGCGATCCTGGCCCGGATCTGCTCCACGACCTCCGCCATGGCGGGCCCGGCGAGCCCCTGACCACGCCAGCGCGGGGACACCCAGACGCCCTGGACCTGCGCGACGCCCAGGGCGACCGAACCGACGTCGGCCTTGAACACGACCTCGCCATCGTCGATCCGCACAAACGTGTGCCCGGCCCTGATCAGGGAGGCGACGCCCTGCCGGTAGAGGTGGCCTGAGCCGCGGTACGGCGGGTAGCCGATCTCCTCGGTGAACATGGCAGCGGCAGCCGGCATCACGAGGTCCACCTCGTCGAACCGGGCCGGACGGACCTCCCAGTCCCGCGACGTCCCCTCGGGCAGGGGGCCTGCTGTGGCCAGAACCGGCTGGCAGGTGCGCACCGCGCGCGGTTCCCCCCAGCCGGGTCGCAGCGACTCCCACAGGGGCAGGACCATGTCGGCGGAACCGAACAGCGAGGAGCAGTGATGGCGCCATCGGCGCAGCCTGGCGGCAAACGCCGCGAGCGCGGGTCCGTCGCACTCGACCGGCATCAGGTTGGCGGACGCCCAGCAGATCGACTGCAGCCCCGCACCCTCGTCATAGCCCAGTACTGCGCCAGGGGAGGCTGCCAGCGCACCATCGAGGATGCGTGCGGCCACGAAGACGTTCGTGCGGGCATCGCGGGCACAGACCTCCAGCGCCTGATCATGATCAGCCGGAGTCAGCGCGCGGACAACGCTCTTGGTGCGAAGCACGTGCTAAGCCTGCCCTGCCGCGAGGGCCTTGTCGACCGGTTCAGAGCTCACGCCGGTCTCAGCTGACTGTGACGACGGGACCCGCCTGACCGGCTGACTCGCCATCGTCGTCCACCGGCTCGCCCATCTCCTCGGCCAGCCGCATGGCCTCCTCGATCAGGGTCTCGACGATCTGGGACTCCGGCACCGTCTTGATGATCTCGCCCCGGACGAAGATCTGGCCTTTGCCATTGCCGGACGCGACACCCAGATCGGCCTCACGGGCCTCCCCCGGGCCGTTCACGACGCAGCCCATCACCGCAACCCGCAGCGGCACCTCCAGGCCCTCAAGTCCCGCTGTCACCTGCTCGGCCAGGGTGTAGACATCCACCTGAGCACGGCCGCAGGAGGGGCACGAGACGATCTCCAGCTTGCGCGGGCGCAGGTTCAGCGACTGCAGGATCTGGATGCCGACCTTGACCTCCTCGACCGGCGGAGCCGACAGCGAGACCCGGATGGTGTCGCCGATTCCCCTGGCCAGCAGCGATCCGAAGGCCACCGAGGACTTGATCGTCCCCTGGAACGCGGGACCGGCCTCGGTCACGCCGAGGTGCAGCGGCCAGTCGCCACGGGCGGCCAGCTGCTCATAGGCCTTGATCATCACGACCGGGTCGTTGTGCTTGACCGAGATCTTGAAGTCGTGGAAGTCATGCTCCTCGAACAGGCTCGCCTCCCAGATGGCCGACTCGACCAGAGCCTCAGGGGTGGCCTTGCCATACTTCACCATGATCCGGGGGTCCAGCGAGCCGGCGTTGACGCCGATCCGCAGGGAGACTCCATGGTCCTTGGCCTCCCGGGCGATCTGCTTGACCTGGTCGTCGAACCTGCGGATGTTGCCGGGGTTCACCCGGACCGCTGCGCAGCCG
>JACMPC010000105.1 GCA_014377705.1 Dermatophilaceae bacterium
GCCGGCACGGTGCGGAACATCTACGACACTGCCGCCCGGATCTTCGCCTCTGCCGTGGACGACCGGGTGATTCCCTCCTCACCTTGCCGAAGGATCAAACTGCCGAAGGACGACAAGGGGGAGGTCGTGCCGTTGACGTTAGCTCAGGTCCGAGCTCTGGAAGTGGGCATGAGCGACCTCGGGGCGACCGTCATCGTGTTGGCGGGTTCCGGTCTGCGGATCGGGGAGCTGCTCGGCCTCGACGTGTCCGACGTCGACTTCCTTCGGCGGACGATCCGGGTCGACCGACAGAGGGCGCAGTCCGGTGCGCTGACCCCTCCGAAGTCCAGGTCCTCGGCTCGGACGGTCCCGGTCGGCCAGACGGTCATTGACGTGCTGGCGGCATACCTGAGGGCGGGGGATCGGCAGTCGGGTCCGTTGTTCGTGAACGCGCTGGGCCTGCCGTTGACTTATGGGCAGTGGAAGCGGCTTTGGAGGGTCGCAGCGGCTGCGGCGGAGGTCGAGGCGACCGCTCACGCTCTGCGGCACTTCTATGCCAGCGCGCTGATCGCTGGGGGAGCGTCGGTCAAGCAGGTGCAGATGGTCCTCGGGCACGCGTCGGCCGTGGTCACCTTGCGGACGTATGCCCATCTGTGGCCCGGAGACGACGACCGGACCCGGTCGATCATCGACGCCGTTCTCAGTCCTCCCAAGGACTCTGTAAGGACTGAGACGGCGACCGATGGGTGAACGTGCAGGTCAGAGCCTTGTGAGGCTCAGGCGGCCTTTTTGGTCTCCTTGGTGGCCACGCTCAGTAGTACTAGTTGGCACTTGATGGCAAACGTCCTCTGATCTGCGCAAACGTGTTTGGAGTCATCGGCAGTGATTGGGACTTGCCGGACAGTAGCCGGACAGTAGCCGGACAGAAGAAGCTGTCTGGCGGGTGTCCGAAGGCGGATATTCAGCTCGAAGGGGCCAAGGTAGTGGCCGGGGCTCGGCAGTCGTCGGCACGTGTGTTCGGCACGGAATCGAGTTGATGGAGGTGGCCGGCCGACCGACTTCGGTCGGCACTGAGTGTCGACGGAAAACCTCGACAGGCGAGCCAGCGTCCAGCAGATGCGACCGAGCCGAGGCAGGCCGGTCTGCACACCTGGGTGGGACTCAATCCCCGGGTCACGGTGTGAATCGCGCGGGCACCGATGACAGCGCGTTGCGCGGGTGCCACGAATCCCGTGTCACTCGGTGCAGCGAGCGTCACACCGCCCAGAAGGACGCAGGACGTTTCGGCGGGTCAACCCTGAGCCGGTACTCCCCCAACCCGAACTGCGAAGGGGTTGGGAGCGGTCACTGTCGGGGCTAGCATTCGCCCTCCGCCCAGAGTGAAGCACCGACTGGTGGTCCGTGGGCGCAGACGACCGCGGCGGCCTCGAGAACATCCCCGCCAGGCTACCTGGGGCATGGAGCAGCACCACCGACCCGATGGCCGGCGAATGCGATGGGCCACCGGGCCGAAATTCCTCGCGGCAGGCTTGTACGTCCTGGTGGGGCCTGGCCCAGATGCAGCACGTGTCAGCCCCACCCGCGCAGGTGTAATGGTTCTTGAAGGGCCTCGCACCGGTCAACGCCTGCCTGAGCTCGGCCTCTCGACCAGTGAGGGCTTCAAACTGCTTTGCTTCCACCCGTCCGCAGGAGCGTCCGGGTGCGGGTCAGCGCACCATGCCGACAGCCATCCAGTTCCGTCGGTCCCCGGCGAGTCCACGCGAGACATTGTGCGCATCCTTTGCTATCAAAGTCGCACTCACAGCCCGCCCACAGAAGAAGCGCCTTGACCTCGTGCGGTACCGGGAGCATGGTCGAAGGAAGAGGTTTCCCATCGCGTCACTCACGACCTTGGCATCCAAAGTCCGGGTCGGCAGCCACAGACCGAATGTGAGGTGGCCATGGAGGGTCCGACAAGGCACGGGTCTTGTTCTTCTCCTTCTGCCGCACCTACGCGGCAGAGACCGTGTCGAGCGCCCCTCGGGTAGAGGCCAGGTGTGGCCTTGCCCGGCTTTTCACGGCGGCCGCCTTGGCCGTCGTCCTGCTCTTGTCGTCGCTGGCATGTGACCCAGTCGACGACCGTCCACCTCCCAAGGCGGCCGGGCTGAACGCTGCGGTGGTCGAGCCACCGGCGGGAGGGTTACTGGACAGCGAGCCGAACATCGGTTGGACGCGGGGGGAGTTCTCGGTCAGCCAAGATGGTGCGGCGCAGTACGGCGTTCCGCTGTGGGTGCCGGCCGGCCGCGGCGCGATCACTCTGCAACTGTCCTTGTCGTATAGCAGTCGGGCAGGCAACGGGCTGCTGGGTGTGGGCTGGTCACTGGGTGGGATGTCGACGATCGCCTGGTGTGCGCGCACGATCGCGCTGGACGGCTACACCGACGCTGGGCACTTCGATGGCACGGGTGCGCTTTGCCTCAACGGCAGCCGGCTGGTTCCGATTTCGCCCGCCTATTCGCCGGTGCGGGAGTACCGCACCGAGCAGGAATCCTTCACCCGGATCATCGCCTACGAGACGCAAGACAACGTGCCGAACTTCTTCAGGATCTTCACGAAGGACGGGAAGACCCTCACGTTCGGGGGCAGCGCCGAGGCGCGGGTCCAGCCGTTCCTGCTGGTCGGGAGTCCGTTGCCTGATCCGTCCTTGGTGCGGATGCCTGGTGCGCCGCGGGCGACGACCGCGTGGCTTCTGGACAGGATCGAGGACCGCAACGGCAATGCCGCGACCGTCAAGGACACCCGCACGGAAGGGGACGCGGCGGGCCGATGGTGGACGCAGCTTCGACCGTCACAGATCAACTACGCCCCGAACCGACAGGTGCGGTTCATCTACGAGCACCGGCCGGACACGATCGATGGCTTCTCGGGGGGCACGCACACCCGCACCGATATGCGGATGAAGCGGATCGAGATGTGGGGTGGCCCTCAGGATGGAACTGCGGAGCGCCTGCGCCAGTACAGACTTCGATATTCAGTCAATGGGTTCACGGGTCGAAGCTTGCTGAGATTGGTCACAGAGTGTGACGGCGCTGATCGCGAACCGGACTCCGAATCTAGCGTGACAAGGAGATGCAAGCTTGCGGTGCCGTTCGAGTACTCCCTGGGCAGTTACAGGTTCGAGAAGATTGATGTCGACGCCAGCAGGTGACCAAGGGGGTCTCCCGTGATCGGGACACCCCCTTGGTACGGGAACTCTCACCAGGTCAACGACGCCTGCCACGCGCATCTGACGGGAGCCGGGTGCCTGTCGCCGCCTGACCAGGCGACGACAGCTCAGTCAAGCTGATGGTCGGGCATGCGGGTGATGCGCCAATGACCACACGGTCTGCAATCGGGACTAATCGGCTGATGCGGCTTGAAAGCGGGAGCGGACCTGGGCGTGCTCCGCGCAAGGTAGGAGAGATGCGGGAGAACACGTTCCCGGATCACTCGTGATGGTCCCCATCTTCGTCATCGATGGGACACGGATCCGATCTGGGAGGATCACTTGAGCCGTCTACCCACAGTCAGACAGACCAGCGGTCGACGGGCCGGAGCCCGGAAGGACGGCGGCTCGCTGTGCCTGATCTCCCTTCCCGCGCGGCGCTTTCGGGTGCTGACAACCTCCGCGGTAGCCGCGCTCCTGGTCGTCGGTCTGTACGTGGGAGCGGGTCTGGGGTCGGCGGTCGCCAGCACGCTCGTGACCAACCCGTCGTTCGAGGCTGGCTGGACTTCCAGCACGTCGGCATCCTGCTGGCAGCTGAAGAACCTCGGCAGCGGCAGCGCGACTTTGGCCCCGAGCTCCACGGCGCACAGCGGCTCCCTGGCCGCGAAGCTGACCGTCAGCAACCTGGCCTCGGGTGGGAACCGCCAGGTAGTGATCAACCAGGACAGCGGTTCTTGCGCACCGGCTGCGAGCATCGGGCATACGTACGCCGTGTCGGCGTGGTACCGCTCCAGTGCCGAGCTCCGGATGGTCGTCTACTATCGCGACTCTGCGGGAGCATGGCACTCGTGGGCGCAAAGCCCCCGATGGAGCTCGAGCAGCTCCTGGCGCAAAATGTCATTCACCACTGCGGCGGTCCCGGCCGGTGCAACTGCGTTGAGCTTTGGGCCGTCCCTGTCCCGCACCGGGTGGATGCTCGTGGACGACGCGGCCATGGCCGACACCACCACCACTCCGACCAGTACCACCACCACGACTCCGACCAGTACCACCACCGCCACCACGCCCCCCAGCCGATGGGTGCCGGCGCTTGGCGGTGCCTGGCAGATCCAGTACACGGGCTCGATTGACACCAGTGTCAACGTCCCGACGTTTGATCTGGACGGCTTCGACACCGCAGCCAGCACCGTCACCGCTTTGCGGGCCGCTGGTCGTCACGGCATCTGCTACTTCAGTGCCGGGAGCTGGGAGAACTGGCGCCCTGATGCCGCTAGCTTCCCTAGCAGTATTCTGGGCAATAGCAACGGCTGGCCCGGTGAGAAGTGGGTCGACATTCGACAGATAAGTGTCCTGAAACCCATCATCGACAGCCGCCTGGCCATGTGCGCCAGCAAGGGCTTCGAGGCTGTTGACCCGGACAACGTCGACGGCTACGCCAACAGCAGCGGCTTCCCTCTGACCGCCACCGATCAGCTGGCATTCAACCGCTGGATGGCCGCTGAGGCCCACAGCTATGGTCTTTCGATTGGGCTCAAAAACGACCTCGACCAGGTCCCCGACCTCGTCGGCAGCTACGATTTTGCCGTCAACGAGCAGTGCAACCAGTACAACGAGTGCGCCACTCTCAGCCCCTTCATCAGCGCTGGTAGGGCGGTCCTGACCATCGAGTACCAGGGCGCTCCCAGCCAGATATGCCCCGTCTCGCTGAGTTCCGGCTTCTCGACCCTGTTCAAGAATCTAAGCCTCGACGCCTGGCGGCAGGCCTGCTGACCTGAGGTACCTGAGCACCTGAGGCAGCTGAGCACCTGAGCGCCTGAGCGACCTGAGCGACCTGGCAGACGCACCCGTTGGCTGAGTCAACACCAGCTTGCGACCCACAGCTGCAACGACGCTCAACTCCAATAGCATGCCAAGTTGCGGTTTAGTGAAA
>JACMPC010000106.1 GCA_014377705.1 Dermatophilaceae bacterium
GCTGCCCAACCTGCCGTATACGCGCACCTGCCCGGACCGTTGAGTCGGCCCGGGCAGGTTTCTGTCGTCCCCGTCAGCCGCCGTGGACCGGCGTCGTGGGACCGCGGCGGGGTCAGCGGTAGGCCACGCCGTTGGCTGTCACGGAGACCCGGGTACCCGCGGTTCCGTCCAGGAGCGCCGGCAATTCTGTCAGGGATCCGATGAAGGCGTCGCGACCGGTGTTGCGGGCGAAGTCGATCGCCGCCTCAACCTTGGGTCCCATCGAGCCCGCCGGGAAATCGAAGCCCGCGAGCGTGTCCGGGTGGACGAGCATGATGGCGCGCTGTTCTGGCGTCCCCCAGCCGGTGTAGACGGCGTCCGCGTCGGTGGCGATCACGAGGGAGTCGGCCTTGAGGTCCCGGGCCAGCACCGCGCTGGCCCGGTCCTTGTCGATCACGGCGTCGACGCCGATGAGTTTGCGGGATCCGGGCTGGTACATGGTGGGTATGCCACCGCCGCCGGCGCAGATCACCACAGTGTCGGCCTCCACCAGAGTTTTGATCGTGCTCAGCTCGAAGATCCGCTGCGGCATGGGCGAGGGCACCACCCGACGCCAGTGGTCGCCGTCGGGTTTGACGACCCACCCCCGCAGCACCGCCAGGCGACGCGCCTCGTCGGCGTCGTACACCGGCCCGACAAACTTCGTCGGGTCCGTGAACGCCGGGTCCGCCGGGTCCACCTCGGTCATTGTCAGGATCGTCGCGATCGACTTTTCGAACGGGAGTCGGTTGCCGAGTTCTTGTTCGATCATGTACCCGATCATTCCCTCGGTCTGGGCGCCCAGGACGTCGAAAGGGTACTCGGACGTGTGGTCGTAGGCGGCCGCCTGGAGCGCGAGCAGCCCGACCTGCGGCCCGTTGCCGTGGGAGATCACCAGCTGATGCTCCTGGGCGATTGGCGCCAGCGCGGCGCACGCCTTGGCGACGTTGGCACGCTGGTTTTGCACCGTCATCGGGGCGCCGCGCTCCTGGAGCGCGTTGCCGCCGAGAGCGACCACGATGCGCATCAGGAACCCAGGGTGGCGACCATGATCGCCTTGATCGAGTGCATCCGGTTCTCGGCCTGAGCGAACACGATGGAGCTGGACGACTCGAACACCTCGTCCGTGACCTCAAGCTCGCCGAGGCCGGTCTGCTTGAACAACTGTTCCCCGACGGCCGTGTTCCGGTCGTGGAACGCCGGCAGACAGTGCATGAACTTGACGTCGGGGTTGCTGGTCTTAGCCAAGACGTCCGCGGTGACCTGGTAGGGAAGCAGGGCGGCGATGCGTTCGTCCCAAGTTTCCTTGGGCTCGCCCATGGAGACCCAGATGTCGGTGTAGATGAAGTCGACCCCGGCCACGCCCTCGGCGACGTCCTCAGTGTGGGTCAGCCGCGCGCCCGTGCTCTCGGCGATCGTCTGGGCGGCCGCGATCACATCGTCGGTGTTCCACAGCTGGCGGGGGGCCACGATGCGCACGTCCATGCCCATCAGCGCCCCTGCCACCAGCAGCGAGTTCGCGACGTTGTTGTGCGCGTCTCCGAGGTACGCGAAGGCGATCTCGTGGTCGTTCTTGGTGGAGTGCTCGCGCATCGTGAGCATGTCGCACAGCGCCTGGGTGGGATGCCACTCGTCCGTCAACCCGTTCCACACCGGCACACCCGACGACGCGGCCAGCGTCTCGACGTTGGTCTGCGCCGAGCCGCGATACTCGATGGCGTCGAACATCCCGCCCAACACCCGCGCGGTGTCCTTAACGGACTCCTTGTGCCCCATCTGTGATCCGCTCGGATCGAGGTAGGTCACGTGGGCGCCCTGGTCGTGCGCGGCGACCTCCATGGCGCAGCGGGTCCGGGTGGAGGTCTTCTCGAAGATGAGGGCGATGTTCTTCCCGGTTAGCCGCGGCAGCTCAGTGCCGGCGTATTTGGCTGCCTTGAGGTCCGCGGCCAGCCCGAGGAGGAACTTCCACTCCTTCGGGGTGAAGTCGACTTCCTTAAGGAAACTCCGGTTGTGCAGGTTAAAGCTCACAGGATCACCGCATCTCTTTCGATTGGACAGGACAGACATCGCGGACCGCCGCGGCCGCGGCCGAGCTCGGATCCCACGACGGGTACGACTTCGATGCCCTCGTCGGCGAGGTATCGATTGGCGGTCGTGTTCCGCTCATAACCCAGCACGACGCCGGGGGAAACGGCGAGGAAGTTGTTCCCATCGTTCCACTGCTCTCGCTGCGCACCCGCGCGATCGATTGGGGTGCGCAGGACCCGGACCTTGTCGACGCCGAGGGCCTCGGCCACGAGAGGAAACAGGTCCGTGTGCTCCGTAATGTCGTAGTCGCCGCCGGACCCCACCGGGGTGAGCATGAACGCGCGCAGCGTCTCGGGCAGGTACGGATAAAGGGAGAACGCGTCGCTGTCGACCATTGTCATGGCGGTGTCCAGGTGCATGAACGCCCGCTCCTTCGGCAACTCGACGACGATCACCTGGCGGACATGGCCGCCTTGGAAGAGCAGTCGGGCCAGTGTCTCGACCCCCTGAGGCGAGGTCCGCTCGCCCATCCCGATCATCAGCACCCCATTACCGATCACGAGCACGTCGCCGCCCTCGACGGTAGCGGGCTCGTGGGGCAGGGAATCGTCGCCGTAGACGATCTCCAGCCCGGCGTCGCGGAACATCGGGTGGAACTTGTAGATCAGGCGGGAGTTGATGGTCTCGCGTTTACGGGCCCGCTTGGCCATCGGATTAATGCTCAGGGCGCCGTAGATCCAGGCCGAGTTATCGCGCTGAAACAGGTGGTTCGGCAGGGGCCGCAGCAGGAAATCGTCGATGCCGAGGGACTCCATCAGAAGGCTGGGCGTGTGCAGCATCGGCATGACGTCACTCTTGAGCACGCCCCCGATCAGGAGCTCGGAAAGCACCTCCGACGACGTTTGGTCGACGATCCGCTCCAGCGGCTTGTCCAGCGCGGGCCCGAACCGGATGGCCGTGGTCAGACACTTCTGCAGGAACTCCCGGGCACCCGGCGCGTCCAGCGCCGCGGCGAGCAGTTCGCGGAAGTAGTGCACCGTCACGTTGCGCTCTCTGAGCTGGCCGACGAACGCGTCGTGCTCTTCCCTAGCCCGATCGGCCCACATGACGTCGTCGAAGAGCAGGTCGTCGACGTTGTCCGGGGTCAGCCGGCTGAGCTCGAGACCCGGCCGGTGGACGATCACCTGGCGCAGCACTCCTACCTCGGATTCAACACGAAATGGCATGGCTATTCCTTACTATATTGATGGTGTAAATGCTCAGCGGTACTCGGGCACGGGGGCCGGCTTAGTCATCCAGTGCCGCTGCGCAAGGTAGACCGGGATCCCGACGACGAACGCGCCGCCGGCCATCAGGAACGGGCCCCAGACGACGTACCACAAGTCGCTGGTGTTCCTGGAGTAGTAGATGAAGGCGAGCGAGAAGATCAGCGCCACGACCGCCACCGACACATCGAACGCAAACCTCGACGTGTGGACTGGGTGGCTGACCCGCCAACGCCACTTGATCTGGACCAAGGCGGAGAATGCGTAGGGCACGGCCGCCGTGATCCCGGTCATCAGGACCAGGGTGGTAAACACCGTTGAGCCGCTGGTTCCCAGATAGCTGATCACCACGGCGACCGACGCCAGCGCGGTGGACGCGATGATCCCGAAGGCCGGAACCCGGCGCCGCGACAGGCGCCCGAACCGCGCCGGGAACAGCCCGTCCTTCGCGGCAGCCAACGGCATCTCCGCGCAGATCATTGTCCAGCCGTTCAGCGCGCCGATACCGGAGATGATGACGGCCAACGCCACCAAGTCCCCGGCCCAGGAACCGCCGCCGACGATCGAGTTGGCCGCGACGGAGTAGGACGCCTTGTTCGCGTCCATAGCCAACTGCGAGGCGGGCACGATGCCGAACACGGCAACCATCGACAGCAGGTAGACGATGGCGCTAGCGAGCGTGCCGTAGATGGTCGCCTTCGGGACATTCCGTTCGGGATCGCGGACCTTCGCCGCGGCAACGGCCGCGGTCTCGACGCCCAAATAGCTGAACAGTGCGATCGCCATCGCTCCACCGATCGCCGACAGGCTGCTGTCACCGCTGAGGTTCCACGGCGTGAAGTTCCCCGCCTTGATGAAGAACAACCCGACGGTCGACATGATGGCCAGCGGGATGAACTTCAGCACCGTCGTCCAGACTTGGACCGAACCCATCGCGCGTACGCCAGTCAGGTTGATCACGGCCGGGATCCACAACCCGACGAGGGCGATCAGGATGGACCAGCCGACCGCGCCGTCCTTGTTTAGGAAGTGCTCGACGTAGTACACCCAACCGACGACGATCGCCGCGTTGCCCGCCCACGCCGTGATCCAGTAGGACCAGGCGTTAACGAACCCGGTCGCGTTGCCGAACCCTGAGCGTGCATAGGCATACGGTCCGCCGGCAGCCGGCAGGCGTCGCGACATCACCGCGAACATCAGCGCAAGCGCGACCGCCCCGACGGTGGCGAGGCCCATAGCGACCAGGCTGATCGGGCCATACGACGATAATGCGTAGGGCAGAGAGAAGATGCCGACACCGATAATACTGCCCATAATCAGTGCAGTCGACTGAGGCAGGGACAGGGCGCGCTCGGTTGTGCGCCCCTCGGGCTCGGTCGGGACAGACCCGACCTCGGACCTTGGTTGGACCATGATGACCTCCGGCGTTGATACGGATATTTGACATCCGATCGTCAGGTCGAAAGGTTTCCGGGCTTAGCGGCCGAGGGAACTAAGTGGCGAGTTCACGGATGTTCTTGAAACGGATGTTCTTGAAATCTGCCGTGCATTTCGGTGGAGCGTGTCAGAAACCGACGCAGAGCAATGCCTGATCAAGTTTTAAGAAACGCAGTGGTTGAACTCAACATTGACGGCACGCCAATCACCGCCCCAAAGAGCCAGCGCTTACGGCCGAGCAGAAATCGAGACAATAACGTCAGCGACCAGACCGAAGAGGTTCTTGGGATCGAAGGGACCGGCGATCAGATCGAGTTCGACGAAGAATGAGGCGCCGGCGACCAAATCGCGCAGGTAGCGCAGCACCGAAAAGTCCTCGATGGCAAAATCGACCGAGTCGAAGATGGCGATCTAGTCGTAGTGCGTGCGCCCCGCCGCCTGGGTCTTATCAGTAGTGGAGGTCGTGATGATGTCGGCGCCCGCCACCGCGTCCCGCACGCTCGCTACCACGACGATGTCGAAGCCGAACGGCCGGGCGGTGATGTTTTTTCCGTTCATAATACGCACCACGACAACCTTCTCTTTGTTTCCTGTAATCAGTCTATGACCGGGCAATGTGCACGCGTAACGAGCAGAACGAGCCAATATATTCCATCAATCTTTCAAGATGGTTCCTCTGGCTGTACAGTGTGAATCATGCATACGCTCGATGACCTCGATCGCCGCCTAATCGGCGCGCTGCGGGTGGACGGGCGAACCCCCGTCACCACGCTCGCCCATGACCTCGGAGTCACGAGGGCAACGGTGAACATCCGGCTGCAGCGGCTGCTGGACTCGGGCACCGTCCTCGGATTCTCCGTCCGGGTTCGCGAAGAGCGGGATCCCGACTCGATCCGGGCGATCGCGCTCATCGAGGTCGAGGGGCGCTCGACAGATCGGGCGATCAGCCAACTTCGCGGCTTTCCCGAAGTCCGGGCGCTACACACCACGAACGGCGGCTGGGACCTGGTGGCCGAGATCCGGACCGACACGCTGAGCAACTTCGACCGGCTCCTCGGCCAGATTCGCTCCGTCGAGGGCGTCGTTAACAGCGAGACGAGTCTGCTGCTCAGTTCGACGCTGTCCTAAGCCGTCACACATCGGTTCTGCGAACCCCGAGGCCTCACAGAACACCCGAACCTTATAGTGGGGACGAGGGCTATTGCACCATCAGGTGGCAGGTTGGCCGGCGTACGATGTCCGCCGGCCTTGCCCCGCACTCTCCCTTTGACACTTTGACGGCCGTGCTTGCGCGCGTTCCCGCACCGCGTTGTAGCGCAATGGCGCCCAGATGGTCGTGGATCAGGTCCAGGACACTAGCGGCGGTGTCCTCGATCAGTGGTCGGAGACCGTGCCAACGGTCGTTAGCAAGTCGTTCGCCGTTGGCTTGGGGTGGTCGCGCCTGGTAGCTGCCGGCCGACCCACTCCCCCCAGTCCTGTCCTCCGCGCATCATCGACCCCTTCCGCCGACCACCAGATCACGAACGTGATCACCGGGCCTACTGGGACGAGCCCGCGGTCCACTGACATCGAGATGA
>JACMPC010000107.1 GCA_014377705.1 Dermatophilaceae bacterium
GCTGGCTGGCCAGGGCAAGCGGGTCCTGCTGATCAGCACGGACCCAGCGTCCAACGTGGGCCAGGTCTTCGATGTGACCATCGGGAACACCATCACCGCGATCGAGGCCGTCCCCGGGCTCTCGGCACTGGAGATCGACCCGGAGCAGGCTGCCGAGGCCTACCGGGAACGGATTCTCGGCCCCGTCCGCGGGCTACTTCCCGACAAGGAGCTCGCTTCGATCACCGAGCAGCTCTCGGGGTCCTGCACGATCGAGATCGCCTCGTTCAACGAGTTCACTTCGTTCCTGGCCGACCCAGCACTCTACGGCGCCTACGACCACGTCCTCTTCGACACCGCCCCCACCGGCCACACCGTCCGGCTGCTCCAGCTCCCCGGCTCGTGGACCGACTTCCTCCAAGCCGGCAAGGGCGACGCATCCTGTCTGGGTCCGCTGGCGGGCCTGGACAAACAGCGCTCGACCTACGCCGCGGCTGTCGACGCCCTCAAGAACCCGGCCCGCACCCGTCTGGTCCTGGTCGCACGCGCCCAGACCTCCTCGCTGAAGGAGATCGAACGGACCAACAGCGAGCTTGGTCAGATCGGCATCCACGCCACCCACGTGGTTGTCAACGGCGTCCTACCCCCCGAAGCCGGGAACGAAGACCTGGCCGCAGCCGTACGTGCCCGGGAGACCGCTGCGGTGGCAGCGATGCCCGTCGGCGTCGCGTCCCTCACCCGCGACGTGATCGGGCTACGACCTACCAACATGGTCGGCCTGCCAGCGCTTCGGTCCCTGATGAGCGAGGAAGAACCTGAAGTCACGAGCGGCGCCGAAGCCTCCGAGGTCACCCTTCCGGGCCCCCTGGCGATACTCGTCGATGAGATCGAGACGGACGAGCACGGCCTGGTGCTCTGCATGGGCAAAGGCGGGGTCGGGAAGACCACCATCGCCGCCGCAATTGCCGTCGAGCTCGCCCACCGCGGCCACCCGGTGCACCTGACCACGACTGATCCCGCAGCTCACCTGGTGGAGACCCTTCACGGCAGTGTGGCGGGCCTTCGGGTCTCACGCATTGACCCGGCCGAGGCGACCCAGGAATACCGCGACCGGGTGATGGCCATCAAGGGCAAGAACCTCGACGAGGCCGGCCGACGTAATCTGGCCGAGGACCTGCTCTCCCCGTGTACCGAAGAAGTTGCGGTCTTCCAGCAGTTCTCCAAGGCCGTGCATGAGTCACGAAGCGAGTTCGTCATCGTCGACACAGCGCCCACCGGACACACCCTGCTTCTCCTCGACGCTGCCGGCTCCTACCACCGCGACGTCGTCCGCCAGATGGGCGACGCGATGCCCTACACGACCCCCCTGATGCGACTTCAAGACCCCAGCCAGACCAAGATCCTGCTCGTCACCCTCGCCGAACCAACCCCGGTCGCCGAAGCACAGATCCTTCAACAGGACCTCGAACGCGCCGGCATCCACCCATGGGCATGGGTCATCAACAACTCGCTCCTCGGCGCATACCCCGTGTCACCCTTCCTCCAGGCAAGGGCCCGCAACGAGGCCAGCCACATCGCTCTCGTCGAATCCTTGACCGACCGCGTGGCCATCGTCCCCCTCATGGCACAGGAACCAATCGGCGAAGAGCACCTGACCTCGGTGATCAAGGGTCACGCGGTTCCGGTATCTGGCGAAGGAGCCTAGGTCCTAGGGCGCCCTCGTCCCTCACTGCGCAATACCGCGCTACCTGGGGCGTGAGGCGGGGCCGGGACCGCTCGCGGGTTCGGGCCTCGAGGAAGCCGTTCGTGGTCCATGTAGCCACGCCGGAGCCAGGCCCAGTCGTAGGCCGGGATCGCGGCTGGAGGTCGTGGCGAGCGCCTCGAGCGGCAGGATGTACCGGTTGACGAGGACGGACAGGTCCTTGTGCCGGTCTGGGCGGCGATCCAGTCGACCGGTACGCCCGCCAGCGCTGCGGTAGTGGCGTAACCCGCTCGCAGCGAGTGAGCGGTGATCGTTGACCGGTGAGACCGGCAGCCTTCGCCCGGGCACGGCTCATGGCCTGCCGACCGTCTGTTGCGGAGCCGCGTGATGTCTCAGTGTTCTGCGGCCGCGTGCTCGCGCGCACAGGCAATGACCGCGGTCAGGTCGAGCCCGTACGCCGGACCGTGGCCAGCCTCGTACTCTTCGATCCGGGCCGCACCTCGCTCGAGGAGTCGGACAGCTCCGATGCTGTTACCGCGTGCGGCATGCGTCAGGCCGACACAGACCTGCGCGAGACCTTGCCACAAGTCGCGTTCTTCGGTGGGACCAGCCTTCCAGCGGGCCTCCAAGACCTCATGCGCAGCAAACGGCAGGCCTCCCTGCACCAGCGTCAGGGCCAAGTCAA
>JACMPC010000108.1 GCA_014377705.1 Dermatophilaceae bacterium
GATCGCGGACCCGAACACGGACATAGCGTCCGCCTACCGGGTCAACGGGATCCCGGCACACTTCTTCATCGACAAGTCCGGCACCCTCCGTTCGGTGGCAACCGGTGGCCTCAGCCCCGAGAAGATGGACTCGGCCCTCAAGGAGATCAGCCGATGACCGACCCTGCGGAGCCAGAGAACCCGGTCGAAGTACCTGAGGCTCCACAGGCCGGCCGCGGGGACGCTGACAAGCGGCACTTCCGACGCATCCGGGCCCTGTTCGCCCCTTTGTGCCGGGTTCTCAACAAGGTCCCCCACCCGCCGCTTCGGAGCAAGCGCGGGCTCTTCCTGCTCTTCCTGCTCGTCGCGGGTTTCGGCTCGATTGTCACGTTCGGGGGCGTCACGGCCGTCGAGTACACCGAGACCGCCAGCTTCTGCGGCCGGTGCCACACGATGGACCCTGAGCTCAAGGCCTACGCGATGTCGCCGCACAAGGAGGTCACCTGCGCGGAGTGCCACGTGGAGCCCGGCGCGGCCGGCTGGATCAAGGCGAAGGCAAACGGCACCAAGCAGCTCATCGGCGTGATGACGGGCGTGTTCCCGACGCCCATTCCGCCCCCGGATCATGCCGACCTCCCCTCCGTGAAGGACACCTGCCTGAAGTGCCACTCGCTGGAGGCGCTCACCAAGGGCGGGGGACCGATCAGGCTGGTCCTGCGGCCCAGGTACCAGCTGAACGAGGCCAACACGCGGGAGACGATCGCGGTGATGCTCCGCCCCGGCGGCCTCGGTGAGGCCAGTGGGGTCCAGGGCGTCCACTGGCACGTCGCGCAAAAAGTCACCTACACCAGCGGCGATATCCGCTCGCGGAAGATCGACCTCGTGGAGATCAAGAAAGGGGACGGTACGACAAAGCAGTACCTCGCCGGTTCACAGATCTCCGTGTCGTCGGACGTCAGGCCCGACATCGAGCGGCTCAAGTCAAGCCAGACAAACCGGTTGATGGACTGCGTCGACTGCCACAACCGCATCGGACACGGGATACCCAGTACGGACCGTGTCCTCGACGAGGCTATCTCCACCGGGAAGATCAGCAGTGCCTTGCCGTTCATCAAGCGCGACGGCGTCGCTCTGCTGAATGGCAGCTACCCGTCAATGGACGCTGCTGACCAGGCTTTCGACGGCCTCCGGACCACCCAGGAGAGTCGCTACCCGCTGGTCTTCAAGGCCAACGAGGCCAAGGTCACCCAGGCGATCGATGAGCTCAAGACCCAGTACCGGCTCATTGCCACCCCCGCAATGAAGGTCCAGGCAAAGACCTACCCGGACAACCTGGGCCACCAGACCTCTCTGGGCTGCTTCCGCTGCCACGACGGTGCCCACTTCCTCGTGGACAAGGGGAAGCTCACGAACACGACGATCCCGTCCGAGTGTTCCACCTGCCACACCTTCCCTCAGGTCAACTCGAGCGCCTCCAGGTTTCCCCTGACCAACAAGCCCGCCGGCGCAACCGGGATGGCCTCTGAGCTCGCCAACATCCCTATGGGAGTCAAGCCCGCCAACCACACGGACAAGCTCTGGGTCTTCAGCCACAAGAGGACCGCCCTGAGTGTCGAACCGACCGGGACGTCCTGCGCCGCCTGTCATACACCCACCTACTGCCAAAACTGCCACAAGAGCGGTGCGATCAAGATCGATCATGAAGCGATGCTCTACAAGCATGCCGGATCCGCCAGGGCAGCCGGTGGTACGCAAGCATGCGCGTACTGCCACCAGGCGGCGACCTGCGCCTCCTGCCACAAGAACCCCATCCTGTCGCCGAACGCGCCGAACGCGCCGAACGCGCCGAACGCGCCGCCGGTGGCTATCAAGGCGAGGCAGACACCATGACAACGACCCGCGCCCAGGATGGTGAAGCCATCGAGGTGTGGCTGACCGTCCATGAGGCGTGCACGCTGATCGGCGTCTCCCCTGCCACACTGCGTCGCTGGAGTGCTGCCGGTGACGTTCAGGCGTTCACGACCCCCGGCGGGCACCGCAGGTTCGCCCGCTCGATGATCCTGGGTCTGCTGCCCACCACCCGCAGGCAGCGGCCCACCCTGGAGCGCCTTGGCGAGACCCCCGAACACATGACCAGCGTCTACCGTCGCCACCTGGCGGAAGCCTGTCACGGCGTCAGCTGGCTCGCCGGGCTCAGCGAGGACGAGAAGGAACCGCTGCGCAACCACGGCCGTCGGATCGCCGGATCGCTCCTGGAGTTCATCGACGCGGAGACGCCAGAGGAGCGACGCCCGGCCATGCGGAAGGCCGCAGAAGCAGCCGCCGAGTACGGCCGGATCGCCGCCCGTGGATCCGGCCAGATCGGCGAGACGGTCGAGACGTTCCTGCGTTTCCGCCTGCTCTTCCTGGGCGAGCTCGCCCAGGTCGCCCGACGCCGCGGGCTCGACACGGTCGAGGCCACCAACCTGCTGGTGACAGCAACCCGGGCCATCGACCAGCTGCTGGTCGCGCTGATGAATGGTCACCAGAGCGAGCTAGCTGAGAGTGCACCTACAAAGGGGTAGTGCGTGATCACCATGTCCTCAACCGCCAGTGTGCCGTCGTCCTCCACCTCGGCTTCGGCGGCGTGCTCAACAGTTCATCCGCTGCTGCATGCCTCGACCATGGCACCGACAGCCACCCTGGTGGCCCTCGTCGCTCACGCGCGGGGTGTGCCCAGCGCAGCCCGCGCGGTGTTCGCCGCCCAGTGCGAGGCCCTGGCTGCCCATGACTCGATCATCGTCGTGCGTACGTGCCACCGGGTTGAGCTGTACGTCGCGCTGGGCGGGTTCAGGGACGGAGAGCTCCCCGAGCTGCCTGCCGGGGGTCTGCGGCTGGAGGACGCCGCTGCCGCAAGCCACCTGATCAACGTCGCCTGCGGGCTTCAGAGCGCGGTCCTGGGCGAGGACCAGGTCCTTCACCAGGTTCGCGAGACCCTTGCCCTCCGTCACGAGAGTCGGCCCCTTGACCCGGTTCTGGACCGTCTGTTCCAGGTCGCCCTCAACGCCGGACGCCGCGCCCACGGATGGTTCGCCGGTTCACGTCGGTCGTTGGGCGATGTCGCGCTGGATGAGATCGAACGCGCGGCCGGGACTCTTGTCGACCAGCCGATCCTGATCGTCGGTGCCGGCAGCATGAGCCGGCTCACGGCACAGGCAGCGGCCCGCCGCGGGGCCCGGGTGACCATTACCAACAGGACCGCCCAGCGGGCCATGGACCTGGCCGGCAACCTCGGCGGCACAGCGGTCGTGGGCACCTCGGACGGCACCCTCGGGCCGTTCGCCGGCGCGGTCGTGGCGGTGTCCGCCAGCTGGTCGGTTCACCCGTCGGACGCCGCGCGTCTGGTCGAGCGCGGCACGACCGTCGTTGACCTGTCATCGCCACCAGCCCTGTCGGTGGATTTGCAGACTGAGCTGGGGAACCGCTTCATATCCATAGACGACCTGGCCTGGGGGCCACAGGTAGAGCTTCCCGTGCAGGGCCGGCTCGAGAGACTTGTCTCCGAGTCCGGCGGGGAATACTGCCGGTGGCTGCGGGCCCGGCACTTCCCGCCGGCCATTCAGGCGATGACAGAGGCAGCCGAGGCACGCCGGCTCAGTGAGCTGGCGTGGCTGGCGCATCGAATCCCCAACCTCTCCGACCACGATCGTGCCATGATCGAGCAGATGAGCCACAGACTGGTTGCCGGGATCCTGCACGCGCCTAAATCCGCCCTGCGCCTTGACGAGAGCGGCACCCTCAGCCGCGCGGCCTGGGAGCTCTTCAAGCTGTGACCGTCGCCAGCCGTCCTGCCAAGGAGCTCATCACCGTCTCGGTGGCGGGAATGACCTGCAGCGCCTGCGAACGACGCATCGCCAAGACCCTGACCGCCTTGCCAGGGGTCGTCTCCGCAACGGCATCCACCCGCAAGGGCACGGCCAGCCTCATCGTGACCAGCCAGGCCAGCCGCGCGTCGATCGACTGGGCGATCACCGCCCTCGGCTACGGACTCGGGCGTTCGCCGTGGCTCAACCGCGACCCGCTGGTATGGCGCAGCGCCGGCATGGCTGCGGTCTTCGTCGCCATACTCGTCTGGCTCGTCGGAATCGGCGACCTCACCGGGCGGATCGGTGACCTCAGCACTGGCGGCCTGCTGCTCGTCCTGGCTCTGGGTCTGGCCGCCGGGGTGTCCACCTGCATGGCAATGGTCGGTGGCATCGTCCTGGCCGTCTCGGCCAGCGCCGCCCGGCGCTCCTCCGCCAGGGGCAAGGAGACCGAGACCACGGTGAGGCGGACGAACCTCGCCTTCCAGGCTGGTCGCATCGGCGGGTTCGGCCTGCTCGGCGTCGCCCTGGGTGCCCTCGGCGGGAGGGCTGCGATGCCGCAGGCGGTCGTGGTGACCCTGATGGTCGTGGTCGCGGTGGCCATGCTGCTGGTGGGGATTCGGCTCACCGAGCTGTCGCCGCGAGTGGCTGGGTGGTCACCGACCATTCCCGCTGCCGTGGGCGATCGGCTGGGGCTCACCGGTGACGACCCCGCCCGACGGACCGCCAGCGCCGTGATCGTCGGGGCCGCGACCTTCTTCCTGCCCTGCGGTTTCACCCAGGCCGTGCAGCTCTATGCCTTCTCCACCGGATCACCCAAGGCCGCCGGGGCCATCATGGCCACCTTTGCGATCGGCACCGCGCCCGCCCTTCTGGCCATCGCGGGAGCACCGACCCTGTTCACGGGCACCAGCAGAAGTGCCATGCTGCGGGCCCTGGGCGTCGTCGTCATCGGCTTCGCGGTCATCAACGCCACCTCGGCGATGCGCCTGGCAGGGCTGGAACTCAGCGTCGGTGCCTCCGCGCCGCAGGCCGTCAGCACCAACGTCACCGTCACCCCGGCCGACCAGACGATCAACACCGAACAGGACGGCGACGGCTACAACCCCGGCGAGGCCGTGATCTACGCCGGCCGGCCTACTCACTGGGTCCTGACCTCCACCGCGCCGTTCTCCTGCGCGGCCAGCCTGAGCTCCCAGGACCTGGGGTTCCAGCAGGTGCTCAACCCCGGCCTCAACGTGGTCGAGCTGCCTAAGCTGACGCCAGGCACCTACGACTACAGCTGCAGCATGGGCATGTACAGCGGTCGCATCGTGGTCATCGCGCCTCCGCCTGCGGCAACAAGCTGAACAAGGCGCCGGCCTGCCGAGCCTCAGGCGAGAGTCGTCGTCCTTGACAGGTGCGGTCTATTACCTGAATAGTAGTTCTTGCGTGAGGGGAGTATCCCCTAGCAGTCCATCGTCACTACGGCCGAGCCGATGCCCGGCCCGGTGGGCTGGCCGCCCGGGCAGGGCGGTGGGAGAGACCTCCGCAGACTCCACTGTCTGACGGAGGCAACCATGGACGTACCCTTCTGGCTCTGGGCTGCGGTGCTTGGCCTGATTCTGTTTATGTTGGCAGTCGATCTGATCGCTCACCGCCGTGCCCACGTCGTCGGCGTCCGGGAGGCGGCGGTGTGGACCGCGGTCTGGGTGTCACTCGGCCTGGCCTTCGGCGGCGTGGTGTGGTGGATGTACGGCCCCACGGCGGGCGGGGAGTACTTCGCCGGATACCTGATCGAGAAGAGCCTGGCGGTGGACAACGTCTTCGTCTTCGCGCTGATCTTCGGATACTTCGCCGTCCCGCGGATGTACCAGCACCGCGTGCTGTTCTACGGGGTGCTGGGCGCGCTGGTCTTCCGCGCGATCTTCATCGCCGGCGGGGCGGCCCTGATCGACCGGTTCCACTGGGTCCTGTACGTGTTCGGCGCCATCTTGCTCTACAGCGGGTGGCGCATGCTGCGGCACCGCAACCACGAGATGGACCTGTCCGCCAACCCGGTCCTGCGGCTGGCCCGGCGCCTCATCCCGACCACCGAGGAGTATGACGGACAGAAGTTCTGGGTCCGCCGCGCCGGCCGGTGGGTGGCCACCCCCCTGTTCATGGTGCTCGTCCTGGTGGAGACCTCCGACATCATCTTCGCGGTGGACTCCATCCCCGCGATCTTCGCCATCACCCAGGAACCGTTCCTGGTCTTCACCAGCAATGCGTTCGCCATCCTCGGACTGCGCGCCATGTACTTCCTGCTCGCCGACCTGATGCACCGCTTCGTCTACCTCAAGGCCGGCCTGGCCGCCATCCTCATCCTGGTCGGCGTCAAGATGCTGCTCATCGACATCTGGAAGGTCCCGATCGCCGTCTCCCTGGCGGCCATCGCGGCCTGCCTGATCGTCGCGGTCACCGCAAGCCTTCACGCCACCCGCCCGACCAGGACCGGCAGCCGATGAACCGCCCCACCCCGGCGGCTCACGAGGGCGCCGCCCCGCCTGGAGAAGTACCTGATCTCCCGACAGCACAGTGCGCTGGCCCTGTTCCGCGAAACCCTGCGATGGCGGCAGCGTCGGTGGCCCCGACGACGAGTCGTGGGCTGCGATCGCAGCCAGCCTGGCTCAGGGCGCCAATGACCCGCCGAAGATCTGCCAGGCGAGCAGCGACTTCGCCACGAGGCTGAGCACCAGGTAGGTCTTCTCGCCGTAGGCGTAGTCGGTCCACTTGCCGATCCCGCGGTACTGGAGCCATTGGTTGAGCCCGAAGCTGAAGAAGAGAATGACCTGGGTGACGACGATCCCGTAGACGAAGCCGGGGACAGTCTTGGATCCGATGATGTTGAACGCGATTGAGACCCACGGGGCGAGACCGACGATCGTACCGAACCAGAAGGGAAGCATCGTGGTCGTCGTGCGCCCCGGCGGGTTCATCAGCTCCTGGACCCAGCCGAGGAGGATCATCGCGACGTTGGCGCCGATGATCGCGATGACGGCGTTGATGCTCGTGATACCTGAGTAGAAGCTGATGAGGATGATCATCAGGGTGGCGCTCACCGAGTACTCGACCCAACGGAACCGGTTGATCCCTCGTCTCAGGTCACGCTCGTACGTGCCGCGGTACACGGTGGCGGTCAGCAGATGATCGAGCGCTGCCAGTGCGAGGAATAGAGCGACGGCCCCCCCGACAGGCACGTCGAAGAGTGCGTCCGGGGCCGGGACGGCGGTCCCCGGCGGTCCCTCGGGGAAAGATGAGGTGACGGTGATCGCAAAGCTGCCCGCCAGCACGAGGATCACCACCGCCTGGACAAGGTGCAACAACGTCAAACCAAGATTCCATGACCGCAGACTGGCAAGGCGCTGGTCGGTGACGCCGGTGGCCACCGGCGTCACCGGCAAGGTGTCTTTCCTGTTCATTGCTCTCCCCTCGATGCCGCCGCTCGGCGGCAGATGACGCGGGCACTTACGGGAGCCAAGCGGCCAGCTGTTGTTGGCACCCTCACCTGGCAGGTTGACTTTCTGGCGGCCATGCACAACGCGCAGACGCCAACTCCCGTCCGATCCGCCGGACGGCATCGCCCCCTGATGCTCACGTTTGGCAATGCTCATGGCCATCTCTTCTAAGACCAAACAGTCTAATGTCTGTCGAGGGTCTGTCCATTCCTCAGGCACCTCGGGTTCAAGCGATGATCCCGGGCGGTGTCCGATCACGGCCACGCCGCGTCGGGAGCATCCAGGGGCGAGTCGGGTCCGTAGAGCTCGGCGCCGAAGACCTCCAGGCCCTGGACATCGGTCGTGACCACGGGCGCCCCGCCACAGCAGAGGTCTCAACGGCGAGGTGGGGCTCGGAAGCCTCAACCGCGCGGGCCTGCTCATGGTTTGCAGCCGCAGATGCGCGCGCGGCCTCGGCGTACCGCTGGCGAACGTTCTCATGGACGTCCGCCGCTGCGCTCGGGCGAATGTCCTCGGGTGCACTCATGGTGTTCTGGCTCCTTGTGGTGCAGCCGGGCGGGGTTGACCCTGGTCGGCTGGTCGCCGAGGGTCAACGGGCTAGCAGCAGTTGACGTGCAGTGCCGTGGCGATGGCATGAATCGCTTCGGGGACGCCGCGGTAGTACACGTTCATCCCCCGGCGCTCCTTGGTGAGCAGCCCGCTCGCCTCGAGCTTCTTGAGATGGTGGGTGACCGTCGGCTCGGACAGTTTCACGATCGGGGCCAGGTCGCAGGTGCGGGCCTCCTGGCCGGGTTGGTCGAGGATGTGGGCAAGCAGCTGCAGGCGGGCCGGATCGGCGAGGGCCTTCAGACGGATGGCCAGTGCGACGGCGTCGTCGTGGTCGAGATACGGGCTCGCACCCAGCGGTGGGCAGCAGATCGGGGACACATCCACGAGCACGGGGAGCGGCCTGGGCATGCCACCAGCCTCTCACCTTCTTGACAAATGTCAAGAAGGTGAGAGGCTACATATTAGATATACGTCAAACGACGGAATACACGTCAGAGCACCCCTGAAGTCAGAGCACCCCTGAAGAAGGAGCAATCCGATGACCACGATCCATGTCTTCGAGCCTGCGTTGTGCTGCAACACGGGAGTGTGCGGGCCGGACGTCGACCAGGCACTGGTGGACTTCACCGCTGACCTCGGTCACCTCCAGGGGCTGGGCGCCGACGTCCAGCGACACAACCTCGCCAATGACCCGTCGGCCTTCGCCGACAGCGACACCGTGCGGGCATTCCTGAAGGTGGCGGGTTCGGACGGTCTGCCGTTGACCCTGGTCGACGGCCTCACCGTGATGACGGGGGCCTACCCCGCGCGTGAGCAGCTAATGCGGTATGCCGGGCTGGGTTCCGAGCGCCAGGGATTATCGACCCCGGCGGGGGCGGGCGGGCTTGGCCTGACCGAGAAGTCCGGCGGCTGCTGCGGCCCCACCGGCTGCTGCTGAGAAGCGGGGCCGGCATGTTGTTTCTCGACGGTCCGCCACGGTTCCTGTTCTTCACCGGCAAGGGCGGGGCGGGCAAGACGTCGGTGGCCTGTGCCACCGCCTTGCACCTGGTGAGCCAGGGCAGGCGGGTCCTGCTGGTCAGCACCGACCCGGCGTCCAATGTCAGCCAGGTCCTCGGTGTCACCATCGGGAACGCAGTGACACCCATCGACAGGGTGCCGGGGCTGTCCGCGCTGGAGATCGACCCTGAACAGGCCGCGGAGGCCTACCGGGAGCGGATCATCGCCCCGGTTCGCGGGCTCCTGCCCGACAAGGAGCTAGCGTCGATCACCGAGCAGCTGTCCGGCTCCTGCACGACCGAGGTCGCCTCGTTCGACGAGTTCACGGACCTTCTCGCCGACGCGAGCCTGACCGACCAGTACGACCACGTCGTCTTCGACACCGCACCGACCGGGCACACCATCCGGCTGCTGCAGCTGCCCGGCTCGTGGACCGACTTCCTGGAAGCCGGCAAAGGCGACGCCTCGTGTCTTGGCCCGCTGTCCGGGCTGGAGAAGCAGCGCACGGTGTATGCCCGGGCCGTGAACGCGTTGAAAGACCCCGCCACGACCCGGCTGATCCTGGTCGCCCGGGCCCAGGCCTCGTCCCTGGCTGAGATCGACCGCACCTACGGCGAGCTCAGCCAGATCGGGATCAACGGCGAGTACGTCGTCGTAAACGGCGTCCTGCCGGCCATCGCCGGCGACGAGGACCTCGCCGCAGCCGTGCGCGAGCGGGAAGCTCACGCCATTGCCGCGATGCCGACCGCGATCGCCGGGCTCACACGTGACGTGATCGAGCTGAAGGCTTCGAACATGGTTGGCGTCGCAGCACTTGAGACCCTCTTCTCCACAGAAACCATCACCTACGAGAACATCCACTCCGAGAACAGCAGCAACGGACTGGACGGGCAACCGGAGCAGTCCGAGGTCACGGCCACGACTTTGGCAGCACTGGTGGCCGAGCTCGAGAACGGCGATCACGGGCTGATCATGTGCATGGGCAAGGGCGGGGTGGGCAAGACCACCGTCGCCGCAGCCATCGCCGTCGCCCTGGCCCACCACGGCCACCAGGTGCACCTGACTACGACCGATCCCGCCGCCCACCTCACCGACACCCTCAACGGCGCAGTCCCCGGGCTGGCTGTCTCACGCATCGACCCGGTCGAGGCCACCCGGTCCTACCGCGAGCACGTGATGGCGACCAAGGGCAAGAACCTCGACGAGGCCGGACGCGCCACCCTCGCCGAGGACCTGCGCTCCCCCTGCACCGAGGAGGTCGCGGTCTTTCAGCAGTTCTCCCAGGCGGTTCTGGAGTCCCGGCGCCACTTCGTCGTGATCGACACCGCACCGACCGGCCACACCCTGCTGCTGCTGGACGCCGCCGGTTCCTACCACCGGCAGATCGCCCGCCAGATGGGCGACTCCATGCCGTTCAGGACACCGCTCATGCACCTGCAGGACCCGGCCGAGACCAAGGTCATCCTGGTCACCCTGGCCGAGCCCACCCCGGTCACCGAGGCGCAGGGGCTCCAGGAGGACCTCGAGCGGGCCGGGATCCACCCCTGGGCCTGGGTCATCAACAACTCGATCGCCGCCGCGCGCCCCGAAACCGTGTTCCTGCGTCATCGCGCCGCCGGCGAGATCGAGAACGTCAACCGCGTCCACTCACTGGCGGGCCGGGTGGCCATGGTCCCGCTTCTGGCGACCGAGCCCATCGGGGAGGACCGCCTGGCCGAACTGACCTAACTCATCGCCCAGCCGGTCTGACTGACACCGGGCGGACCACGTGGACGTGTACGGTCCCACCGACGTGCGCGAAAAAGCAGGTATGGCGGTGCAGCCCCATCCGCACCTGGAGCTGCAGACCGTCAGCCGGCTGGTCCAGGGAACGGTGCTGGGCTGCCTGCGCATGCGCGCAACGGCGAGCACCCGTGCATCGTTCATGAGCTCCGTGCAGTGGGTGGCAACGGCCAGCAGCGCGTCCAGTGAGTTCTCAGCTCGGGATCTTGCCCATGGTGACGCCGTGCTTGCCCAGAAGTGAGTCCGGCGGGAGGAAGTCCATCCCGGTGGGGAAGTTCAGGTATCCCGGTTTGCTGCCGGCGACCCCGGTCTGACCGTACTGCCAGAGGACCGCCTTGCTGTGAGGGTCCAGGATGATGAGCCGGTGGTTGCCCCGGTCAGCGACCATGTAGTTGCCGTTGGGCAGCGGCATCGCCTGTGATGGCTTGTTCAGAGCCATCTCCCCGGTCGGGCCATAGCGCCACAGCACCTTCCCGGTGTGGTCGAAGGTCACCACCTGGCCCGGGTTGGAATAGTCGACGGTCAGGTAGCGGTCCTTGGCGATCTCGTTGGGATCGGTGATGTACTTCACACTCGGAAGATGGACGCTCCAGGCGACCTGCCCGGACAGGCTCATCTCCGAGACCCAGCCGCCGTTGATCTCGCTGACCAGGTAGTTGCCGTTCATCATCGGGAAAGCCCCGCTCGGGCTGCCGAGGGTCTGGGGTGGGTTGTGCTGACACGTTCCGGCGCGGCCGATCTGGCGGCTCACCGCATGGCCCCCCTCGGGGATCATGATGATCCGGCAGTTCGAGATGTCGGAGGCCACGATGTCGCCGTCGGGCAGCATCATCGCGTCGTCAGGGCCGAACAACCGGTCGGAGATCGACCCGGCCCGCCCGGACTTGCCGAAGCTGTAGACGATCTTGCTGGTGGCGATGTCGATGACGCTGATGACGTTGTCGTCGCCCTGGGTGGCGATGATCTGCTTGCCGTCCGGCGTGAAGTACGCGTCGTCGGGGGTCTTGAACCTCTGATCTGCGGCCAGGTCACCCTTGCGGGGGAACTCCCACATGGTCCGGCCGTCGCGATCGATGATCACCAGACGGTTGTTCTGCTCGTCCGCGATCAGCAGGGGCCTGGGCAGGTCACGGGGGTCCGACCCGGCCATCAGGTGCCCTGGGCCGGAGGCGGTGAGCGTCAGGGTGCCAAGGGGCTGGATGGTCGGACTCGGTTCGGCCAGCGTTGCCGAGGCCGTTCTGGCCGGCGCGGACGTGGCACCCCCCGGCATGCTCGAGGCCATCGCCCCCGACTTCGCGGGCGGCTTGGAAGGGGTGTCGGCGGCGGCCACAAACCACCATGAGCCGAAGGCGAGGCTGCCGACCACGGCCGCGACAAGCCACCGCACGATCCGCCACTGCCGAACGATCTCCGGGGAGGGCGCGAGCCGGTGCTGACCGCTGGCGCCTGATCGATGCTGACCGCTCATGGTGTTCCTCCAGCCAGGGCGCGCCTGCCTGCCCGATCACGGCAGCTACGGGCATCCGCCGGGCTCAGAAGCTGCATGAGTCCGCGTCCCAGCATGGGTTATCGAGGTTGACCGGGGCGGTACGCCACATCGATCTCTCCTCGTTCGTCTGGCCGTGCCGAGTGCCCGGCATGGTCATTACCGGATTCAGACTAGGCCACGAAAACGGCCGGCCAGACCACCTGGCCCGCCGCACAGGACCCGCCAGCCAGCCGCCCGCCAGCCCCAGCGACGTTTCCGCGAACGTTGTGAGGGCACCGTGGCGACGACCTACCGGCCTGCTAAAGGCGGGTCGAGTCGTCCTGGCGGAATAGGTCCCGCTCCTGGGAGAGGGCGTCGGGGGTGGTCGGCCCCGATCTCGGCCCAGAAGATCGGAGGCCGGAGGCTAGCTGTCAGTGACCTACTCGCGGCGGGAGGCCATCGGCGCCCACTGACCGCGCGAGACCAGCACCTCGCGCAAGACGTCGGGCCGGTCCGTGATGATCGCATCCACCCCGGCATCAAGCAGCCGTCGTATGACGACAGGGTCGTCGACAGTCCAGGTCACCACCCGCACGCCAAGGTCGTACGACATCGCGACCAGGCGCTCGACGAAGATCGGGACCCAGCCGAGCTTGACCGGCACGTGCGCGAAGGGCGCGGTGGCCAGAGCCCGCGGCGGGCGCACTCCTGCCCGGGCGCACATCAGCAGCGTGGTCAGCGAGCGCCAGCCCAACGCCGTGGTGACCGCCGGGACCTCCTGGTGAACGTGAGCAAGCCACCCGTCCCAGGCACCCGCGATACAGACTCGTTCGGCAACGCCCCTGCGCCGCAGGGATTTCACCAGGGGCGCGATCCCGGCGAGGTCCTTGGAGTCGACGCTGAAGCACTGGTCGGGGAAGGCGTCGAGCGCCTCGTCAAACGTGGGAATCGGCTCAGTCCCGTTGATCCGCAACGCGCGTAGCTCGCGCAGGGACCTGAGCCGGACCGGACCTGTCGCCGAGGTGACCCGATCCAGGGTCTCGTCGTGGAAGCACACCAGATGACCGTCGCTGGTCACCCGGACATCGGTCTCGAGATAGCCCACGCCAAGCCCCGCGGCCAGGTCGAAGGCGGCGAGCGAGTTCTCAGGAGCGAGTCCGGCGCCACCACGGTGTGCGATGGCGAGCGGTCCGGGTCCCTGGCCGTAGCTCATGATCCAAGGGTGCGGCAGGCAATGCCCCCGCGATGGCCGAATGGGTCAGAACCAGCCAACATCTACCTGCTCCTCATCCGTTTGGTCATCCGTGACGCCGCCGGTGCAGCGAGTCCGTGCAGGGCGAGCATCGTGTCCGTGGTGCGCGACCAGGGAAACGACTCCGCCCTGGCCCGGGCCGCCGCCCTGCGTCGCACTTCCGGGACGGCAAGCAGTGACGCGATGGCTTCGGCGATTGCTCGCGCCTCGGGCATGGCGGTGCGACCAGCGTCCCCCTCGACGAGCTCGGCCACCGCGGACGTGCTCGCAGCCACGATGGGGGTGCCACACGCCAGGGCCTCCAGCGCCGCAAGCCCGAAGGTCTCCACCGGGCCCGGCGCCAGGACGACGTCCGCCGACCCGAGCAGCTGTGCGACAGCGCGGCGATCCGCCAGGTGCCCGACCAGCTCCACCGGCAGCCCCCGGGCCCGCCGCCGCAGCGAGTCGGCGAGCGGGCCGGACCCGGCCACGACCAGCCGGGCAGTGCACCCGCCGAAGCCGCCGCGAGACAGCACCCGGAGCGCCTCGATGGCCAGGTCGGGCCTCTTCTCCCGCGACAGGCGACTGCACAGCACGATGAGGGGAACGCCAGCTGCCGGTGGGCGCTCGGCCGGCCGGAAATGTTCCAGGTCGACCCCCAGCGGCACGTGGTGGGTGCGCACCCCGATCCGCCCGAACTCCTGCGCGGCGAAACCGGTGGTGGTCACGACCCGGTCGAAGCGTTCGGCGGTCGTCACGTTGTGCCGGTCGGCCGCCCACTGCGACCCACGGGCTCCCAGGGGGGTGAAGGCGCGCAGTACACCGTCCACCCGTTCGTGCGCGATCACCGTGGAGGGGACCCCGGCCGCGCTGGCCCACCGGCCGAGCCCACGCAGGGTCAGCCGGTCGGACACCTCGAGACGGTCCGGCCGCAGTGCGTCAAGAACGGCGCGTACCCCGCCCAGGTCCGCCAGGACGCGGTAGCCGCCTGACCCGGGGACCCTCGGCCCGGCAAGGGTGACCCGGCGACCCCACGGCAGGGCCTCGTCGAGCGTCTGCGAGCCCGGGACCACGAGAACGAACTCATGGCCGGCCGCGCGGTAGCCGCTCCCGAGGGCGTGGACAGTGGTGCGGATGCCTCCGCTGCGCGGGGTGTAGGCGTTCGCGACATGGACGACGCGCACTCAGGACCCGCCCACGACCAGGGTGCTCGCGGCCTCGTCATAGTGGCGCAGCAGGCGGTCGCAGACAACGGGCCAGGTGCGCGCCCGCACCTTGTCGTGGGCGGCCATGCCCATCGCCCGCCGCTTCCACCTGTCACCCACCAGGTCGGCGACCCGGGTCCGCAGTGCCGCCAGGTCACCCGGCGGGTAGAGCCAGCCCGTCCGGCTGCTGTCGACGAGGTCGAGCAGCCCGCCCGCTCCCACGGCCACGACCGGGAGCCCGCTGGCCATCGCCTCCTGGGCGACCTGGCAGAACGTCTCGTGCGGGCCAGGGTGCACGACGATGTCGAGGCTGGCCAGCGCCCGCGACAGGTCCGGGCCCGTCAGCACGCCGGTGAAGTGGGCGCCCGGCAGACGCCGGGTCAGCCGCTCGCGTTCAGGCCCGTCGCCGATGATGACGAGCCGGATGCCGGGCAGGTCGTTCAGCACGGCGAGGTCCTCGACCTGCTTCTCGGCGGCCAGTCGCCCGACGAAGCCGACCAGGACGTCCCCGGCGGGGCCGAGCCGGTGCCGGAGCTCCGCGTCGCGATGAGCGGGAGAGAAGGCTGCGGTATCGACTCCCCGGGGCCATACCTGCACCCGCGGGACGCCGTGCCGCTCGAGGTCGCGGGCGGCGGTGGGCGAGGGGGCAAGGGTGATCTGGGCGCGCTCATGGATGGAGCGGATGTGCCGCCAGGCGGCGCTCGAGGCGGCGGTGAGCCCGTAGCGCAACGCGAAGCCGGCCACGTCTGTCTGATAGATCGCCACCACGGGTATGTCCAGCGAGGCCGCCGCACGCATCACCGGCCCGCCCACGGCGAACGGCGAGGCGAGGTGGATGACGTCGGGCCCGAACTGCGAAAGCTCACGGACGAGCCGCCCACCGGCGACCATCGGGACGCGCACCTGCGGGTAGCCGGGGAAGCCGACCGACGGCAGCGCCACCACCTCGAAACCCTCGCAGGTGGGGGGCGGGTTGCCCGGCGCCATGATCATCGCCTGGTGGCCGGTCCTGTTCAGGTGCCCCAGCACCTGGAGCACCGAACCGGTCACGCCGTTGATGTGCGGGAGGAAGGACTCGGAGACCACGGCCACCTTCATGTGAGCAGTACAGCAGCCTCACCAGAACCGGACGGTGGTCCGCGGATGACGGGTTGCGGACCTCCGCATGAACCCTGGGTGAAGCGAGTCGCCTGTCGCCTGAGCGTCTGTGGGGGTGAACGCTAGCTGGCGGGCGCGATGTCGGCGGGGGACACGTTGTAGCGGACGCTGCCCGGCGACATGGTGAAGTCCAGGTAGTCCAGCGGGCCCTGCGGCAGGTTCCAGCTGGCGTGGCCGCGGGTGAAGGTGAACCGGTCGCCGTCGGGTTGCCAGCCGTCGATGGGGGTGGTCCACTCTGCCCTGACCACGCCCTCCTTCAGGTCGGCATACCTGTCGCAGGTGGTGAAGTTCGCCGGCCGCCCGTCGTCATCGAGCAGGACTCGCGCGGTGACCGTCATACCGGAGTCGACGAGGGTGACGTCGAAGGAGCGGTCGTCGACGGGGGCGAACGAGGTGTTGGGCTGCAGCAGCATCGACGGCGCCATCAGCACCGCGTCGTTCAGGTAGGTGGAGAGCTCGCTCAGATCTGTCTCCGGACCCTCCGAGTGCGCCACCGTGACCAGGTCGAGCAGCCTGCCGTGCACGATGCCCTTGCCGCCCACGTAGGTGTCACGGCCCACCATCGGCACCACCCCTTTGACGTCGAGGCGCATGTGAAAAAGGCGGGCGACCTCGACCGCGCTGTTGTACTGCCAGACCTCGGCGGGCATCCAGGATCCCTTGCCCCGCAACCGGAACCGGCCGGTGATGTGCGCCTGGAACGACCAGACGCGCGGCTGACCGACGACACCCATGGCACGCAGGTAGCGCTGGACCGTGGCGGGCAGCCCGGCCAGGTCCTGCCCGGTCACCGGCCCGGGCTTCGTGACCCCGGCGTCCCCGGTGCCCACTCCCGCCGCACAGACATCCTCCGACAGCCGCCGGTACATCTGCCTGCCATGCCAGAACATGCCGACTCCCTTGGTCGCCCCGATCGTACCTTCCGTAAGGTAGGCGCCATGATCACCATCAAAGAAGCAGCGACTGAGTTCCTCACCGCGAAAAGAGTTGCGGTGACAGGGGTTTCCCGAAAGGCAGCGGGTCACGGCAGCAACGTCGTGTACAAGCGCCTGAAGCAGCGGGGCTACCAGGTCTTCGCCGTCAACCCGAACGCCGAGATCGTTGAGGGGGATCACGCGTATCCCGACCTCACGTCCATCCCGGGCGGTGTCGACGCAGTCGTGATCGGGACCAGGCCCGAGACGGCCGACGTCACCATGGCGGAGTGCGCCGATCTGGGGATCAACAAGGTGTGGATGCATCGATCCGGTGGCGCCGGGAGCGTCTCGCCGTCGGCCACCGCGTACGGCCGCCAGCAGGGAATCACCGTCATCGACGGTGGCTGCCCCCTGATGTTCGACCCCACGGCGGACTTCGGCCACAAGTGCATGAAGTTCTTCCTCAGCATGTCTGGAGCCGTTCCCAGGAAAGTCAGCTGACGGTTCGGCATCACCTTCTATCCACAGCCAGATCGGCGTTCCCGCCATCCGGCGTGAGGTACGGCTCAAGCACGACGCGCAGGAGCCGCGTGCCATGGTCGGAGCCGGAGTGGACGCCGTCGATCTCGGCGAAGGCCAGCCACGACTCGGCCACGATCCAGAGCGCCCGCACCAGGTCGGCAACGGTCTGGTCGTCCACCCGCCGGATCACCCCCCGCGTCCGCCAGGCGTGGGCCAGCGCGGTGAAGCCGGCGATCCGTCGCTCCCGGACAGCGCGGTACTCCGCCGCTAGCGCCGGGTCGGCGTGCAGCAGGCCGAGCAGGTCACGGGACAGGAAGGCGTACCGGCGGGTGAGCGCGGCCCCTTCGGCCAGGCGGGCCAGCACCTCATCGGGGGTGAGGTCGAGCGGGACCTTGTCAGGATCGCTGCCGCCCGTGCCCCAGAGCCGTTCGTATGCCGCCACGAACTGCGCGTACAGCTCGCGGATGATCTCGTCCTTGTCGCCGAACCAGTAGTACAGGTTCCCCGGGCTGATCCCCGCCTGCGCGGCAACGTGGTTGGTGCTGACCGCGGCGGTGCCGCCCTCGTTGAACAGCTCCAGAGCGGAGCTCAGGACCCTGTCGCGAGTTCGCCGGGCTCCGTCTGTGGTCGGTGTTCGCAACATTCTTAGAGTATACGCTCTAAGCTTATCCCCGACCAGGTGTTCGTTCCGCCGGAGTCAGGTCAGCACCACTTCCGCGGTCGGCCGCCGGGGGCTGCGCAGGGCCTCGCCGGCGGGGCGCCCGATCCGGAAGGTCATCAGCGCGTGCCACCGGGAAAGTCGGCTGCATTGGAGAGTTCATGCCTCAATTAGAGCACTTACTTTAATTAGAGCACGAAGCAGGGCGGCTCAGGCGGGACTCAACTCTGAGCCGACACCAGGCCGAGCACAGCGGCGAGCCGGCGGACCTCATGGTCGAAGAACGCCTCCCGATCCAGGATGACGTTGTGCCGGTGGCCAAAGACCTCGAAGGACACCGCCCCGAAAAGATACGTCCAGGCCATCAGGCCCCGGACAATCAGGTCGGACGGGACAGCCTCCGGCATCATCGGCCGCACCGGGTCTATCGCGCGACGGACACTCTCGGACGGCTCGGGGTGCGCACCAGCGTCGTAGGACGGCCCGGCCCGCAGGTCCCCGAGCAGGTCGCCGAGCAGCAGCGGCACCCGGGACGCGGGCGCGACCGTGCCCGGCGGGGCCGCGTAGCCCGGGATCGGCGAGCCGAAGATGAGCGCGTACTCGTGCGGATGGGCCACCGCCCAGCCGCGCACGCCATGACAGATCGCCGCCCAGCGGTCTTCGATCGACTGGTGGTGCGCTCGCTCCTCCGCAGCCTCAGCCGCCTCGGCCAGCGCGCTGTAGCTGTCGATGATCAGCTCGGTCAGCAGCGCATCGCGGTTGTGGAAGTAGCGGAACAGCGCCGAGGACGCCATACCCATCTCGCGGGCTATGGCCCGCAGGGACAGGGCCGCCCCGCCGCTGGAGGCCAGCTGGGCGAGCGCGACCTCCTTGATCTCGCTGGTCAGCTCGGCCCGGACGCGTTCACGAGCCGTTCGGGGGGCGGACGGCACGGGGGGCACCGGTGGGACAGTAACGGGCTCGGACATACAGACATCCTCTCGCATCTACAGAGCGGTGGCAACAATCAAGAGCGGTGCTCTTGACTTATGCAACCATCGTCTGTCACCGTTGCAACCAGATCAGCACTCTCGTATCAGAGCACCGATCACCAAGAGCAGACTGACACTGTCACTCACCCACCAAGGAGCTCTCCATGTCCAAGCACGTCATCGTCGGCGCGGGCCCGATCGGCACCGCCACAGCGCTCCTTCTGGCCGGGTGCGGCGAGGAGGTCGTCGTGGTCACCCGCTCGGGCTCCGGCCCCGACCACCTGGCCATCACCCGCATGGCAGCAGACGCGGGATCGGCAGCCACCATGGGGGAGATCACCGCCGGCGCCGCCGCGATCTAAAACTGTGCCAACCCCCGGTACCACCAGTGGCAGACCGACTGGCCGCCGATCGCGCGATCGCTGCTCTCAGCGGCCGAGGGCTCGAACGCCGTTCTGGCCACGGTGAGCAACCTCTATGGGTACGGACCGGTCTCCGGCCCGATGAGGGAGGAGCTGCCACTGACCGCAAAAGGGCCCAAAGGAGGCGTCCGTGCGCAGATGTGGCGCGATGCCTTGGCCTCTCACGAAGCCGGCCGGGTGCGCCTCACCGAGGTGCGAGGGTCGGACTACGTCGGCCCCGGAGCCCAGAGCCATCTCGGCCAGCGCGTCGTGCCCAGGCTGCTCGCCGGCAAGGACGTCACGGTGATGAGGAGCGCCGACACAGCCCACACCTGGACCGCGACCCGGGATGTCGCCCGGCTCCTGGTCACCGTGGCGCAGGACGAACGGGCCTGGGGCCGCCCGTGGCACGTGCCGAGCAACCCCCCGAGGACGCAGCGCGAGGCGGTGGGCGACCTGTGCCGCATCGCCGGAGTCGACCCTGTGAAGGTGAAGGAGTACCCGCGCCTGCTCATCCGCGGGATGGGCCTGTTCAGCAAGCGGATGGGCGAGCTTCCCGAGGTGGCCTACCAGTTCGAGGACCCCTTCGTCCTCGACTCCACCGCAGCCCAGGAGACCTTCGACCTCGAGCCGACTCCGTGGGACGACGTACTGGCAGACGTCATCGCAGGCTTCCGCTGACCGTCAGGGTGAGACAGGAGAGTGAGGTAAGAGACAGTGGCCGATGCCGGGGGACTGATCCCCCCCATCCCTGCCAGGTCTACATTCGGGGCATGGTCAGTTCGACAGTGTTCAACCCCCGCACAGGTCAGCCCACAATCCAGGGGGATCTGCAGGATGTGGCTCACCGGGTTCACGAGGAGTTCGACGGGAAGCTGGACCCACGGGCGGTGGACGAGTGCCTGGCCAGGGTGGCAGCCGAGTTCACCGATGCCAAGGTGCGCTCCTTCGTCCCGCTGCTGGTGCGACGCTATGTCAGCGACGAGCTGCAGGGGCGACTCGAGCATGCCTAGCCCCGGTCCGCGGTCCTGCCGCGCCTCCGAGCCAGGCCATCGGACGTCGACCTTCACCTATCGCCGGCCGGTCCGCTGGAGGGTGTCCCTGTCCACCTCGCTGACGTCCGGGCAGAGACTGGTCAACTCCTGCAGGGGTATGCCGGCCCGGCGGGTCACCACCTGCACTGCGGCCACCGTCAGGTAGCAGCCGCCATCGCGGCCCGTCCTCTGTCCTGTGCCGGTGGGTGTTTCGAACTGCCAGGCTCCTCCGGCGGAACGGCCCCGGTTCGGTCGACGTCTCGGCTGGCGACCGTCGGCTCAGTCGGATCGGTTCCTGTGCGCTGAGTTCTTTCAGGTCATTCTTGTCAGCCGAATCGGCCCGCACCGCCCTAAGGTGGAGTGCATGCCCGCTTTACCTGGCCGCAGACCACCCCTGCTGCTCGAGCTGGACCTCACCGAGGTCCCGGCCGTGCCCGATCCGGATGACCCTATCGCCCGGCTGCGCGCCCGCGGCCGCCACCAGTTGCGCCCCATCCTGCGAGCGCTGCATGAGGCCGCGGCCGACCGCCACGTCGTCGGCCTGATCGCCAAGGTCGGCGGGGCACTGCCCTGGGCTGCCATGCAAGAGCTGCGCCTGGGCGTTCGCGCCTTCGCCGCCAGCGGCAAGCCGACCCTGGCCTGGGCGGAGAGCTTCGGGGAGGGATCTGGCGACACGGCCGCCTACGTCCTGGCGACCGGGTTCGACCAGATCTGGTTGCAGCCCGGCGGGGGCCTCGGCCTGCTCGGCGTCGGGGTGGAGACCACGTTCGTCCGTGGCGCCCTGGACCAGCTGGGCATCGAGCCGCAGTTCGAGCAGCGCCACGAGTTCAAGAACGCAGCCGACCAGTTCCTGCGCACCGAGTTCACCGACGCCCACCGCCTCGCGCTCGACCGCCTGGCCGAGTCCGTGTTCACCGAGGCAGTCGCCGCCATCGCCGAAGGACGGGAGATGGAGGCAGCGCGGGTGCGCGAGCTCGCCGACACCGGGCCACGGACAGCGGCGGAGGCCAGCGACGCCGGCCTGGTTGACCACCTCGGCTACCAGGACGAGGCGTACGCCGCGATGCGCTCCCGGGTGAGCACCGACGCCCAGCTGCTGTTCGCCGACCGGTGGCGTCCGAAGCGTCATCCGCGTCTGCCGGGGCGCCGCAGGGGCCACGTCGCCCTGGTCGAGGTGCGCGGCACGATCGTGTCCGGGCGGACCCGCCGCACTCCGATGGGGCGCCAGGTCGGCAGCGACTCGGTCGGGTCAGCCCTGCGCGCAGCCGCGAAGGACGAGCACGTGCATGCGGTCGTCCTGCACGTCGACTCGCCCGGGGGCTCGGCCGTCGCGTCCGACACGATCTGGCGCGAGGTGTGCCGGGTGCGCGCGGCTGGCAAGCCGGTCGTCGTGTCGATGGGCCAGGCTGCTGCTTCCGGCGGCTACTTCATCGCCTGTCCGGCCGACGTGATCGTGGCGCTGCCCTCGACACTCACCGGGTCCATCGGCGTCTTCGGCGGCAAGATGGTTGTCCGCAAGCTCCTCGATCGACTGGGACTGAACACCGGGGCGATCTCGCACGGGGCGCGTTCGCTGATGTTCTCCTCGCGGCAGGGCTTCAGCGACGACGAACGGGAGCGGCTGGCTGTCACCATCGACGCGATCTATGACGACTTCGTGGCCAAGGTGGCGCGCGGCCGCCACCGCCCGGTCGCCGACATCGAGGCGATCGCCCGCGGGAGGGTGTGGACGGGAAGCGATGCGCTGGGCATCGGCCTGGTCGACGAGCTCGGCGGGCTGCACGACGCCATACGGATTGCCCGCGCACGTGCCAGCCTGTCGGCCGATGCCCCGGTGAGCCGCGCCGTCCACGTCTCCCTGCTGGCCAGGCTGGGACAGGCGAAGAACACCGAGGACCCGCGAGCCTCGATGAGCGCGATGCTGCCCGGGCTCTCCGACATCGCCACCGTGCTGGGGCTGCCCGCCGCCTCTGCGCTTCGGATGCCGTCGATCACGCTGCGCTGACAAGCCGGCCTCAGCCTTCTGAGGCCGCCCAACCCGACCGTCCCCGCGATATCAGCGAAGGATCCGGCACGAGTTCATCCCCCAAGGGCTGCTGCCTGGTCCTCAGCCTGAGAAGGCGGCGACCTCACATTCTGCGACAGGAACATCTGCCAAACACATGTAGCCAAACGTCCCCGCCCAGCCCCAGAACCGAGACGTCTGCCACCACATGTAGCCAAACGTCCCCTTGGGCTCAGGAGGGCCTGACTTCGGCCCACAGCTGCTCGTAGCACAGGGCGGCCCGACTGGCCGGTGCGAAGGCGGACACCGGCGCCCGGCGCTCGGCCATCTGCTCGATGATCGCGAGCGAGGGGATCACGGTGTCGGCGATACGGGTGCCGTCCCGCGGGATCGTGTCGATCACGTCCCGGTGCAGGCGTTTGCGCCGATCGGCCATGGAGAAGAAGGCCACGATCTCGGGTCTGCTGCCCTCGGAGTCGGCCACGAACCGGGTCAGCTGGTCCAGGGTCCGCAGCGACAGGGTTGCCGGGATCAGAGGCACCAGAAGCGTGTCCGAGGCGTGCAACACGTTCTCGGACACCAGCGAGACACTCGGCGGGCAGTCCAGGAAGACCGTGTCGTAGTCGTCGGCGACGCTGCTCAGCAGCTTGCCCAGCCGACGCGTCCGCTTCTTCGTGTCGTCGAGATCGAGGTCCATGTTGCGATAGCTGAAGTCGGCAGGCAGCAGGTCCAGATTGTCGAAGTCCGTTGCCTTCAGCGCCGCATCCAGCGGCCAGCTGCGGGTCACCAGGGCGTGGCTGCCACCTTTGACCCGGGGCCGCACCCGGAACAGGTACGTCGCCGCGGCCTGGGGGTCAAGGTCCCACAGCAGGGTACGACGGCCCTCACGTGCCGAGAGATAGGCGAGGTTCACTGCTGTCGAGGTCTTCCCGACCCCACCCTTGATGTTGTACGTCGCCAGGACCTTCACGTCACGCCTCCCAGTCGGTGCATCAGATGGAGGCTTGACGGCCGCTCGAGACGCGCGAACGCGACGTCGAACTCCCGGCGGGCCCGATCCTGCTCAAGGTCGAGGTGGCCGATCAGCTCGCCCATGGCCAGCACGGCTGCCGCCGGAGTCCCGTCGACCATCATCTCCTCGGCGAACCCGCGCAGCGCCTGCCGTTGCACTTCCGAGTCCTGGAACCGTCCCAGGACGTCCTGCAGGTCCTTGAGGTCGCCGATGACGCGCTTGCCGGCGGCGGCGTCGATCACCGGGGCGAACACCTCCAGGGCGTAACGCAGCTCCTTGCAACGCTTCCGCAGCGCGTGCAGGTCGCCGGCTGGCGAGTCGGCCCCGATGGCAGCCCCGCCGCGAGCCACACGCCGGTGTGCCCGCGAGATGCAGCGGCTCCCCAGCTGCCCCGCCGACAGGGGCTCCTGCTGCTCAACCCCGGGAGTCTGGTGATGTGGAGTGCTCGCGAGCAGGGACAGCTCCTCGCCCCACTCGATGACCAGCCGCCGATACCTGGTGGACCTCAGAGCGCGCACCAGCGTCCGGCGTTCCGCGGTCCGCCGGATTCGCAGATGGGTGGCGAAGGCGTCCAGGTCGGCCGCGTCCGCCGACACCAGCCAGCCCTCCAGGCGGGGCAGGTCAAGCTCGTAGACGTCGAGGTCACGAACTGGCGTCGTCAGGTCACCAAGCCACTTGAAGGCAGGCTCCCACCGGCTTCGCATCACCTGCGGCAGGGCGGGCCGGCCCAGCTTGAGCACCGATCGGGTGCGTCGTACCGCCACCCTGAAGTCGTGCAGGAACTCGGTATCCACGTCGTTGAGCAGCCCCGGAAGATTCTCGCCCATCGCCTCGAGGAAGCCGCCCAGAACCGTTGTCAGCAAAACGGTTGAGGGGTCGTCGCCATGAAGCTTCGGCCGCGGGCGGGCAGGCGGGGCAGCGCGCGCGAGCGGGAGCAGCCCAGCGCCGGTCAGCAGGGCAGCTGCCCGGCGGGCGGAGGCGTCGTAACCGCGCAAGGGGTACAGGGTGACCTCGGTCGGTACAGCGGAGGCCGGCGAGGCCGGTGCGTCGAGCTCGACCCGGGCCACGGTCTTGCCGTCCTGGTTCTGCAGGGCCAGGGACTGTATGCGCCGTCTCTCGTCCGAAACCACCATCAGCGCCCGGATGCCGGTCACCGGCGCGATGGCGTCGCGGACCGGACCGGGCGGCAGGGCGCTCGCGAGCGCCGGCCAGCGCAGGTCCTCTGCGGTCACCGTCACGGTCGGCGAACCGTCCGCACGGGAGAGCACGAGCCGCTCGCCGGTGGCCACGTTCCGGTGCTCCAGGGCCAGGCCGTCGCAGCCCAGCCGGCGGTCGAAGGTGTCGAGCCGCCTGCGTCGCACCCGTCGACTCGCCCCGGCCACCACGACGTACCGGCCGGAGAGAGCATGCACCATTGACTCGAGCCGCAGCGACTCCCCCTGGGGTGGCTGGAGGGCGCGGATCGCACTGGTCATGCATGCGACCCTAGTGGTTGACTCACCTCACGCAGATGAGCACACGGCTCCCCCGCAGGATCGATGCTTGCGAGGGTGGACCCATCCAGACGCCGCCATTGACGATTCATGAACGGATAGGTCATGAGCGCGGGGCAGGAGGTCGCGGGCACACCGTCCAGGTTCGCACGGCATGTGCCTGGGCTCACCCTGCTGCGCCACTATCAGCGGTCCTGGATCCAGCCAGACCTCGCCGCCGGGCTCATCCTGGCCGCGATCCTCGTGCCCCAGGGCATGGCCTACGCCGAGCTGGCCGGGCTGCCGGCGGTCACCGGGCTCTACACCACCGTCGCCTGCCTGGTCGGCTACGCGATCATGGGGCCGTCGCGCACTCTCGTGCTGGGCCCGGACTCGGCCGTCTCGCCACTGATCCTCGCGGCAACCCTGCCGCTGCTGGGAGCATCCGGAGACCCGGCCACCGCGATCGCCCTCGCCGGGATGCTCGCGCTGCTGGTCGGCGCGATCGAGATCGGCCTCGGGGTGGCGAAGCTGGGCTTCGTGGCGGATCTGCTGTCCAAGGAGGTCCAGGTCGGCTACCTGAACGGCCTCGGCATCACGATCATCGTCAGCCAGCTCCCGAAGCTGTGCGGGTTCTCCACCGACGCCGAAGGGTTCTTCGCCCAGACCGGGGCCTTCGTGTCCGACCTCGACACAGCGAACGGGATCACTTTGGCACTCGGGGCGACCACCCTGCTGGTCCTGCAGGTGCTCCCGCGCATGTCGCAGAAGCTGCCGGCCATCCTCGTCGCCATCGTCGGGGCGACCGTGGTCTCAGCCGTGTTCGACCTGACCGCGCAGGGCGTCAGCAGGGTGGGCGCGCTTCCCCAGGGGCTGCCGAGACCGGTCCTGCCGTGGACCCAGCTGAGCGACCTGGGGCCGCTGCTGATCGCCGCGGTCGGCATCACCATCGTGTCCCTGACCGACACCATCGCGACGTCGACCAGCTTCGCCGCACGCCTGGGCGAGGAGGTTGACCCCGACCAGGAGATGATAGGGGTGGGCACCGCGAACCTCGCCGCAGGCCTGTTCCAGGGCTTCGCGGTGTCGTCCAGCGCGTCGCGTACCGCCGTGGCCGAGCAGTCGAAGTCCAAGAGCCAGCTGACCAGCCTGGTGGGGGCCGCCGTCGTCGTCCTGCTCCTGCTGTTCTTCAGCTCGCTGCTGGCGGACCTGCCGCAGACCGTGCTCGCGGCCGTCATCATGGCGGCTGCCCTGTCGCTGATCGACGTCCCCGTCCTGCGCCACTACTGGCAGGTGCGCCGATCCGCGCTGGTGCTCTCGGTCGTCGCGTCATTGGCGGTGATCGTCCTGGGCGTGATCAATGGGATCGTCGTCGCGATCAGCCTGTCCATCCTGCTCTTCTTCCGGCGCCAGTGGTGGCCGCACGGCGAGGTGCTCGGCAGGACGCCGTCCGGCGTCTGGCATGCCCTCCATGACCGGGAAGAGGCCCGGGAAGTGCCTGGAGTCGTGGTATTCCGGTGGGAGGCGCCGCTGTCCTTCGCCAACGTCGGGATCTTCCGGCAGCAGATGAGGTCCTTGGCCCGCAGGGACGGCGTCGAGTGGATCGTGCTGCAGTGCGAGGCGGTCACCGACATCGACGTCACGGCCGCCGACATGCTCGAACAGCTCACCGCCGAGCTCAGATCCCGGGGGGTGCACCTGGTGCTCGCGGAGATGCGCACCAGGCTCAGCGAGCAGATGCGCCGCTACGGCCTTCTGAGGACAGTGGACAAGGACCATCTGTACACGTCGATCGAGGCCGCCGTCACAGCCATTCAGGGCTCACGCTGAACTCACGCTGAAACACCGGCGAAGCGTGAGACCGGAGATCCTGTCCACCCTGTGGTCTGTGAAAACACGAATGACTGTCATGCTGTCTGTATGACGGACAAAATCCTGACGGACCTCGAAATCGGCCATGCCACTACTCTTCGGCCGATCGAGGAGATCGCCGCCGCGGCCGGCATCGCAGCAGAGCATCTGGAGACCTACGGCAGGTACATCGCCAAGGTTGCTCCCACCGCTCAGGTCGCCCTGTCCGACCAGCCGCGTGCGAAGTACATCGTGATCACCGCAGTGACCCCAACCCCTCTGGGTGAGGGCAAGACCACCACGTCGATCGGGCTCGCCCAGGGCCTGGCGTTGCTCGGTCACCGGTCGATGCTGTCGCTGCGGCAGCCGTCCCTGGGGCCAACCTTCGGGATCAAGGGCGGTGCCGCCGGGGCCGGCTACAGCCAGGTCGTGCCGATGGAGGCAGTGAACCTGCACCTGACCGGTGACTTCCACGCCGTCACCGCGGCGCACAACCTGCTTACGGCCATGGTCGACAACCACCTCCATCATGGCAACGAGCTGGACATCGACGTGCGCACGATCGCCTGGCGGCGGGTGCTGGATGTCAACGACCGCGCCCTCCGCAATATCGTCGTCGGGCTCGGCGAGCGGATGGATGGTCTCCCACGGCAGGCCGGCTTCGACATCACGGCCGCGAGTGAGGTCATGGTGATCCTTTCACTGTCCACCTCGCTGAAGGACCTCCGGGAGCGCCTGGGCCACATCGTGGTGGGCTACACGTATGCCGGCCGGCCGGTCACCGCGGAGGACCTCAAGGCCGCGGGCGCCATGGCCGTGATGATGCGGGACGCGATCAAGCCCAACCTGCTTCAGACGCTGGAGCGCACGCCGGCCCTGATCCACGCCGGGCCCTTCGGGAACATCGCCACGGGCAACTCCTCGGTCGTCGCCGACCTGCTCGGCATCCGCACCTCCGACTACCTGCTGACCGAGGCGGGCTTCGGCGCGGACATGGGAGCCGAGCGCTTCTTCAACGTGAAGTGCCGGGCGTCCGGACTGACCCCGGACGCCGCCGTTCTGGTCGTCACGGTGCGCGCGTTGAAGACGCACTCCGGTCGCTACCAGGTGGTGGCCGGCCGCGCACTTCCCCCGGAGATGCTCGAGGAGAACCCCGAGGACGTCAGGATCGGTGGCGCGAACCTGCGCCGCCACATCGAGATCGTGCGCCGGTTCGGGGTGTCCCCGGTGGTGGCCATCAACGCCTTCCCGACCGACTTCGAGTCCGAGCACGAGGCCATCCGGCAGATCGCGGCGGACGCCGGCGTCCGGGTGGCCGTCACCCAGCACGTCGCAGACGGCGGCAAGGGCGCTCTGGCCCTGGCAGCCCTCGTCGTAGAGGCGGCACAGGAGCTGAACTCGTTCCAGTACCTCTACGACCTCGACCTGCCGCTGGTCGACAAGATCGAGAAGATCGCACGGGAGATCTACGGCGCCGACGGCATCGACCTGTCGCCGGCGGTGAAGAAGCAGCTGGCCCGGTTCGAGGTGCTGGGCTACGGGGAGTTCCCCGTGGTCATCGCCAAGACACACCTGTCCCTGTCGTCGGACCCGACTCTGAAGGGCGCCCCGACCGGCTGGCGGATGCCGGTCCGGGAGGTGAGGGCCGCCGTTGGCGCCGGTTACGTCTACGCCATCTGTGGCGAGATGCGGACGATGCCAGGACTGCCCAAGCACCCTGCCGCCGAGAGAATTGACCTCGACCGGGACGGCAACGTCGTCGGCCTGTCCTGAGCCGCCGGGCCACCTCACGCTCTGACCCGGCCTGCTCGGTCATCGGGCAGCGCAGGCCGTTGTATCCTCCAGTACACGAGATTTCCTTGTTCACCAAACGCGTATCGGGATGGACCCACATGGGACAGGATGAAATCATGGCCTATGTGAAGCCGCCTGGCCGGGTAACCAAGATCTTCAACAGACTGGCCATGCGCAGCACTTTGTGGGACGTGCACACCCTTGAGGTTGCCCGTCGCAATGCGGTCAACCCGCAACGGGTTCCGGTGATCCCCCTGGAGCTTGAGGACTCGCTCTACGTCGTGTCGACCCGGGGCGAGTCAGACTGGGTCAAGAACGTCCGCGCGGCCGGGCGGGTCCGGCTCGGCCAGAAGGGCAACTTCGAGACCTATGCCGCCACGGAGGTCCCCGCCGCCGAACGCGACGACATCCTCACCGCATACCGCGACAAGGCGGGCCGTGAGGTGAACGGCTACTGGAAAAAGCTCCCCGGAGCCCACGACCACCCCACCTTCAAGCTCACCCTCCACCCGCAAACCTAGGGATCGTGCAGTTTTCCAGACCGCAAACCTAGGGACCGTGCGAGTTTCCAGACCGCAAACCTCGGCACTGTGCGGGTTTCTCCAGCGCTGGGCACGATCGTCCCGGCCGGGGCCAGATCCGGGATCGGTCTAGGCTGAAATCAATATGTCCATCCACGAAGCGCAGACCGACGCCACACCGCCGCACGCCGCGGATCGCTCAGTGCGCTCGGCGAAGATCGCCGTATTCGCGGTGTTCGGCCTCAACGGCTTCAACTTCGCCAACTGGGCGGCGCGGATCCCGGCCCTGCGCGACGACCTCTCGCTGACCGCCGCCCAGGTCGGGCTGCTGCTGCTGGTCGGCTCGCTGGGCTCCATCCTTGCCCTCCCGCTCGTGGGCCTCGTCGTGCAGCGGCTGGGTGCCGGCCGGACCGTGGCCGTCTTCGGGGTGGCCAACACGGTCGGGCTGCTCGTTGCCGCGGCGGGGATCGTCACAGGCCACCTGTTCGTGGTCGGGTTCGGCCTGATGGTGTTCGGCGTGGGGACCGGCACGTGGGACGCGGCGATGAACATCGAGGGCGCAGCGGTCGAGCAGAGGCTCGGCAAGGCGATCATGCCCCGCTTCCACGCCGCGTTCTCGTTCGGCACCATGGCCGGCGCCGGCGTAGGGGCGGCCGCGGCGCACGCGCACCTTTCGGTGTTCTCCCACCTGGCCGTCGCGCTGACGCTGAGCCTGGCCGGCGTGCTGTGGGCGGTCAGGGCGTTCCTGCCGGCCGGCAACAAGACCGGCATCTCCGCAGGCACCACGACCTCGCCCGCCGCCATCGTCCCGGACGTGAGCCGTGCCCGGCACGCCTTCGGGGCCTGGCTCGAGCCCCGCACGCTCATGATCGGGCTGGTGGTGCTGGCGGCGGCACTGACCGAGGGCTCGGCGAACGACTGGGTGGGCCTGGCCGTCGTCGACGGCTTCGACCAGACGCACGCGGTCGGCGCCCTGGTCTTCGGCCTCTTCGTCACGGCGATGACCACCATGCGCCTGCTCGGCACCAGGCTGCTCGACCGCTGCGGCAGGGTCGCCGTGCTCCGCCTGTGCGCCGTGCTCTCGATCGTCGGACTGCTGCTGTTCGGGCTGGCGCCGACCCTGCCGCTTGCCCTGGTCGGGGTGGTGCTGTGGGGCGTCGGCGCCGCGCTCGGCTTCCCGGTCGGCATGAGCGCCGCGAGCGACGACCCGGTCAGGGCCGCAGCCCGGGTGAGCGTGGTCTCCACGATCGGGTACACCGCGTTCCTGGCCGGGCCGCCGCTGCTCGGCCTGCTGGCGGCACAGATCGGATACCGGCACGCCCTCCTCGCCATCATCGCGCCGGTGGTCGTCGGACTGCTCGTCCTTCATGCCGCAGCGCCCCTTCCCACCGCCGCCGGTGGCCCGGAGAACCGGCATACCGCCTAGCTGGACCACCAACTGCTCGGCCCGCCTCGGAGATGGAGTTGGGACAGCACCCTGGGTCACGGACAATGCGAAGGTGATGACCCCGCTTCCCGACGACGCAACCCAGGCCACCGCGCCGGCCATTGCGCCGACCCCCTGGGCTGTGGCCGTCGATCGACCGGGGTGGCGCCGCGATACCTTCGTCTCACTGACGAGCCAGACGATCTCCCTGGCGCTGTTCATGCTCGCGGGGGCCGACGACTGCGGCTCGTCTATGTCGCGCTGGTGATCCGATCGGTGGGGGCCGGCGTCCAGATGCCGGCGGTGAGTGCGTTGCTGCCACAGATCGTGCCGACCGAGAAGCTCATGCGGGTCAACGGGATCACAGCACCATCCAGTCGGCGATGATGCTCCTCGCGCCGGCCGCGGCGGCCGCGGCGGCCGCGGTGTATGCGGGCTCGTCGATCGTCATCGGCTTCTTCGTCGACATCGGCTTCTTCGTCGACATCGTCACAGCGGTGATCGGCATCGGGCTGCTGAGCCTGATCTCCGTCCCGCCCCTGGTGCGCCACCCGGACGCCGGCGACGAGCGCAGCGGGTAGCCTGGTCACCTTCCTGGTGGTCGCGGTTGCGGTCGCCCCGGCGTCGGGGCGTCTGGCCATGCGCACCGCCCACCAGCACAACCCGGGTTCAGCGCACCAGAACGATTCGGAGGCGCTGGCCAGAACGATCGCTGGCTCAGCAGACCGGAACGCCGGCTAGGCGCTGGCCAGTGCCCGGGCCCGGGCCCGGGCGACGAGCAGCTCGACGAACACCGGACTGACCCCGAGCGGGTCGGCCACGGGCAGGCCGCGGCAAGCAGCGACCACCGAGTCGGTCAGCCTGCCCGGTGCCACGAAGAGCGAGGCGACCGCCGGCCTTTCGATCCCGCGCTCCGACAGGGCTTCCAGCCCCTGGGTAGGCGAGGGGAACGCCGAGGAGGCGAAAACAGGCTGCACAGGTACTCCGTGCCGGCGCGAGAGCGCACGGGCCAGAGACCTGACGGACAGGAGGGCCTTGGGCGAGCTCGAGCCGGCCGAGGCCAGAAGCAGCCCGTCAACCTGCGCCCCGGCCCCGGCCTGGGTCAGCCTGTCGGCCAGAGCGGTCATCAGCAGCTCGCGCGCGCGACGCCCCCCGGCGAGCAGCGGCGGTGCCACGCTGACCTGCATCCTCCCGGTGACCCCGCTGGCTGCGACGGCCTGCGGGACATCGTGGGTCAGGTGGTAGCCAACAGTGAACAGCAACGGCACCAACCGCACCGAGGTGAACCCGTCAGAGGCCAGCGTCTGAAGGGCCGCCACCGGGTCGGGCGTGGTGAAGTCCAGGTGAGCCGCCCGGACGGTCAGGCCGGTGCCGGCCGCAACAGCAGCGACCAGCTCGTCGGCAACGGAGCGCGCCTGGGGGTCCCGGCTACCGTGGCTCAGTAGCAGGATCGCCGTCGACCGGTCGGCGCCAGCCCGGGGGCTCATCCGGGAGTCACCTAGATGTCCCAGTCGTCGGCGTGCTCACCCTCGCCGGCCAGCGGGTCGCCGATCATGCCTGCGGCCAGGGTCTGCCCGCTCTGCGCGTCGATCAGCAGGAAAGCGCCGGTGCGGCGATGCCGGGCGTACGGCTCGGCGGCGATCGGCTCGGCGGTGCGGATCCGCAGCCGCCCGATGTCGTTCAGCCCCAGGTCCTGGGCCGGCACGATCTGCACGGCGTCCAGGTCCAGCACCCCGTCGACGGCGCTGACGATCGCCCGGGTGGTGCAGGTGGTGTGCTTCAGCAGCACCCGGCTGTGCTTGCTCAGGGGAGCCTGCGACAGCCAGCAGACGGTGGCGAATAGGTCCCTGACCGGCTCGGGCGCATGGTCCGCGGCAGCGATGAGATCCCCTCGGGCGACGTCGATGTCATGGGCCAGGCGCAGCGCCACCGACCGCGGGGCGAAGGCCTCGGTCAGCTCGCCGTCGGCGGTGTCGATGCCGGCGATCGTGGTGCGGCGCCCGCTGGGAAGGACCACCACCTCATCGCCCACCGTGACCACCCCGGAGGCGATCTGACCGGCATACCCGCGGTATTCGCGGTGGGCAGCGTCGCGCGCAGCCCCCTGCGGTCGCAGGGTGAGCTGGACCGGGAAGCGGAACTCCTCGTGGCTCGGATCGTCAGCTACCGGAAGGGTCTCGAGGACCTCCAGCAGGCTAGGGCCGGAGTACCAGTCGGTGCGCGCCGAGCGGTCCACCACGTTGTCGCCCTCCAGGGCCGAGACCGGGACGGTGACCAAGTCCGGGAGTCCGAGATCGAACGCCACCGTCGCCAGGTCCGAGGCAACCTGCGTGTAGATGTCCTCGTCGAAGCCGACGAGGTCGATCTTGTTGACCGCGACGATCACGTGCGGGACACGCAGCAAGGCGGCCACGGCGAGGTGCCGCCGGGTCTGTTCCAGCACACCCTTGCGTGCATCCACCAGCAGCACCACGGCGTCAGCGGTCGAGGCCCCGGTGACGGTGTTGCGGGTGTACTGAACATGTCCGGGGCAGTCGGCCAGGATGAAGGACCGGTCGGCCGTGGCGAAGTAGCGGTAGGCCACGTCGATGGTGATGCCCTGCTCGCGTTCGGCGCGCAGGCCGTCGGTCAGCAGGGCGAGGTCGGCGCGGGCCAGGCCGCGGTCCCGCGAGACGCGCTCGACAGCATCGAGCTGATCGGCCAGGACCGATTTGGAGTCGTGCAGCAAGCGCCCGACGAGGGTGGACTTGCCGTCATCGACCGAGCCGGCGGTGGCCAGGCGCAGGAGCGTGGGCTGAGTAACTGGCATCTAAAAGTACCCCTCCTTCTTGCGGTCTTCCATGGCGGCTTCGGAGATCCGGTCGTCTGCGCGGGTGGCGCCCCGTTCAGTCAGCCGGGTGGCCGCCACCTCGATGACGACGTCCTGAACGGTCACCGCATCGGACTCGACGGCGCCGGTGCAGGACATGTCGCCCACGGTCCGGTAGCGAACCTGTCTGGTGACAACGCTTTCCGTGGCACGAGGCTGCGACACCGGGCCGACCGCCAGCAGCATCCCGTCGCGTTCAAAGACGTCACGCTGATGGGCGTAGTAGAGCTCGGGCAGGGCGATGCCCTCCCGGCCGATGTACCGCCAGACGTCGAGCTCAGTCCAGTTGGACAACGGGAAGACGCGGACATGCTCCCCCGGCCGGTGCCTGCCGTTGTAGAGGTTCCACAGCTCGGGGCGTTGGTTGCGCGGGTCCCAGGCTCCGAACTCGTCGCGCAGGCTGTAGATGCGCTCCTTGGCGCGGGCCTTCTCCTCGTCCCGACGTCCGCCGCCGAAGACCGCGTCGAACCGGTGGTCCGCGATGCCGTCCAGCAGCGGCTGGGTCTGCAGCGGGTTGCGGGTGCCGTCGGTGCGTTCGGCCAGGCGCCCGTCGTCGACGTAGTCCTGCACCGCGACGACCTCGAGCCGGACGCCCTTCTCGGCGACCGCCCGGTCTCGGTAGGCGAGCACCTCGGGAAAGTTGTGGCCGGTGTCGACGTGCAGCAGCGGGAACGGGACCGGCCCGGGCCAGAAGGCCTTCGCGGCCAGGTGCAGCATGACCACGGAGTCCTTGCCGCCAGAGAACAGCAGCACCGGTCGTTCGAACTCCGCGACGACTTCGCGGAAGATGTGGATCGACTCGGACTCGAGGGTGTCCAGATGGCTCAGCGTCAGTCGGCCGCAGCCCACGTCATCGATGGTCTCGGTGATCGGGTTCATGAGTGGATCCCGCATTCGGTCTTGCCGTTGCCGGACCAGCGTCCGGCCCGGGGGTCTTCGCCCGGGGCGATCTTGCGCGTGCAGGGAGCACACCCGATCGACGGATAGCCCTGCGCGACGAGGGGATTGCGGGGCAGGTCGTGCTCGACCTGGTAGGCCTCGACATCCTGGTCGGACCAGGCCACCAGGGGGTTGACCTTGACCAGGTCGTGCTTGTCGTCCCACGAGACGATGGAAGTGTTCGCCCGGGTCGGCGCCTCGATCCGCCGCACCCCGGTGACCCAGGCGGCCCGCCCGTCCAGCGATCTGGCCAGCGGGTCGACCTTGCGCAGGAAGCAGCACAGGTTGGGGTCGCGGTCGTGCAGCTTCTCGCCGTACTGCGCGTCCTGCTCGGCCACGCTCTGGGCAGGCAGGGCCTCGACCACGGTGATCGCCAGATCTCGCGCGGCCACGTCGCGGGTCTGCAACGTCTCGGCGAAGTGGTACCCGGTCTGCAGGAAGAGGACCTCGACGCCGGGGATCGCCTGGGCAAAGAGATGCGGGAGGATGACGTCCTGCATCGAGGCGGCGACGATGACGTCAGTGCCGAACGCGCCGGCCGTCCAGGCGACGATCTCCTCGGCCGGCTTCCCCTCGAGGGCGGCCGAGACCGCGGCCAGGGACTCGTCTCGTTCTGCCGCGGGCAGATCGCGAAGGTTCGCGAAGTACTGGACGGGTACCGTCGTCATACCAGGAGGTCCTCGTCTGCGCGAAGGGCCCAGGTCGCGAAACGCTCGCCCGGCTCACGGCCGGCCGCGAAGTTGCGGACCACCCGCTCTACGTACACCGGAAGCGCCGCCTCTGTGGTCTTCAGGCCACGCACCTTGCGGCCGAAGCCGGCCTCCAGGCCGAGCGTGCCACCGAGGTGGACCTGGAAGCCGCCGACCTGGTTGCCCTGCTCGTCGGTGACCAGCATCCCCTTGAGACCGATGTCGGCGACCTGGATCCGGGCACACGAGTTGGGGCAGCCGTTGACGTTGACGGTCACCGGGACGTCGATCTCATCGATGATGTCGGCGAGCCGATCCTCAAGAAGGGCAACGGTCTTCGCGGCCAGGCCCTTGGTCTCGACGATGGCGAGCTTGCAGTACTCGATGCCGGTGCAGGCCATCGTGTTCCGGCGGAAGAGGGAGGGGCGGGCCTGCAGTCCGATCCCGTCCAGCGCCTCGACCAGTGGCTCCACCCGCGGCTTCTCGATGTCCAGCACCAGGAGCTTCTGGTGCGGGGTGAGCCTGACCCGCGAGGAGCCATGCGCTTCCACCAGATCGGCCAGCTCGAGCAAGGTGGTGCCGGACAGCCGACCCACCAGCGGGGCGGCCCCGATGTAGAACCTGCCGTCCTTCTGCTCGTGGACCCCGATGTGGTCGCCCCGCTCAGCCGACGGCTCCGGCGCCGGACCGTCCGGAAGGGCGCGATGCAGGTACTCCTGCTCCAGGACGTGGCGGAACTTCTCGACCCCCCAGTCGGCCAGCAGGAACTTCATCCGGGCCTTGCTCCGCAACCGCCGGTAGCCGTAGTCCCGGAAGAGGGAGATCACCCCGGCCCAGACATCCGGCACCTCCCGCTCGGTGACGAAGGCGCCGAGACGCTCGGCCAGCCGGGGGTTGGTGGACAGCCCGCCGCCGACCCATAGGTCGAAACCGGGGCCCAGCTCGGGATGCTCGACCCCGACGAACGAGATGTCGTTGATCTCGTGCACGACATCGTTGGTGAGCATGCCGCTCAGGGCGGTCTTGAACTTGCGGGGCAGGTTGGAGTAGTCGGGATTACCGATGAAGCGTCGCTTGATCTCGGCGATCGCCCAGGTCGGGTCGATCAGCTCGTCATTGGAGATGCCGGCCACCGGGGAGCCCAGCACGACCCGCGGGCAGTCGCCGCAGGCCTCCGTGGTCTGCAGCCCGACAGCCTCCAGGCGAGACCAGATCTGCGGCGCGTCCTCGATGCGCACCCAGTGCAGCTGGATGTTCTGCCGGTCGGTGATGTCGGCACTGTCGCGGGCCAGGTCCCGGGAGATCTCACCGATGACCCGCAGCTGCGCGGTGGTCAGCGCGCCGCCGTCGATGCGGACCCGGAGCATGAAATACTTGTCCTCGAGCTCGTGCGGCTCCAGGGTGGCGGTCCTGCCGCCCTCGATACCCTGTTTGCGCTGGGTGTAGAGGCCCCACCAGCGCAGCCGCCCCTGCAGGTCGTCCGCCGGGATCGAGTCGAAGCCCTCCTTGGAGTAGATCTGCTCGACCCGCGCGCGCACGTTGAGCGCGTCGTCCTCGAGCTTGAACTTCTCGTTGGGGTTCAGCGGCTGGCGCTCACCCAGGGCCCACTGGCCCTGACCACCCCGGTTGGTGGTCGCCGACCCGGCGTTGACAGTCATAACGCAGAGTTTGGCATATCCAAACAATTGCTAATGGGATTGTGTCAGAATCCGGACGTTTTGCCCGCGACCGGATGTACCTGTGGGCCAGAATGAGCGCATGACCCAACACGATCCCGTCCTCATCAGCGGCTGCTCCTCAGGAATCGGCGCCGCCACCGCCGCGGCCCTGGTGCACAGCGGGCACACCGTCTACGCGACTGCTAGACGGGTCGAGACCCTCACGGATCTCGAAGCGCTCGGTTGCCACCTGCTGGAGCTGGACGTGACGTCCGAAGAGTCGATGACGGCCGCTGTGAGAACAGTCGAGGCGGAGCATGGGCGGGTCGGCGTCCTGATCAACAACGCCGGATTCGGTGAGTACGGCCCGATCGAGGAGTCGGACCTGGCGCGGGTGCGGGCGATGTTCGAGACCAACGTCTTCGGCCTTGCCAGGCTCAGCCAGCTTGTGCTGCCGGGCATGCGCCGGGCGCGCACCGGGCGAATCGTCAACATCGGCTCGATGGGCGGACGGATCACCTTCCCCGTCGGCGGTTTCTACCACGCCACGAAGTATGCCGTCGAGGCCATCAGCGACGCCCTGCGCGTGGAGGTCAGACCCTTCGGCATCGAGGTCATCCTGGTGGAACCCGGCCTGATCCGCACCAACTTCGAGAGCCGCGTGAACGAGAGCCTGGAGGTGGGCGCGGCGGCCAGCTCGGAGGGTCACACGGACAACAAGGGCACGGCATACGAGGGGCTGCTGGCGGCGAACAAGAAGAACACGGCCGGCGGCTACGCGAACGGCTTCCTGTCGACCGGCCCGGATGCGGTGGCCACGGTGGTCCTGCGGGCGGTCGACTCATCCCGGCCCCGGGCCCGCTACGTGGTCACCCCTGCGGCCAAGGCCATGATCAACCTGCGGCGATTCGGTGGCGACCGCCTGTGGGACGCGACGATGCGCAAGCAGTTCGGCCTCTGACCGTGGGCGGCGCGGCCCTCGGACCGTATGACGCGCTGCGCCGGATCGCCTACCTGCTGGAGCGGTCGCGGGCCGGAACGTACCGGGTCAAAGCCTTCCGTTCGGCGGCCATTACCGTGCTCGAGACCGACCCCGCCGAGCTGCGCTCGCGTGCGGCGGCGGGGACGCTCACCGACCTGCCGGGGATCGGGCCCTCAACCGAGGCGGTCATCAGGCAGGCGCTGGAAGGGGAGCTCCCGGAATACCTGACGTCGATGGAGGACAAGGCGACCGAGCCGCTGGTGGTTGGCGGGCTGGAGGTACGGGCGGCGCTGCGCGGCGACCTGCACTCACACTCGGACTGGTCCGACGGCGGCTCCCCCATCCAGGAGATGGTGGTGACGGCGATGGACCTTGGCCACGACTACCTGGTGCTGACCGATCATTCGCCGCGCCTGACCATCGCCAACGGCCTCTCCCCGGAGCGCCTGACAAGGCAGCTGCGGGTCGTGGAGGAGATCAACCCGGCCGTCAGCGAGTTCACCCTGCTGAAGGGCATCGAGGTCGACATCCTCGACGACGGCTCGCTGGACCAGAGCCCGGAGATGCTGTCACAGCTGGACCTGCGGGTGGCCTCGGTGCACTCCAAGCTCAAGATGTCGGCGGCGCCGATGACCCGCCGGATGGTCACCGCCGTCCAGAACCCGCACACCAACGTCCTGGGTCACTGCACCGGGCGGCTGGTCGAGGGCGAGCGCGGCACCCGGGGCCAGAGCTCCTTCGACGCCGCCGCGGTGTTCGAAGCCTGCGCCGCCCACGACGTCGCCGTGGAGATCAACGCGCGCCCCGAGCGCTGCGACCCACCCGATGAGCTGATAGCGCTGGCGATGGAGGCCGGGTGCCTGTTCTCGATCGACAGCGACGCCCACGCTCCGGGGCAACTCGACTTCCAGATCTACGGTTGCGCCCGGGCGCAGCGGATCGGTGTGCCGGTTGAGCGGATCGTGAACACCTGGCCGCTGAAGGGGCTGCTCGCGTGGGCCAACCAGCACCAAGCTGGTGCTCGCTTTGGCGATTGAGCACCATCTCCCCTATGCTTCCCTAGTCCTCGACGGATCCGAGCTGCTGCTCGCTAGCGGCGAGGGATTCGGGTGAGAAGATCCGGGTCCCCATCGTCTAGCGGCCCAGGACCCCGCCCTTTCACGGCGGTAGCACGGGTTCGAATCCCGTTGGGGATACGCAGAAGTTCCCGTTGGGAATGTGCATGAAAGGCCTTACCCAAGGCCCCGTAGCGCAGTTGGTTAGCGCGCCGCCCTGTCACGGCGGAGGTCGCCGGTTCGAGTCCGGTCGGGGTCGCCAGTTTCTTTCCTGCCGCACCCAGCATCAGGCAAGGCCAGGTAGCTCAGTTGGTACGAGCGTCCGACTGAAAATCGGAAGGTCGGCGGTTCGACCCCGCCCCTGGCCACCACAAACCCGCAGGTCAGAGCCTTGGCCCGCGGGTTTCGTCGTCCCCAGAGCTGGTTTCTGGCAGATTTGCTAACAGATCTTGCTAACACCGCCGCTCTTGCTAACAGGCTTGCTAACGGCAGCCTGCTCGATCGCCCCTGCGAAGCCGTCCGCGACACCAGAGGCGGCCTTCCGCAGGACGTGGACATAGAGACGGAGAGCTCACGCGGGATCGGAGTGTCCGACCCGGGTCGTGTTGACGCACATGTGGTAACCGGATGCTCGTTTTGTAGCAGGGGCTCCGCGGGGTGGTTGCTCAGAGAGCCACGGTGAGCCGAGGCCGCGAAGGCGATTGGAACGGGCACCCCCGGCCCAACCACCAAGGTCGAAGACTTCATCGAGTTCACACCGTCGCATTTGCCGTTCCTCATCACCAACCACCTACCAAAGGTGCCCGCCGACGACCCAGCACTCTGGGCGAGGCCGCTCGCCATCCCGTTCGACCATTCCTTACTCGGCAGGGAGGATCGGGGTCTCGAGGATCGTCTCTGTGCTGAGCTTCCGGCCGTGCTCGCTTGGGCCGTAGCCGGCTGGGACGACCACCGACAGCGCGGCCGACTTGACCCGCCCGCTGCAGTGAGCGACGCGACGTCGACCTACCGGATCAACAACGACAGCGTCGCCGAATTCATCGACGACTGTTGCCTGCTCACCCAACCCGCGACGGCGAACTGAGACTGTTCGACACCCTCCCGAATGAGACTCGCCGAGAGCAAGCCAAATCCGATGTTCTCACTTGGTCCGCCAACGGCCGGGGGTCCTGTATGGAACCCGCAGAATACGGTAGGCGGATGTTCGTCGAAGCCGACCCCTGAGTGGAAAACTCACGTCACACGCGGCGGTAAGGCTCACATCGCGAGCGGGCGGATCCCTGCAGACATCCGGTAGTGGCCGGGTCGCGTCTATGCATGGTTATGCACCCCGAAATTCGGTGATGGGTCTCTGCGCGGTGACACGGCCTGCCCGGGCCGCCGGCGAGATTGGGCAACCGGGCCCACCCCGGTCCACGGATGTCCGCAAAGGATCCCTCACCGAACAAGGACACACGCCCATCCCCGGTGAGCGGACAAACAAAATCAGCGGCTTCTGCCCTTTCGCGGCGATGTGACGCATGCCTCCACCCGCGCGGATCGCGGCTACTTCGGTAGTTAGGCCGGGCTGCGTCTATGCATGGTTATGCACGCCGGCAATCGGTCGAGGGTCTCGCGCGGGACACGGCCTGCCTGGCCGCCGGC
>JACMPC010000109.1 GCA_014377705.1 Dermatophilaceae bacterium
CTCGACTTCGAGGGTGACCCCTTCGCCAACCAGGGCGCCGGCCGTGAGTACCTCGCCGGACTCTGGGATCGCGACGGCACCTTCACCTCGTGGTGGGCGCACAGCTTCGAGCGGGAGCAGACCCTCACCGAGCAGCTCGTCGACAACCTGATCGGCAGGCCCAAGGTCGATCCCGGGATGCACGTCTACCACTACGCAGCGTACGAGCAGACGGCCCTTAAACGGCTGACCGGCCGCCACGGGACCCGCGAGAGTGAGCTTGACACGCTCCTGCGCGGTGAGCGGTTCGTCGACCTGTACGCCGTGGTGCGGGGCGGGATCAGGATCAGCAAGCCGTCCTACTCCATCAAGAAGCTCGAGGACTTCTACTGGGGGCACACCCGCACGGCGGGTTCGGAGGCCGAAGTGGCCGACGCGATGACCAGTGTCGTGGAGTACGAACGCTTTCTGGTCGACCGGGACCAGGCGATCCTGGACTCGATCGAGCGGTACAACCGCGAGGATGTCCGTTCGACGCACGACCTGCATGAATGGCTGGAGGATCGCCGGGTCGAGCTTGAGGCCCTGCACGGTGGGCAGCCCAGGCCAGAGGTGAAGGACGGAGCCGCCGGCGACGACGCATCCGCGGCCGAGCAGGCCGAGGCGGCGCTGGCCGACCGGCTGCGCGACGCCGGGCAGGCCCTGCTCGCGGGGCTGGTCGGCTGGCACCGGCGGGAGGACCGACCCCGGTGGTGGGAGTTCTTCCGGGTCGGCGACCTGGACGACGAGATGCTGGTCGAAGACGGCTCGACCATCGGGGGCGTGTCGGCGCCGGTGCAGGCGGGTGAGGTCAAGTCGTCCTTCCTGTGGCGTTACGACTTCGAGCCGCAGGAATGCAAGCTCTCTGTCGGCAGTGGCGCCATCGACGTCAACGATCCGCATGCCGTCCTGGGCACCGTGGTCGAGCTGGATCCGGTGGCCGGCCACATCGTGCTGAAGCGGGGGAAGCGCACCCCGCCGGCCCATCCGCGGGGCTTTGGACCGAGCGGCCCGATCAACGTGGGAGTGCTGCAGTCGGCCATCGCCCGGGTTGGCGCGCAGGTGCTGGCCGGCGACTCGCCTCTGGGCAGAGCCTTGCTCGAGCGGCACGTGCCGCCGCAGCTGACCCCCTCGGTGGTGCCGTCGTCTCAGGCCGCCGCTCCTCGAGAGCAGGACGGCTCGGGGGAGTCGCCGTCCGAGCTGGTGGTCCGGGTGGGCCGCGGCCTGGACGGCCAGGTCCTGGCGGTGCAGGGCCCGCCCGGCTCGGGCAAGACGACCACCGGTGCGGCGCTGATCCGGGCGCTGCTGGACGACGGCCTGCGGGTCGGGGTCACCGCGCTCTCGCACAAGGTCATCAACAACCTGCTGACCGCGGTGGACCGCCCGGCGTTGCAGAAGTGGGAGGAGCAGGACGACGGCCGTCCGAGCCAGGTCACCATCGTCGGAGCCAACGACGTCGTCGTGCAGGCCCTGTCCGGTGGCACCTCGAACCTGGTTGGCGGGACAGCCTGGCTCTGGGCTCGCGAGGACCTGCAACAGCTCGTTGACGTGTTGGTCATCGACGAGGCCGGGCAGTTCTCGTTGGCCAACGCGGTCGCAGTCTCGTCCGCCGCCCGCTCCATGGTGCTGCTCGGCGACCCCCAGCAGCTGACCCAGCCCACCCAGGCGGTCCATCCGGACGGGGCGGGCATCTCCGCCCTGGACCACCTGCTCGATGGACACGACACCATCCCGTCCGGCTGTGGGATCTTCCTGGACAAGAGCTATCGGATGCACCCCGCCATCACCTCGTTCGTCTCGCGGACCTCCTACGACGGCCGGCTGGCTTCGGTCGACGGCTGTGAGGCGCAACGAGTTGAGGCCGCCGGAGTGTTGTCCGGGTCGGGTCTGCGCTGGTTTCCGGTCACTCACGAGGGCAACACCTCGGCCAGTGACGAGGAGGCCGCGGTCGTGGCGGCGCTGGTGAGCGATGTCTGCGCCGGCAGCTGGACTGACGTCAACGGCATCGACCGCCAGCTGACCCTGGACGATGTGCTGGTCGTGGCGCCGTACAACCGGCACGTTGCCCGGCTGCTGGCCAACCTGCCGGCCGGCGCGAGGGTGGGCACGGTGGACAAGTTCCAGGGGCAGCAGGCACCGGTGGTCATCTACTCGACCGCGAGCTCCAGCGCGGACGACGCGCCCCGCGGCGTCGACTTCCTCTATGACCTGCATCGGCTCAATGTCGCAGTGTCGCGGGCCAGGGCGTTGACGGTGGTCGTGGCCAGTCCGGCACTGCTGGACGCCGACGTGCACACGCCCGAGCAGCTGCGGGCTGTCAATGCCCTGTGCCACTACATGGAAGAGGCCACCAGATAGCCGAAGGCCAGTGCCGGCGGCTATGTGGCGGATGAGGTGGCCGACATCCGCTCGGCCGCAACCATGTCTGAGTTCAGGGCACGTCGGCTGTCGTCACCCCGATTGCGGCATGCATCATGGTCAGCGTCCGCTCGGTGACCGCAGACAGGGAGGCGCCTGACTCGATGGCGCCCATAGCCGCCTCGAGCACTCCGCCCAGCAGCTGAACGGTGAGCTGCGGGTCCGGAGCCCGGAGCGCCCTGAGCGCGCGCCTGAACGGGGCAGCCTGCTCCTGGTGCAGCTCGCGCAGGCGGGCCCGACACTCGTCCGGGAGCTGGGCGGCGGCCAGCGCGGCCGCGGGGCGGTGTGCCCCCTCATGGGCGAGGCGCAGCGACACCCGGACGTAGGTGTCCAGCTCCTCGACCGGTCCGTCGGCCGACTTCAGTGCGTCCGTCAGGGCTTTGTTCGCCCGGGGGAACGCATCCTCGATCACGGCGGCGAGGATGTCGGCGCCTGAGGAGAAGTACTGCTAGAAGCTCGGTCGGGCGAGTCCCGCAGCCGCGCTGACGGCCGCGGGCGTGACCGCACTGACCCCCCCGTCGACGAGCAGCTCGATCGCCGCCCTCAGGAGAGCGCCTCGCTGGCGGACGCGGTGCTCAGCGACGGTGGGGGCAGAGATCTTCGGCATGCGCATCCTTTCCGGCTGTGGGACCTACGACGTCTGGTGCGGGTTACTGCGTCTTGGCGATCACGTCACAGAGTTCAGGAACCGACCGTGACCGAAGTGCCTCACCTCCCCGCCGC
>JACMPC010000110.1 GCA_014377705.1 Dermatophilaceae bacterium
AGGTGGTCACCTACCTCTCGGGCGAACCCCATCTCGTGCGTCACGACGATCATGGTCATGCCGGTCTCGGCCAGCGACCGCATGACGTCCAGCACCTCGCCCACCAGCTCGGGGTCGAGGGCCGAGGTCGGCTCGTCGAAGAGCATGAGCTTGGGGCGCATCGCTAGCGCACGTGCGATCGCCACGCGCTGCTGCTGACCGCCGGACAACTGCGCGGGGTAGGAGAGCTCGTGGGCAGCCAGGCCGACCCTTTCCAGCAGTTCGCGTCCGTTGGCGACGGCCTCGCGCTTCGACTCCTTCCTGACCCGGACGGGGGCCTCCACGATGTTGCCCAGCGCCGTCATGTGCGGGAAGAGGTTGAACCGCTGGAACACCATGCCGATGTCCCGGCGCTGTGCGGCGGCATGGCGAGGGTGCAGCTCGTGCAGCCGTCCTCCGCGTTCCTCGTAGCCGACCAGGTTCCCTTCGACGTACAGCCGGCCGCCGTTGACGGCTTCGAGGTGGTTGATGCACCGCAGGAACGTCGACTTGCCAGAGCCGGATGGCCCCACCAGACACATGACCTCACTGGGCTGGACCTCCAGGGAGATGCCCTTGAGGACCTCGACGCTGCCGAAGGACTTCCGGACGTTCTGCGCCCGGACCATGGGCTGTCGCACCTGGTCGGGGCGCGTCTGCTCGACGGTGCGCTGTCCGGACATCGTCATCTCCCGTCCCTGAGCGGGAGCGCAGCGGGTGCGTCCGTCGGGGTGACCGGGTCCTTGACTCTGGCGGCGCCCCCTGCCACGCCTCGCGAGAAACGCTTCTCGAGGTAGTGCTGGCCGACCATGAGAACAGTTGTAATGGCGAGATACCAGGTCGAAGCGACGAGCAGGAGGGGGATCGGGCGGTAGAGCACAGCGGCGATCTGCTGCGACTGCGTGTAGAGATCGCCCGTGAACGGGACGGCGATCACGAGCGAGGTGGTCTTCAGCATGCCGATGAACTCGTTGCCGAAGGGCGGGATGATGACGCGCATCGCCTGCGGGAAGACGATCCGTCCCGTCGTCTGCGACCAGGACATTCCGAGCGCCACCGAGGCTTCTCGCTGCCCGTCGTCCACGGACGACACGCCTGCCCGGATTATCTCAGCGGTGTAGGCGCCCTGGTTCAGCCCCAGCCCGATGACTGCCGCGGTGAACGGTGTCAGCCAGGACTCCGTGCTCAGGCTCGTGAACTGAACCATGAACGGGATACCCAGGTCGACTTCCTGGTAAATGCTCGTGAGCAGGCCCCAGAACACGAGCTGCACGTAGACCGGTGTCCCGCGGAAGATCCAGATGTACAGCCAGGCGACACCGCTCAGGACCGGGTTCTCCGACAGGCGCATCACCGCGCTGGCGACGCCGACCACCAGCGCGATGGCCATGGCGATGGCCGTCAACTTGATGGTGACGAGCGCTGCCTGGGCTATGCGCTGGTCGAACAGGTACTGCCAGTACGTCGCCCATTGGTAGGCCGAGTTGGTGGCAGCGCCGTAGAGGAACAGGGCCAGCAGTACGAGAATGACCGCGGCCGCTAGCCAGCGGCCTGGACGGGGCAAGGGGACGGCGGAGATCCGCTCGTCACCCGGGGCGGTCAGGACGTCCCTTTCACCTCGACTCATTATTAGCTGGTCGCTGCGTTGATCTTCGACTCCGAGATCGCCCCACCCTCGACACCCCACTGCTTGAGGATCTTCAGGTAGCTCCCATCGTCGATGAGCGACTGCAGCGCGGCCTGCAGAGCGGGCGCCAACTTGGAGTCCTTCGAGACCGGCCAGCCGTACGGGGCGGCGTCGTAGACCGCGCCGGCCACCTGCAGCTTGCCGTCGCTCTTCAGCACCCCGTAAGCGACTACGGGCGAGTCGCCCAGCGTGGCGTCGGCCTTACCCAGGATGACGGCGGACGTCGCTGCTGCCTGGTCCGCGTAGCCCTGGATGGCGATCGGCGGCTTGCCTTTCGCGACACAGGCGGCGCTGCGCGCGGGAAGGTCCTTGGTCAGCTGGATCGTATTGGGCTGACCGGCGACACGAAGCCCGCACGCGTTGTCCGGGTCGACGTCCTGCCCGGCGCGGCTGGCCCACTGGGTTCCTGCCTGGAAGTAGGTCGCGAAGTCGACCGTTTTCTCCCGCTCGGCGGTGTCGGTGAACGACGAGTTGCCCATGTCGTACGCGCCGGTGCCCAGGCCGGACAGGATCTGGGTGAACCCGGACTGGACGTAGTTCGCCTTGAGCCCCAGCTTCGCCGCCACGGCGTCGGTCAGGTCGACAGACCAGCCGGTGGTCACACCGGAGCTGTCGATGTACTCGTTGGGTGGGTAGTTGGGGCTGGTGCCGATCTTCAGCTTGCCGGTGGAACGGATCTCCGCCGGGACAAGCGCGGCGAGCTCGGCGCTCTTGTCGACCGCTACCGCGTCGACCGTCGGCGCGCCTGCGTCCTCGGTGTTCTGCGCGCACCCCGCCAACACCAGGCTGCCGAAGCTCATGATCGCAAAGCAGTTCAGTGCGTTCTTCCGGAAGCTCATAGCGCTACTCCTGTGTCAGGGGGTGAAAGGGCTCCGCCCCGGCCGATGTGACCCGCGCCATGGAGTAGAGCAGCGAAGCCAGAAATCGTCAACGCTTATGGCTTACGGATGCAGACCTAAGTACTACTTACGATGACGGGGTAGCTTTGTGTCCTGTGCGGGTGCAGGACCTCCTTCGCCCGGAGAGGTCGAGCCGTGCTTAACCCGCTGCACCTGCGCACTCTGGCGACAGTCCTGCGCACCGGATCTTTCGCGGCTGCGGCCCATCAGCTGGGTTACGCCCCCTCGGCCGTCTCGCAGCAGGTGTCTGCGCTGGAAAGGCAGACACAGCTCGTCCTGTTCGAGCGCGCCGCTCGTTCCGTCCGACCGACGCAGGCGGCCGAGCTGCTCGCGCAACGCTCCGGCGAGGTGCTCGCGCTGCTGGAGGCCCTCCAGGACGACATCGGTCAGCTGGCCGGTGGTCACCTCGGCCACCTCCGCATCGGTAGCTTCCCCACAGCCAGCCTGCACCTGGTGCCCTTGGTCCTGGCCAGACTGGCCCTGCGGTCCCCCGACGTCCGAATCGTCCTGGACGAGGGAGAGCCAGACGAGCTACTTCCGCTGGTCACCGACCGGCGCGTCGACCTCGCCCTCGTCTACGAGTACGACCTGGTGCCCCGCAGCTGGCCGCCCGGTCTCGTGCGGACCACGCTGCTGGTCGAGGACCTGGCCCTCCTGCTTCCTGCCGGCCACCCGCGGAGCGACGCTCCCCTGACCCTCGGTGATCTTCAGAACGAGGTCTGGGTCTCGACGGCGGAAGGCACGTCGGGAGCCGAGAACCTGCACCGGGCCAGCGCGCTCGCGGGCTTCGTGCCACGGATCGACTACCGCACCAACGACTACCACGTCGTACGCCGGCTGGTGGCCGCCGGATTGGGCATCGCGCTGGTGCCTGCCCTCGGGCACGAGGCCAGCGCCGGGGTCGTGACCGGCAACGTCTGGGGGTTCCGCGCGCGACGCAAGGTCCTCGCCGTCCATCGACGACATGCGACCAACCCCTGCGTGCAAGGCGCGCTCGAGGCCTGCCGCCGAGCCGGAAGGCGCCTGGTGGACGGGCTCGCCGTGCACCGCCCCTGAGCCGACCGACCGACCCTCAGCGCTGCTGATGCACAGCCCGCCGACCTGCTGGCTCGGGGCCTGTGCTGCCCCCGGTCCTGACGCCATGCTGGGAGCTCCCCACCAGTCGAGGCGGCAGCAGCAGATGGTTCAGGCAGTCGACACCCTTTCCCTGATGGACGAGTGGGGGCCGGAGAAGGTGGTCTGCGTCTCGGACCGCAGGACCGGGATGCGCGGGGTGCTGGTCATCGACAACACCGCCCGCGGCACGGGGAAGGGCGGCACCCGAATGAGCCCCGATCTCAGCGTCCTCGAGGTAGCCCGGCTGGCTCGCACCATGACCTGGAAGTGGGCGGCGACGGACCTCTTCCACGGCGGCGCCAAAGCCGGGATCCTCGGCGACCCCACTCGGGCAGACAAGGAGGAGGTCCTGCGGGCCTTCGCCCGGGCGTTGGCAAATGAGGTCCCGCACGAGTACGTCTTCGGCCTGGACATGGGCCTCGGCGAGCAGGACGCCGCCATCTTCGTCGACGAGCTCCGGGACCGGGGGGCGGCCGTGGGACTGCCGCGGGCACTGGGAGGACTTCCCTACGACGAGCTCGGGATCACCGGTTTCGGCGTCGCCGAAGCGACTGATGCCGCGGCTGCGGCCATCGGCCTGCCGCTGCAAGGGGCGCGCGTCGCCCTTCAAGGCTTCGGCGCCGTCGGCCAGGCCGCAGCAGTCCGGTACGTCGAGCTCGGAGCCGTGGTGGTCGCCGTGTCGACCGCGGTCGGGGCCGTCGTGGACCGCGACGGGCTGGACGTCAAACGCCTGGTCGCACTGGGTGGTGAGTTCGGCGACGCCTGCATCTGCGAATACGGCCAGGTGCTGCCAGCGGACGCCGCCCTGAGCGCCGACGCGGACATCCTCGTCCCCGCGGCTCGGGAAGACCTGATCGACGAGCAGGTCGCCTCCGCGACGACCGCCCGGCTGGTCGTCGAAGGTGCCAACCTGCCGACGACGGCCCAGGCCAGGCAGGTCCTGTTCGAGCGAGGCGTCGTCGTCGTTCCCGACTTCATTGCCAACGCCGGCGGAATCGTCGCCGCAGCGCACTCCATGGACGCCCGCTACTCACCCTTCGTCGTCGAACCGGCCGCGGTGTTCTCGATGGTCTCGACGAAGATGCGGACCAACGCCGCGTTCGTCGTCACCCAGAGCCTCGAGCGTGGCATCCCGGCGCACACGGCGGCCCGGCTCATCGGCGAAGGGCGCGTACGCGAAGCGATGCGCCTGCGCGGCCAGCTCCGGGGTGACCGGTGACTAGAGTTTCTACGACGCAGCTGCGCTGCCGCTTCGCCGAGCGGCTCTCCAGCCTGTACAGCGTGGAGGTGCCCGCCTACAACACGCTGGTCGACGTCTCGCGCGAGGTCAACGAGCGGGTGCTGCGGCGCGACGGGGCCACGGCTGAGCAGCTGGGATCGCTCGCAAGGGTGACCTCGGAGCGCCACGGCGCCATCCGTGTCGGCACCGCCGCCGAGCTCGGTCAGGTGGCGCGCATCTTCGGGGCACTGGGGATGCACCCGGCGGGCTTCTACGATCTGCGTGACGCCCATCCTCTGCCCGTTCCCGTGGTCTCGACGGCCTTTCGACCCCTGGCACGCGAGGAGCTGGCGCAGAACCCGTTCCGGATGTTCACCTCGGTGCTCGTGCCGGAGGACCGCCGGTTCTTCGACGAAGAGCTCGGATCCCGACTGCAGGCGTTCCTCGCTGCGCGGCAGCTGTTCCCGGACGAGTTGCTCATACTCGCTGACCGCGCGCAGGAGCACGGCGAGCTGGCCGCAGCGACCGCCGAACGGTTCCTGGACCTGGCGACACACGCGTTCGCCCTGTCCTCCGAGCCGGTCGACCGTGCCTGGTACGCCGCGCTGGAGCAGGTCTCGGTCGTGGCGGCCGACATCGGCGGCGTCCAGACAACGCACCTCAACCACCTCACGCCCCGCGTGCTCGACATCGACGAGCTCCACCGCGTGATGACCGAGCGCGGGATCGTCATGCTCGACGAGATCCAGGGGCCACCTCGGTGGGACGGCCCAGACGTGCTGCTGCGGCAGACGTCGTTCCGAGCGCTGGCCGAGCCACGGACGTTCCGCGAGGCCGACGGCACGTTGCGGCAGGGAAGCCTGCGTGTGCGGTTCGGTGAGGTCGAAGCCCGCGGCGTGGCACTGTCCTCGTCCGGCCGTGTGCGTTACGAGCAGCTGGTCCAGGCCGTCGATCGGGTGGTCGTCGAGGATCCGGGCCGCCCGCGCAGCGAGATCGCGGCTGCCGTGTGGAACGCGGGGATGCCGAACACCTACCGGGAGCTCGAGCGTCAGGGACTTGCCCAATTCACCTACCGCGTCGCGGACGCGGTGCCGGCCGGAGCCGCACCACACACCCGGGACGAGCTCATCGACCACGGCTGGCTGCACATCGAGCCCATCGTCTACGAGGACTTCCTGCCGCGGTCGGCTGCAGGCATCTTCTCCTCCAACCTCAGCGACGGCGCACGTCACGACGACCAGCAGGGCGGTCCCTTGCGTGACGCCGCTTGGCTGGCAGCAGCGATAGGGCGTCCCCTGCACGTGCCGGAGGACGGCTACGCGGCCGAGTCAGCAGCCTCCTTGGCCAGCGTCTCCGAGCGGCTCGGCATCGTGCTTCAGAGCGCCAAGGAGCACGGCCCGTCGGCGCCCACCCCGCCGCCCTCACCACCGGCGGCCACCACATCTCCGCGTCCGCGGTAAGCGGTGCCACTGGCACGGGTCGACAACGACGAGCTCGCGCCTCGTCGTATCGGCAGCCCGCGAGGAAGCGCTGCCCTCAAAGTTCACGTCGGGGTCTCGCAAACACCATCCAGACCACCTACGCAATCACCGACCTGACAGCAGCGAACCGACGGGTGCGTCAGGCTGGAGGCCGATGCCGGCGTCAGACTGCCGCGCATGCACGCGCACATGCTGCGGCACAGCTTCATCACCACGATGCTCGACGCGGAAGCCCAGCGGCCGTCCCGCCAGCGGCGAGAGAGGCGTGACGCGTGCCATGCTGCGGAGTCAGCCCCTGGTGGTCTCCGGCCGGGCGGTGCGGCCGTGACCCTGAGAGGTGGGACGCCGTGGCACACCAGGAATTCGACCTCGTTGTCGTCG
>JACMPC010000013.1 GCA_014377705.1 Dermatophilaceae bacterium
CCCCGACATACCACTAGTGGAAGTCCCAGCCGCCTCAGGCGACATCCACGACCTGGACGGCCTCCGAGCCGTCGGCGCCGCCCTGGCATAACCACCCCGCACAACCCCGGACATCCCCCCCGGCGTGGTTGTTGCCCCGCAACCACCTAATTGGCACCTCGAGAGGCGCAAAACGGTGCTTTCAGGGCAACAAGGCGGTGGCGACGGGGATCGCCGCGGCGTGCCACCACAAGAAATCAGGACGCCGGGTTTTCCTGGCGCATACGGTCGGCTGCGAAGAGGGCACGCCAGGAGGTGACGCCGGGGCGGCGCTTGAGCAGGGCGCGGCGCTCTCGTTCCGTCATACCCCCCCAGACCCCGAACTCGGTGCTGTTGTCCAACGCGTCGGCAAGGCATTCGGCGATCACCGGGCAGCTCATGCAGACCTGCTTGGCCTGCTGCTGGGCGGCCCCCCGGACGAACAGCGCGTCCGGCTCTGCATCGATGCAGGATCCCTGCAGCGCCCAGTTCTCGACCCACGTGTACTGGCCTGTCGAGACACCGTCCCGTTGCGTCATGGTGAGTGACATGCTGACCTCCCCTGAGGAATCCGTGTCATGCGGTATGCCGGACAAAGTCCCTCGCTTGATGTGTTTGAAACACTATGGAAAGGCTGATTTGACGGATATGACGCTTTGGGGTAGTTCTGCGCCACCAAAGTAACTAGTCACTCCGCGTCGGCGGGTGCGATGAGGGCGGGTCCCCGGCTACCCTTGGCCCATGCCGGATCGCCGCACGAGCTTCACCAACGTCATCAGCCTCCTGGGAGCGCTCGTGGTGACGTCGGTCGTCCTCGGCCTGCTCGGCGCCGGCCTCATGATGCCCACCGTTGCTGCTACTGGCGCCGCGGCCAAGCAGGGGGTCAAGGTCTTCGACGACCTGCCCGGCGAGTTCACCCAGAATCCCCTCTCCGAGCAGTCCCGCATCCTGGCCTCGGACGGCACCCTGATCGCCACCCCGTATGACGAGAACCGCGTCATCGTGCCGCTCTCCCAGATCGCCCCGGTCATGCGACAGGCCCAGATCGCCATAGAGGACAACCGTTTCTATGAGCACGGCGGCGTCGACCCCCAGGGCGTCGGCCGCGCGCTCGTGTCCAACCTGCGCGGCGGTGACACCCAGGGCGCGTCCACCCTGACCCAGCAGTACGTCAAGATCACGCTGCAGGAGAATGCCCTGCGTAACGACAACGTCGCGGCCGCCAAGGCCGCTACCGCCAAGAACTACACACGCAAGCTCCAGGAGCTCAAGTACGCGGTCACGCTGGAGAAGACGCTGACCAAGAACCAGATCTTGCAGGGCTACCTCAACCTCGTGTACTACGGCGGCCAGGCCTATGGTGTCGAGGCCGCCTCCCGCCACTTCTTCGGGGTGAAGGCCTCCCAGCTCACCCTGCCGCAGGCCGCCACCCTGGCGGGCCTGGTCCAGCTACCGAGCCAGACCGACCCGATCAGGAGCCCCGCCAGGGCGGTGGCGAGACGAAACGTCGTCCTCGACCGGATGCACACCCTGAAGCTGATCAGCGACAACGCCTGGAGCCAGGCGAGGGCCTCGAGGATGGTGCTCAACCCCAAGCCCGCGCAGAACTCCTGTGCCCTCTCGCCGTACCCGTACTTCTGCGACTACATCAAAGAGTGGCTGCTGTGGCAGCCCGCGCTGGGCAAGACCCGTGCCGAGCGCCAGAAACGGGTCAACCGCGGCGGGCTCACCATCCAGACGACACTCGACCCCAAGATCCAGAAGACCGCCCGCCAGGAGCTCGTCAAGAAGGTCCCGCAGGGCAACCGCGACCGCATCGGCGCCGCGGTGGCCATCGTTGAGCCCGGCACCGGCAATGTACTGGCCATGGCCCAGAACACGACCTACGCCATCCAGACTGGGCGTGGCAAAGAGGCAGTGAACTGGGCTGTCGACGCCAAGTACGGCGGCTCCATCGGGTTCGCGTTCGGCTCGACCGCCAAGATGTTCGCGGTCGCCGAGGCACTGCGGTCCGGAAGGCCGATCGACTCGACCGTCGTCGCGCGAAAGGCTGACGCGACCCACCCGGCAATCTTCACCAGGGCGGACTTCGCCAAGGATGACGACTGCAAGATCGGCGCTGGCCAGACCTGGAAAGTCCGCAACGACGAGGGCACCCGCAACGGCAGGATCAGCCTGACCGACGCGACGGCGTTCTCCGTCAACACCGCGTTTGCCGGGCTCGTGTCCGAGCTGGGGGCTTGCAAGGTTCGCGACATGATGACCAACCTGGGGCTGCACCAGGGCAGCGGCAAGCCGATCAAGAGCCTTCCGTCCCCCATCACGCTGGGCTCCGACAGCGTGGCGCCGCTGACGCTGGCCTCGGCCTACGCCACGATTGCCTCTGGCGGCACGTACTGCGAGCCGACCCCGGTGCTCGCCATCACCACCAGCGACAAGAAGCCACTCGCCCTGAGCAAGAGCCGCTGCCGCAGAGCGGTGTCGCCCGAGGTGGCAAACGGGGTCACCCAGATTCTCAAGACCGTGCTGACAAAGGGCACGGCGTCCGGCGTCGGAGGACTTGCCGGTGGGCGTCCGGCGGCTGGCAAGACCGGCACCTCCGATGGCAGCAACGAGACCTGGTTCGTCGGCTACACCCCCCAGCTGGCCATCGCGGTCTGGGTCGGCACTCCTACCGGTGACCCGAAGCGGGTCCTGCGGAACCTTCATCTAGGCAACACCACCTACGGCGGTCAGATCTTTGGCGCCACCATCGCGGCCCCGATCTGGAAACAGGTCATGGACCGCGCCTCGGCCGGCATGCCGTTCCTCGAGTTCGACTCGCCCAGCTCCAAGACACAGTCGGGCGATGTCATCCCGATCCCCGACGTGACCGGATTGACCGTGCGCGACGCCAAGTCAGCCCTGGCCACCGCCGGGTTCAGACCAATCGTCGGTGGCTCCGTAAGCTCCAGCAACACCATCGGCACCGTCGTGAGCACCAGTCCCAGTCTGAAAGCGCTTCGGGGGAGTGAAATCGTGCTGACCACCTCCGCCGGGTACGTGCCACCTCCCCCGGTCGCGCCCGCCAAGGCCCCCGTCGCCAAAGCCCCCGTCACCAATGCCCCGGCCCAGCCTCCACAAGTAAAGCTCCCCAAGTGCCGGCCCGGCGGGCCCACACCCTGCCGAAGATAGGGGACCACGCCGACGGCAGGTGCCTGCCCGCATAGGTCTCTGCTGGGTTCACGTGTAAGGGATCGAACCAGTCTCCGCAAAGTCAAGGTCATCTGGACGAAGCAGCGATCCCGGCACCCCCACCTTCTCCTGGTGGGCGGACTTGCCACCAGCGCCCAACAGGCCTTTTAGCGCCGCCGATCAGTCACGACTACTTCGGCGCGAGGGCCGACTTCACGATCGCGGCAACCCGCCCGCCATCCGCGCGACCGGCGACCAGCGCGTTGGCGGCCTTCATGACCTGGCCCATCTGCGCGATGCCGGTGGCGCCCGTCTCGGTGAGAGCCTGCGCGACCAGCGCCTCGAGCTCGGCGTCGGACAGCTGGGCAGGCAGGTAGGCCTCCAGGATGACCAGCTCGGCCTCCTCCTTGGCCACGAGCTCTGGACGCTTCGCCTCGTAGTATGCGGTGGCCGCCTCGCGCCGTTTCTTGGCCTCCTTGGCCACGACCTTGAGGACCTCGTCGTCGGAGAGCTCGCGGGCGGTCGTGCCCGACACCTCCTCGTTGGTGATGGCGCTCAGGGCCATCCGCAGCGTCTCCGAGCGCAGCTTGTCATGCTCACGCATCGAAATGTGCAGGTCGTCGCGCAACGTGGTCTTCAGCTTTGAGGTTCCCGGTTCGGTCATGGTTGCAGTCTGGCACTGCCGGCGACCGGAGCGTTTGCAAGGATGGTCCTGTGACCATGACGAGAGCCGCCCTGAAAGCGACCGCTGGGGCAATTGCCACCGTCGGGGCCGGAGGACTGGCCTACGCCTCCCTGATCGAGCGCAATGCTTTCACGCTGCGACGGTTCAGCGTCCCGGTGCTGCCACCGGGTGCGACCCCGCTGCGGGTGCTGCACATCTCGGACATCCACCTGGTCCCCCGCCAGGCACGCAAGATCGAGTGGATCCGCTTGCTGGGCGCGCTGGCCCCGGACCTGGTCATCAACACCGGCGACAACCTTGCGGACCTCGACGCCGTCCCTGCGGTACTGCGAGCGCTCGAGCCGCTGCTGGAGGTCCCGGGCGTGTTCGTACTGGGCTCCAACGACTACTTCGCGCCAAGTCTGAAGAACCCGGCGCTGTACCTGACCAGCGCGCACGACCGGTCAACCGCCAGCAATCCGCTGCCGACAGCCGACCTGGTGTATGCCTTCACCCAGGCCGGCTGGGCGGACCTGTCCAACGCTCGAGCTGCGCTGACGATCGGGGGGCAGGCGCTGGAGTTCGTGGGAGTCGACGACCCGCACCTCAGCTACGACCGGTATACCGCTGTGGCTGGCCGCAACGACCCGGCCGCCGCGCTGACCGTGGGAGTCACGCACGCGCCATACCGGCGGATCCTGGACGCCATGACCGGTGACGGCGCCGGGCTCGTGATCGCCGGTCACACCCACGGCGGGCAGCTGTGCCTGCCGTTCTACGGGACGCTGGTGACCAACTGCGACCTGGACCGGCACCGGGCCAAGGGGATCTCGCGGTGGTGGCCCGGTGCCGGCGATCAGCCGTCCTCAGCCGCTCCGGCCGGGGCGGCCTGGATGGAGGTCTCGGCCGGGCTGGGAACCTCGCCATACGCTCCGGTGCGGTTCGCCTGCCGACCCGAGGCGACCCTGCTCACGCTGACGGCCAAGCCTGCCGCCGGCTGAACTTCGGCCCCGATTGGGTGCAAGCGGCCGTGCTCGGATAGTCTCTTGCATCGCTGGCCGCATTACCTTTGCAGCTCGCGGGCCACGGGGTGTGGCGCAGCTTGGTAGCGCGCTTCGTTCGGGACGAAGAGGCCGCAGGTTCAAATCCTGTCACCCCGACCAG
>JACMPC010000111.1 GCA_014377705.1 Dermatophilaceae bacterium
CGGTCCGCCTCACGCAGCAGATGAGAGGTGATCAGGAACCCGGAGATGACGAAGAACGCGTCAACACCGACGAAACCGCCGGTGAGCACCCGCGGCCAGAAGTGGTAGACGACGACCAGCGTGACTGCCACGGCCCGCAACACCTGGATCTCGGGCAGGAACTGGCGGCTCGACCGGTCGGCAACGTGGCCTCGCTCGGCAACGCTTCGCGGCAGAACTGTCACCCAGACTTCTCCTGTCCTACCTCACCAGATGTGCAACAGCGGTGAGGGCACCACCTGCAACCCGGCGCCCGATGGATCCGGCGGGCTGCAAGGGTGCCTCCGCCACCGACCACGAACGTGCACCCGGATTTGACGCTACCTCCTGTAGATCGACGAGAAGCCGATTGGCCGCCCGCGAGTCGCATCGCCCGGCAGGATGATGCGCGTTGACACGGCACCGGACATCGCCCGGTACGCGGCCCGCCGTACCTTTCGGTGGGCCCAGGCCGCGACCTGCGCCCAGTCCGGAGCCCAGGATGGAGGCCGAAATGTTGTCCGGCGCGGGATGACCGGCCCCTCTGCGATCTCGGATAGCGCGGCCATCGTCCACGCGTAGTACTCGGGAATGTAGTGGTAATGAGCCAGACCCCATCGGTGCCGGGGATCCCCGACCAGCAGCCGGCGCGGGGGCTCAACAACATGGAGGCGCCGCCCGAACACCGAACGGAGGCTGGCGTACCAACCACTGAGAGCCTCGTTTGACGACAGAGCATTCTTGGTCGCGGAAGCGTAGAACTGTACGGCCGGGTCGGCGCTGCGCGCGGTATACCAGGCCTGGTGAAGAACCACGCGCGTCCGGGGCAAAGCCGACGCCAGCTCCGGCGCGAGCAAGGACACTGCCGCTTCGAACTGCCGCAGTCGTTCCGGGGATCGGTAGGCGGATGTCGAGGTCGCCACAGCGCGCATAGGCGGCACCAGCCCGGACCGCTCGTAGTAGTCGGACATGGTGTACCAGCTGCCCTGGATCTGGACCACATCGAAACGCTCGTCGATCAGGTCGACCACCAGGACATCCGGCTGACTTGCGACGATATCGGCGACGACCTCCTTGGTGAGGTCCTCGCGCACCATGCGCTCACCGAAGCCAGCTCCTGCCGGCGCCGGCACCGGGGGGGGCTGTGGACTCGAGGCCTGCGAGACCCAGCTGGTCCGAGCGTGGTACTCCAAATCGAAAGGCATCCCGCCGACCTCGAGAACGTCTCGCGTGGCACAGCTGCCCCAGATGACGAGTTTCAAGCTTGCACCGCGACAGACCCGAGAAGCTCTGGCGGGACCGAGAAACCGATGCTCGCTTCAGGACTGGCACGCAGCAGGTGCCAGGCAATCGGCCAGGACTCGATGCCGACCACCAACACATGCGAAACCTGATCCGGACGGAGCAGGTCCGGTCTGCGCCGAGCCACCCGCCACAGCACCCAGTAGCGCACGGCGCGGTACGGACGGCTGGCAACCCATCGACGCCAAACCGGGGAAGCCCCCTTCGGACGTGGCCGCCTGGTCAGGGCTGCAGCGATCCGCCGGGGGTCCGCCGTCAAGAGTCGGTTGGGTCCCCAGCGCCTCTCATCGGCAAGCAGGTCGATGTGGATGACGCCGGCAGCCGGTTTGTCACCCCGACCTCCGTCGGCCGTAATCAGCACGGCCACTCCGCCGGAACGAACCACCTCATCGAGCATGTACAGGACGTTCTTGCGACGACGCGGCGTCACTGCCAGGGCAACGACGCGAGGACGTCCGGCGGTCGACCCGTTGTTACTGATAGACGATGCTCCGAGATCAGTCATTGCTGAGGTGTCTTCCCGATAGCGGGGCGGGAGAGATCTCGCGGGAGGGACAAGAACCCAGCGAGTACCTCGGAAGAGTACCTGCCGTCGTGGAAGTTCTCCACGAACGACGGCCCTCGGGCAGACACCTCCCGGCCTGCTGCAGGGTCCCGGAGGAACCCCTCCACCACCTCAGCAAGGTTCGCGGGAGTGACTTCAACGATGGGTATGTCAACCGGCACCCGGGAGCGAAGTGACTCACCCACGTTTCCGAGCACCACACGCCCGGCGGACATGGCCTCGCAGGCCAGCACACCGTACAGTCCGAGCAGGACCTGGTCGACCACGATGTCAGCCGACCGGATCAGCGCAGCGGCCTGTGCCGGGGGCATCCCGGTCACCAGGAGCAGTCGAATCCTGTGCTCGTCCGCGAGCGGTTGCAGCGCCGCAAGGACCTGTTCGGTCCCCTTCAGCCACGGCGTGGACGGCGCGTGCACGACGAGGGGCACCCGGCGCTCCAGCACCGGCGACCCGGGGCGCCATCGGCTGGTATCGACGATGACCGGGAGCCACGTGGCTGCCGGAACATACTCGAGCTGATCGGGGGTAGAGGCGAAGACCGGGCCGTTGAAGGACCGGATGAGCGGCAGCAGCGTGTCACAGACTCCCTGCAGCCGCAGGGTGCGCGGCTCCGTGGGGTCGGCAAAGGGCGACCACGGATGCGTCCTCGCATGGACGCGCGGGTCACGCACCTCGGAGCCATGCAGGACGAGGCCGACCTCCACCCCGGCCTCGGAGAGCTGCGCGGCGTCCCCGCGGAAGTCCCGCCCGTTGAGGGTGCCGAAAATCGGACGCCCTGCCTCCAGGAGGGCATGGGTCCACGTGCCGGCGGCTGAGGTGGCTGCGGCCGCCTGCCAGGTGGTGTCGCCGGCGAAAGCGGTCCGCAGGACCGGCACGTCCGTAGGGAAGTCGTACTTCTCATTGCGCACGGTGACGACACTGGGGCGCACGTTTGGCAGCAGCCGTGCCGCCGCTCGAGTCCACGCCCAGGCCTGACCGGCACTGTTGGCCGGACCGATACCGAAGACAACACCGTCGGTGACACGGTCTCCGTGCTCCTGACTGGACGCAGGCGCGACCTCTGGCGGCTCTGCGACGGTGAGCTGTCGGGGCCGGACATCGCGCAGCGCAGGCAACAGCTCGCGGTACACGTCCTGCAGCACACCCGCCTCGTGAGTCCAGTCATTCGCCGCGAGCAGCCCCTCGTCGGCTAGCCGGGACCGGTACGGCTTCGGATCATCCAGGACCCGGCGCACCGCAGCAGCAAGGGAGGCTGCGTCGCCGGCGACGTGGACCTCCCCCGTCCCGTTCTGCCGCACGAACGCGGCCTGGGCCCTGCAGTCACTGACCACGGCAGGCACACCTGCGTGCATGTACTCGAAGAGCTTGTTCGCGAGCGCCATCTCGTGGCTACCGAAGTGCCGCAACGGAATCAGCCCGACGTCGGCGGAACGCAGGAACGTGGCGACCTGGTCGGGAGCGACGGGAGGCAGCAGGTGGAACCGGTCTGCCACACCGAGCGCCCGGGCGCGGACGCTCAGCTGGTGGCAGGCCGCGCTGTCGGGGCTCGGCACCGCGACGACGACGAGGTGGGCGTCCGGCAGAAGGGCCAGCGCGTCGACGGCGGTGTCGACACCGCGCGCAGCCTGCACCCCGCCGCTGTAGACAAGCAGGGGCACGTCTGGCCCCAGCCCGACCCGCTCACGGACAGTCTCACCGTCCAGGTCGCCGGCACCCACCGGCGGGATGTTGCGGACGACGTCCGGTGTCCGCGGCAGGCTATAGCGGTCCTGCAAGGCGGAGGCCAGCGGAGCCGAAACGGTGACGACACGGTCGGCGAACCGGATGTAGCTCGCTTCCAGGTCCGCCCACGCAGAGATCAGCCGACGCGTCCGGCCGCCATACCGGCTCAGTCCCGGCACCCACTCGTGTGCGTCGTAGACCCAGGGCACACGGTCCCCGCGCTCTGGGGCTCGCGCGGCGGCCACCGCTGCGACACCTACCAGGTGCATGTCATGGGCGTGGATCACCTGCGGCCGAAGCTCGTCCACGACAGGCCCGAACGCCATCTCGTAGTCGTCGACCTCGGGCAGGACATGCTGCCAGCGTGCGGCCATCGCCATTCGGCCAAACGTCTTGTCCCAGCCTGCCCAGCCGCGGCGCACGAATCGCTCCGCGCGTCGCCCGGCATAGGCGCGAGCCCGTAGTCCCAACCGACGGCGCACGATTGAACGCTGCTCTCGCTCGCGGCGGGATGTGGGTAGCAGGACCGCCTGTCGATCTCGGGTAGCGAGCTTGCGGCGGACGACCGTGTCGTCGCGATCTAGGGTCAAGATACCCGGCAGGAAACGCATCCGCCGCTTCAGCCGGCGCTCGCGCTCCATATCCCGCCGTGCGAATTCGACCGGCACCCGGAGCAGGGTCACCGGGCCGAGCGTGGTCTCCTCGCGACGGCCTTCCTTGCCGTAGCCGACCACGGTGACTCTCGCACCAGCGGCGGCGACGGCCAGGGCTGACTTGCGCACCCGCGTATCTCGCCGGATGTCATTGGCGACGAGCATCACCACGTGCGGGCCGACGGCCTCATTCTGGGTCGCCCCGGAATCAGGGGAAGCTGAGGTCGTGCCGTCCCGATCCAGCTCGATGCACACAGACAGCTGGGGGAACGCATCCAGGATTCGCCTGACGAACGGGGCGGAGAGTGCGTCCCCAAGGACCACACAGGCATCCGGCGTTCTCAGTGCCGCAGCAAGCTGCGCCTCAAGGGACTGCTCACCAGCGGGTCTGGCCCGCCATGCCTTGGCGAATGCCCGCAGTCGCCGTGCCTTCCGGTAGGAGCCATGGGCTTTGCCCCGCAACGGGTTGGTAAGGATCCTGACGACGGTGGATCGCGCAGCCCGGACCAGCTGGCGGGGCCGGCGTCGGCTGGGCCTCTTGGCCACAGTGGTCGCAGCTCCGAGCGCCAGCTGCTCCTTTCTGGCAGCCCGCGCGGCCTTGCCTCGCTCGATCGTGTGCGCTTGCCTGGCGACGTCATGCGTCGTCACGTCGAGCACGCCAGGCTGCCCGCGCAGAACATCCTGCTGGGAGACGAGGATGACCTGGTGCCCCGCCTGTGTCGCCGTCTGCATCTCCGCTCGGACTGCGGACACGCGGCGCTCTGTGATAGCGACGACGATCGCGGCCGGCGGCGCCGGGCGCGGCAGGCGAACCGGAGTGCGCTGGTGGGAAGAGACCTCCCCTCCGTACAGGTCGGCCAGGCGCCTAACAATCGTGGCTGGCCCGAAGCGATCACGCAGTGAGTCCCGTCCCGCATCCAGGTCGAGCGAACCGAGCCGCGCGGTGATGTCCTCGTAGGCCCCAACGATCTCCTCAGGGTCCTGCGACACGTCCACGAGCCGACCCACCCGGTCCTCGATCCCGTCAAGCACCTCCTGGGGTCCGCCCGACCGGGTCGCGATCACGGGGATCCCGGCGGCGATGGCCTCGGGTATGACCAGGTGAAAGGTCTCGTAGGTACTGGGCGCCACGAGCAGGTCATGCTCGCGCAACAGTCCCAGTGCCTCTGTGTGACTGAGCATCCCGATCAGACGGACGCGATCAACGAGCCCGGCCTCGCATACCCGCCGCTCGATCGCAGCGCGCAGCGGCCCTTCCCCGAGCAGGGTAAAGGTGGCAGCCGGGTCACGGCCTGCTACGACGATGAATGCCTCGAGAGCCCGCATGACTCCTTTGCGCTCGATGAGGCCGCCAGAGAATATCCAGTGCCGCAGTGACTCCAGGGGCCCGGTTCGACGGGGGACAGCATCGACGTCCACGGGATTACCGAGCACCTCGACCTTGTCGGCGGACTCCGGGATCGCGTCGAGGACATGCTGGCGCAAGACGTTGCTGACGCACAGCAGTCGGTCGCTACGGTCGATGACCTCCGCGTAGATGTCGCGCCCACGCGGGTCGGCCAGCAACTGGCGCAAGCCTGTGCTGTGCTCGGTGGCGAAGACCCGGCTGCCCGGAGACGCCAGCCGCGCCGCCACCAGTCCGCCAAGGTAGCCGACGTGACCGTGGACGATGTCCGACTCGATCCGGCCGCCCACGGCGTGGGACACGTCATGGACCAACGCCCCGGCGCGCTCGACGACATCCATGCCCCCCGAGAGAAGCACCGGTACCCGGATCAGCGGACCGACGGTTCCGGTCCGCGCGAGACCTCCGCGGCGCTGGGCAAGCTCCACCAGGTGCTCGAGATCAGGACGGATCCGGTCGACCACGTCTGGAGGTCCACCAGCCCACTCCTCACCGTGGATGACGGAGACATCCGTGGCGATGCGGCTGAGCAAGCGAGCCTGCGTCGCGACGAAGCTGCCCCCCATAGGGCGCGAGGGCGTCGGGTACCACGGCGTGGTCAGGGTGATCGAGTTCGGGCCCTGGCTCCTGGTCGAGTTCATGTCACACGGTTCCTTCGGGCCGGAGCATCCCGGCGACCCACCGGAAAGCACGCAGGTTGCGTCGATGACCTGGTGGTTCGGCGGCAACGATGGTGTTCGCGATGGTCATAGACAACCTCTTGATGTTTGTCGGGGAAAAATATTCGGGCGCACAGCGCCGACCAGTCTAGGCAGGGGCCGGGGGATCGGGGGGGCGTCTGGTGCCTCGGTCAATGACACCCGTCAACTGTCGTAGACCCCGGATGGGGTGACGGCGAACGGTGAGGACCGCACGTCCGACGAGGAACGATGGTGACTGCTGCAGTGCAGCTCGGCGCTGCGCCTCGGCGATAGCCCTGCTCTCCGCACGCTGAACCACCTCGTGCGCGGTCTTAAGGTCCCGGCGGGCCTCGACGAGCTCCTGCTGGAGCTCCACCCGGGCCTCGACGAGCTCCTTCTCGAGCTCTCCTCGCACCTCGACGAGCTCCCGTTCCAGCTGGCCGACGCGCCTTACAGCAGTTCGCCCGAGCTCCTCGACCGCGCGTGCACGAGCGGAACCCAGACCCCACTCCCACCCGATCCGCAGGCCCTGACTGTCGAGGTCAACTTCGTGGTCATCGCCAGCCGAGTCGTCGCCGAGAAAGGGTCGAACAGGAACGGGTCGTGGAGAGGGCCTGCACACGATCACGGTGCGCAGGGACCAACCGGGCTCGATGGGGGCTATCTCCACAAAGGCAAGGCGGGCCATGCCGGCTGCTTGGGCCAGCCGGCCAACCGGCAGGTCACCCACGGCGACCGGCAGGTGGAGCAGGACCGTGACACCTTGCGTGCTCACCCCAAGCAACCGATCGGTCAGGTTGTCGGCCAACGGGTCGACAGCGATCAGGACCACGTCGCCCTGCGAGGTTCCGACACCATCGCCCAGGTCCGCGACCGGTCCGGCCCGACCGAGGGCGGCCAGCACCTCAGGGTCCGCATCGACACGGATCGTGCCCCCCTCGCCCAGGTAGCGTGCGGCGATCTCTCGCACCATCATCAGGCAATCCTCCGGAAGACGTGGAAGCCGGCCGCATTGTCGCGAAACCGGTAGGGATGAAAACCCAGGTAGCGGAACCCCAGTGGCTGCACCACGTCGAGATAGCCCTGACGGCTCCTGGTCACCTGGTATTCCCCCCACAGGTGGTCCGCTTCAGCATCATGGTCGACCAGCACCAACAGGCCTTGCAGCCGAACCAGTGCCGCGAGATTGACGACGCTGTCACGCCATACGCCGTCATCCATGAGGTGGAAGAGCACGTCAACGGCGACGACCGCGTCATAGAAGCAGGTGGGCGCCCAGGCATCCAGTCGAGACACCATGTAGCGGTCGCTCCCGACCGCCGACCGGCGGCACTCTTCGATGGCTGTTTCGCTGGTGTCGATTCCATCGACCTGGTGACCACAACGAGTGAGAGCCCGAGCGAACCACCCCTTGCCGCAACCGGCGTCCAAGAGCCGCAGTGGTGCGACGGCGCTGGCCGACGCGCCGATGATGTCGAGCAGGCGCCCAAGGCGCATGGCGTAGAACGCCTCGTTGGTGCAGTGGTCGTAGGTCAGGTCGCCTCCGGACAGCAGATCCCCGTGCTGAAGGTGCCGTTCGTCCCAGAACGCGATGGCCTCATCGACGCCGAGCCGGCCGTGCTGTGATGGCTCAGGTGTGCTCATCCGAGCCGCACATGGCGATGGCGCACGCAGGTCAGACACGCAACACCGATCAAGCAGGTCGATCTGACGGACAGGCGTCGTTGCCAGGCTGAGCCAACCTCCGGTGTGCGGGCTGGGTCATCCATCGATGATCTCCGCGAACTCTCCTGCAACCGGAGCCATGGCCACATCCCAGGTGTGCTTGAGCGCCTCGGCTCGGCAGACCCTGAACTGTTCGTCCGTCTCGCCGCGGGCTGCCCGGCCCGCGGCCACGATCGCCTCGGCGATAGCTTCTGGCGACACTGAAGTGGCGCCGAAGAACAAGGGGTAGTCGGCGAACAGCGAGGTGGTGTCGTTGCGCGGGTCGTGGACCCCGACGACGGGCCGACCCGCGGCCATGTAGTCGAAGCCTTTCCCTGCGGTCATGTACCTCGAGGACGGCAGCAGCATGACCAGTGCATCCAGATGCCCGAAGACGTCGGTGATCATCGTCTGGGAGACCGGCCCCTCATAGGACACACCCGGAGTAAGCCCATCGGTGATGCGACGCCCGATCTGCTCCTCGTGCCGGGCGAAGAAGCCCAGGTACCCATAGAACTGCATCGTCGCACCCTGCATGACCGGGTCCCTCAGGGCGATCAGCCAGCCCTCCAAGAACTCCTCCATGGGCAGGTCGTGGCGCACTGTGCCCATGAACCCGAACCGCAGCGGCCGCTCTTTGGGGACCGGACTGAAAGTCGGCTCTGTCACGATGTCCTCGGCAAGACCGAGCGGGACGAGCCGCACCCTGCCGGCAGCTTTGGGGTAGCGCTGGCGATACCAGTCGCAGAGCGGCTCGTTGACTGTCGTCACCCGCGCCGCGCCCTCGACGATGCGGCGCTCCCAGGTGAAGGCAGGGTGACCCGGCTCGAACGCGTCGACTTCCTTGAGCACGTCCAGCGTCCAGGGGTCGTGGTAGTCCACGACATAGGGCCTGCGCAGGAGCTTGCCGAGGATCCAGGCCACGCCGAACAGGGAGTACGGGTTGCCGCTGGCCAGAACCATGTCGACCCTGTGACGCGTGTGAACCTTCAGCGCGGCGAGCGTGTAGACCGGGATCAGCGGTGCATACACCTCGGGAAACAACTTGCTCTGGATGAGTCCGTGCATCTCCAGGAAGGCCTTCGGGAAACTGGCGTGCAGCCAGGACATCTGGCGAACGTCCTGGATAAGATGTTCATGGGGGATCTCCACTTCGACCAGGCGCACCCGCGGGTCGGTGCGAGCAGCCAGCTCGTCGTCGAGGGAACCAGCCAGCTGCAGCCAGTAGTCACGGCTCGTGCAGAGCACTGTGACGTCGTAACCCTGGTTCACCAGGTGATGAGCCCAGGCCCTCAAGCGGTAGACGCCGCTGCCACGAGCGGGCGGGAACTGCATGCCCAGCAGGAGCACGTGCTTGCGGCGGGTGGTCACGGGTTCAAACCTCCGGTGTCATGAGGTTGCTTGATGCCGGTTGCGACGATGCCATGGTGGCGTGCCCAAGGAGGATCAACACTCCGTCTCCTTCGTGATCTGCAGTGACGGGAACTCCTCATCGCTCGGAGCTCGCCCCTGAAAGCCGGTCAGGGAGCCGTAGTAGTCGACGATCTCCTTCTCCTGGCCCTGCCAGGAGAACTCCTTGGCCAGGGCCGACAGACGCCCATGGTCCCGAGCCGGGGAACCGAGGACTGTAGCGACCGCATCCGAGAACGATCGCGGATCGCCCGCGACGAAGACCTCGCCCAGGTTGTTCTTGGTCACGAAGGCCGCCATCAGGCGAGCGTCACTGACCACCAGCGGCAACTCTGCGTGGGTGTACTCGAACAGCTTGTTCGGCAGGGCCTGGTCGTGGTTCGGGGAGCCACCGGGCATGGGATGCACCGCCAGATCGGCACCGCTGATGTAGTGGACCAGCTCGCTCTGGTCTACCGGCGGGACGACATGGATCCGGTCCGACGCGCCGATCTCGGCCGCGAGCGCGAGCAGTGCCGGCACCGAGGGATGGGGGTACGGCACGGACACGATGACAAGGTGGACCTCCGGCAGGAAAGCCAGGCCCCGGACCAGGGTGTCGATGCCGCGGGCATGGCTGATGGTCCCGCTGTAGACCATCAGCGGCACGCTTGCGGGAAGCTCGAGCACGTCGCGCACGGTGGGACCATCGGTCCGCCCGCCCAGCACAGGAGTGTTGAAGATGACCGTTGGGCGACTGCCTAACCGGTAACGATGGAGTAGCACATCGGCGATGGGCTCCGAGACGGTCGACACCCCGGCGCATCCGCGGATGAAGCGACGTTCTTGGTCCATCAGAACGCGATGTCGCCTGACCGAGCCACGTTCCAGGTCCGGAATGCCGCCGAAGTTCTCCCGCGCGTCGTAGACGACCAGGCTGCGATGTCCCTGCGAGGCCAGAGACCGCTGGACCTGGTCGGCCACTTCGAGCACGAACGGGTGGTGGGCATGCAGCACATCCGGCCGCAGTTGAAGCAGCACCGGTCGCAGAGCCGCGGTCAGGTCGAGGATCTCCGGCAGGTCCCGGCCCGCGTTGGCTCCGAGCGCCACGTCGACGCGCTTGGCGTCGTAACGCTTCCAGCCCTTCCCTACGGCCATGTCGATCTGTGCCTGGGCCTTGTTCCGCGTGCGCAGCACCTGTAGATCGCGCTTGTGCAGCTCCGACTGAAGGCGCAACATCACCCATCGCAACGTCACCTTGGCCCTTGCCTGGGCCGAGCGGGTCACGGCGCGGCGCTCCCGGAGTGCCCGGGCCCTTCGGGAGGCGAGTACTGCCCGCGACTGACGGACTTCCACCTGCGCGCCACGGCCATGGATGGTTTCACTGGCCAGCACCCGGAACCGACGCTTGCGGTTGCCGATCAAGCGGGCATTGTTGGCCTGCACGTGATCCCCGGCCACAGGCACGTGGACGATCCGCACCGGACCCAGCCTGGACTCCCCGGGACTGGCGTCTGGGCCCTCGGCAGAGACGATGATGACGTCGTACCCTGCTCTGGCGAGGGTCAGCGCCAGCTTCTTGGCCCGACTGTCCCGGGGCACCGGCGACTGCCGAAAGAGCACGACCCTGGGGCCCGCGCCCCCGGCGCCGACGATCGGCTTGTTGGGGTGAACCATTCCTCCGCTCACTCCTGGACCTCGTCACGCCGGTAGCGGCTCCCCGTACCCACTAGGGCTCCCTGGTCGACCAGCAGCCTCTCGTCGAGCTGACCAAGATATGAGGCATCGGCGCGCAGCGGGTCTCGGGACATCATCACTCCTTTGGACTCGGTCGCCTCGGTACGATGCACCGCGGCAGTGGCAAATGAGCGGGGTCACGCTAGCCTAGGCGACTCACACACCAGCACAGACCAAGGGAGCCGCCCGTGCCCGCGAAGGGCGCACGACCGCACGTGCTGTATATCGCCTGGGGCTTCCCGCCGTGTCGATCCGGCGGAGTCTACCGGGCCATGGCGACGGCGAACGCCTTCAGCCAGGATGGCTGGGACGTGACGGTCCTGACGATTGATCGCGATCTGTGGGAACGCCGCACGGGTGCCGACCCGGCTCTGGAACAGCGGGTCGACCCCCGGGTCATGGTGGAGCGGATCCCCTTCGACTGGCCGGTCCTTGAGGACGATCTGTCCCGATGGCCCCCCTTGCGGGCCCTTGCGCCCCGCGCCTGGGTGAAGATGCGGACGAAGCTGGACCAGATCCCGTTCCCCGAGAAGGTCTACGGCCCGTGGCGGCGCCATCTGGAGCGCGCGGCCGATCGGATCCACGGCCACCACCCGGTGGATCTGGTGGTGGCCACCACCAACCCGCAGGTGTCAGTCACGGCCGCCCTGCACCTGGCCGAGCGCCATCGCATCCCGTATGTCGTTGACTACCGAGACGCGTGGTCGCTCGATGTCTTCTCGGGGAGGAGGCTGCACCCCGAGGGCAGCCGGGTGCACACCTGGGAGCGACGGGCGCTGACTGGCGCCCTCGAGGTGTGGTTCGTGAACGAGCCCATCCGCCAGTGGCATCGCGCGGCCTACCCCGCCGCAGCCGGCAGAATGCATGTCGTCGCAAACGGCTATGACGAGCCGGCCAAGGAGATCGACGGGCGGCTCCCCGGCTCTGCCCTGCGATTCACCTACGTCGGCACGATCACAGGCAAGGTGCCAGTGCCCGAGCTGGTCGCCGGGTGGCGGCGGTGCCGTGAACAGGATCCCCTCCTGATCGAAGCGAACGCGGACCTCTACGGGTACCTAGGGTTCTACGGAGCCGCTCATCCCGCGCTGACAGCCGCCTTGGACACCGGGCGTGAGGTGGGGGTGCGTTATCGGGGGCCGGTCAGCAAGACCCGTGTGAGCGAGGTCTACGCCGCCAGCGACGCCCTGCTACTGGTGCTCGGGACGGGCCGTTATGTCACGTCCGGGAAGGTGTTCGAGTACCTGGCGACCGGACTGCCCATCGTCTCCGTGCACGACCCCGGAAATGCCGCATCGGAGGTCCTGGCGGGATACCCGCTGTGGTTCCCGGCCTCAGACCTGTCGCCGGAGGCGATTGCGGCGGCGTTGCGGGCGGCCGCGCGCGCAGCGGCCGCCGCCGACCCTGCCGCCCGAACGGCAGGTCGCGCCTTTGCCGAGCGATACAGCCGGGAGCACCAGCTTCGACCCCGCATCGGAGCCCTCCGGACTGCGGTGAGCGCGCGTGCCGAGGAGACGACATGACGACCGACGGCCATCCGTGCGTTCTGGTACTGGCTCTCGGTCGCGACCCGCTGCCGGCGGCTGTGACCGAGGCAGCCGCCAGGTGGGAGGCCGCAGGCTCGCCACTGATAACCATCACGCTCACTCCCAGGGCCTCGCTCACCCCCACATCACGGCAGGTCGCACTGGTGGCCCGACCACTCGGACCCGATGGAGCCGATCCCTCGACCGCGGGAGCCCCCCGATCAACGGCGCGCAAGGCCTTGCGCCGATTACATCTGGACCCGGTGCGATGGCCTGCGGCGTTTCTGCTCCTGGTTTCTCCCCGGTCGCGTCGCCTGCTGGCCGACGCCGACGTCGTGCTGGCCGCGGACTCTGCGTCGGTGCTGCTCGGCTGGGCGCTCGCGCTTCGGCGAGGCGAGGGCAGAGTCCTGCGCTCGGTGTCAGGCGTAGACCGTGCGCTCAGGCGCACAACCCAGATCTAGCCTTCGGACCCGCCGAGCGGGCCTCTCGCTGGGCAACCCACGAGAATGGGCGAAGGGGGCCTCTGAACGCAACCGCCCTGGGGCAGTCCGCAGTCAATCGGCACGTCCTAGCGCGCCTGCGCGGCCAGCGTCACCGTGCGCTCAGCCAGCACGTCGTATGGCGATCCCGCGGCCTCCAGCTCGGCAGACCACCGGGCAGCAGCGCCCAGCGACTCGTCGAGCAGCCGGCGGTCAGCCGTAAGGTCGCGCAGACGCTGCCCTGCTGACGTTTCGTCATCGACCACCCAACCCGCGCCCAGCTCGGTGACCAGCTCCACGACACGTGGCAGCGGGCTCGTGATCACGGCCAGACCGCAGGCGAGGTACTCGTAGACCTTTGTCGGTATCGCCGCCCTGAAGGCTGGCGTGTCAGCAAGAAGAGCCAGCCCCACATGAGCCCCACGGGCCACCTGCCACGCCTCTTCAGGCGGCTGACGGCCATGCCAGCGAACGCGGCCTGACACGTCGGGGCGACGCAGCCGCTCCTCTAGCCAGGCGGCCTCCTCAGCGGGAGCCGGGCCAACCAGGTCCAGCGTCCAGCCAGGCGCGACGGCCAAGGCCTCAACGACCTCCCGGCCACCTCGCGAGCGACGCAGGTCCCCCACGTAGACGGCGCGCAGCGGCGACTCGTCGCCGTGGCCGGCTGGCGTCACCGGGATCATCGTCAGGTCCGGCATGTTACGCAGGACCAGACGTACCCGGCACGCCGTCTCGGCCGGGGGGACATGATCGTCGGCGACCACGGTCAGGTCCGCGCGGCCGGCGAGACCGACCACCACCCGGGTCAGCGTTCGTATGAAAGGTCCCATCGGCCGTCGCAGCCACGACCGGTCGGCGAGGAGCTCGACGTAGTCCTCATGCACATCCGAGATGAGGCGCTTGCGAAGCAGTCGGGTGGCAAGAAGGGCCGAGGGCACCGTTTCCGGGTCGATGGTGAGGAGCACCCGCCCCGAGGCGCGCCACGGCCAGACCAGGGCGCGAGCTGTCCTGCGGAGCATGCCTGTCCGGGGGGCCGCGCGGACCGACGCGCCCTTCGGGCCCGCCGACGGGTCACCAAGGCCAAGGACCTCAACAACCAGCCCGGCACGAAGCAGCGCCGCGGCCTCCCGATGCAGTCGCGCGTCGGCGACGTCGTGGCCGGTCGTGACGATGGAGACGTCCGGCCTCAACGTCATGGACACTCCTTCCTCAGAAGTCCTCGAGCACCAGCGCGTCGTCACCAACGTTGAGGAAGTTGGTGTAGGCCTCGATGATCTCGTCCGGCTTGCCCTGGCGGATCAACCGGCCGTGGTGCAACCAGACCGCCTCGTCGCACATCTCCTTAATAACGCCCAGAGCGTGGCTGACCACCAGCATCGTCCCGGCATCATCGACGACCTGTTTCATCTTGACCGCGGCCTTCTTCTTGAAGTGCGCATCCCCGGCCGACAACGCCTCGTCGATGATGAGGATGTCGGGGTCCATGTGAACCGCAACGGCAAAAGCCAGGCGGCTGAACATGCCCGAGGAGTAGGTCTTCATGGGCAGCTCCATGAAGTCGCCAAGCTCGGCGAACTCGGTGATCTCCTCGTACTTCGCGGCGATCTCCTTACGGGTGAGGCCCGCGGCCAGGCCGCCGAGAACAACGTTCTCCTTGCCGGACAACGCAGAGTTAAAACCAACGCCCAGGGCAAGCAACGTGCTGACACGCCCGTAGATGTCGATTCGACCCTCGTTGGGAGCAAGGATGCCGGCGACCGTGCGCATGAGGGTGGATTTGCCCGCGCCGTTAGCGCCGACCACCCCCATCACCTGGCCCTTATGGACGTCGAAACTGACACCCTGCAGCGCCTTGATCTCCCGCACGTTCTGCTGGCGCCGGCCCATTCTCACCAGCGTGCTCTTCAGCGTAGGGTTCCTTTGGACGTTCACACGAAAGGTGACGTGGACGTTCTGGATCCGAATGGCGACATCGTCAGAGGCGGACAGCGAACTCACGCTCCCTGGACATGAACAGCAGACCACCGATGAGGCACGAGGCGATCGCCCAGGCCGCACCCCCCAGCACCATCTGCATCGACGGTGCATGACCGCCCAGGGCCTCACCATATCCGCCAGCTATCGGGAACAGCGGATTGAGAATCATGAAGGGTTTCATAGCTTTCGGCAGGTTCTCCACGTAGTAGATCACTGGCGACAGGTAGAGCCAGATGCGAATGAAGTACGGCAGGAAGCTCGCGACATCGCGGAAGTAGACCTGCAGCGTCCCGAAGAGCATGGCGAGACCGAACCCGAACACCACCGCCTCGGCAACCATGGGCACGGCCCACAAGGTGTTGATACTGATCGGGCGGCGGGCCAGGAAGTGGATCGGGATGTACACCAGGAGGGTCGGCAGGTACCGGCGGAACGCCAGGTAGGTCGACGACAGGGGAAGCAACATCTTCGGGAAGGGCGTGTTCATGATCAGCGCGCCACCCTGGATCACCGAGTTGGCGCCGGTCAGGATGATCGTCGAGACGAGGAAGAACAGGAAGAGGCTGGAGGTCAGATGGGCAAAGCTCTCCCAGCCGTAGTTGGCGATCTGTCCGGGACTGAGCTTCGCGATCAGGTCGGCTGGTGGCACTACCTTTTGGCCGTTGTTCCCGCTGCGCACCAGCACCACGGTGAGGACGTAATAGACGGCCGCCAGCAGCATCGGGTTGAGCACGAGCCAGATCTGACCCAGCGCCGTGTCGGTGTTCGCCGCGTGCATCTGCGTGCGCGCCAGCTCGAAGGCGAAACCACGTCGACGTCTGAGCTCACGGAAGTAAGGACCGAACGGGGGCAGGCCGACATGGTGGGGTTCGTACACGTGGTGCTCGCCGAGATAGTCGTCCTCGGTCGAGATCGTCTTGCTGTTCACGAACCCTCTTTCGAGCGATGAGTATGTCGTCCAAGGATACCCGTCTGGGCGGGTGAGACCCGCAATGCGAGGTACGCGTCGAGCAATGCGCGCTCATCGGTCTCCCAGGACAACGAGCCGGCGGCGGCCCGCACCCGCGCCTGAAGCTCTTCGTAGCGCCCCAAGACACGATCGATCGCACGCACCATGTCGTCGGCGTCACCAGGGCGATAGAGCTCACCGAGGTCGTGCTCCCGTACGGTGCGAGCCAGCTCGCCGACGTCGGTCGCAACAACCGGCACACCAGCCCGGACTGCGTGAAAGAGCTTGTTGGGCATCGCCAGCCGGTGGTTCTCCCACCGGTCGGAGTGCGTGACAAGGGCCAGACCCGCCGCGGCCAGCACCTCGTCGACCGCGTCCGTCGGGCGACTGGCCTCGATCCGGACCCTGCCGGGGTTGAATCGGACAAGGAACTGTCCGTCCGTCGGCCCGATCATGGTGATGGGAAGGTCCGTCGAGAGGCTCGCCTGCGCGATGACCTCAAGCTCGCGGTATGGCGCTATCCGGCCTGCGTACACCGCTCCGGCCGGCTTCCCCGAGGGGCGTTCTCTGGGCTCCGCCCGCGGGAAGGTATTGCGGACGACCCGTATGTCCCGCCATCCGTATCGCCCTCGCAGCGCCGCAGCCACCCCTTCGCCGACGGTGAGCACGATCTCGGCCTGATCACCCAGCCGCGCCTCCAGCCGGACATGCCGCCATGTTCGCCACGGGGTCGGACGCCCCACCCGGGGACGCCCCGACCACAGCTCATGACTGTCGTACACGAGTGGAACCCCCCAGGCCGCCGCGAGCTTGGCACCGACAGGAAGCGCCGAGAAGTCGTGCGCGTGGACCACGTCGGCCTGGTGCCTGCCTGCCTCGATCAGGGCCTGTCCCTGCCAGGCGGCGAGGCGGCGGCCAATGTGCTCGGGCAGCATCAGCCAGCGCAGGGCCCGCTCCATCAGGCTCAGCTCGCGGCTGCGGCCCTGCGCCGCCGGCGGCACACCGACGCTCGACACCGAGATCCCGGGCGGGGCATCAAAGTCAGGCGGCACCGCACGTCCGATGATGTGCACCGACCAACCCGCATCGACGAGCGAGCGAGCCTCGCGCAGCACCCGCGTGTCGGTGCTGACGCCTGTCCAGACCAGCATGAGGACACGGCCGGTCAACGGGTTATCTCAGGTGAGGTGGTGAGATCCTGACTCTGGTGACTCAGATGCGACGGGCTGGTCAGGAAGCCAACACCCCAGCTGAGGTGCATGACCCCGAGCGCGACCGGAACCAGCGCGCGTTCACGCCATCGCAGCCCCGCTCCGACGACCATCCCGCCGCCAGCGATCAACAGCAGGTAGCCGAGGGGGGCCAGCAGTGCCCAGGGCCACCATGGTGCGATCAGCAGCGCCACCCCCAGACCAAGCACGAGCGAGGGGGGTGCAAGGTACCGCGCTGAGATCGTGCCATGCGTACGGGCGACCACCCGTCGCCACCGTCCGTAGTAGAAGTACTGCCGCCCCAAGGCCGCGAGGCTGGCCCGGGGACGGTAGCTGACCGTGAGGTCGGGCGTGAACCACACCAGCCCTCCGGTGGCGCGGATCCGGTGGTTCAGCTCCCAGTCCTGTGCGCGGGCGAAGTGCGCGTCATAACCGCCCACCCGCTCCAGCGCCGATCTCCGGAATACCCCCAGGTAGACGGTCTCGGCCGGACCCTCGCTGCCTCCAGTGTGGAAAGGCGCGTTCCCGACGCCCAGGCGACTGCGCATCGCCGCGGCGACCGCACGCTCGAAGCCCGTGGTCCCCTGGGCATCCATAATGCCACCGACGTTCTCAGCACCAGTGCGTCCAAGCACGCCGACAGCAATGCTCAGGTAGTCCCGCGGGATCAGCGCATGCCCGTCGACGCGGGCAACGACATCGTGATGGCTCGCCGCAATGGCGACGTTCAGCGCATCCGGAGTGCGGCCGCTCGGATTAGGCACGCAGATGATGCGGGGGTCCTGCCCGGCGAGTTCGTGCGCCAGCTCATCGGTGCCGTCCTGTGACGGGCCCAGCGCGAGGACCAGCTCGATCTCGCCCGGGTAGTCCTGATCGAGGACCACTGCGACAGCCTCTCGCAGGTGTCGCGCCTCATTCAGGATCGGCATGATCACGCTCACGGCGTCACCGTCCACAGGCGCCTTGGCGTCATTGAGTGTGTTCATCGCCCTCCATCGTAGAGGGTTGAGGGCTCCACCCAAGCCAACGATGGCGGGCGGCTACCGGGTCGTCCGTGGCCTGCGCCGTGAGCCCACCACCCCCTCTGTCGCCAAGGCTCATCGTCACGCCGGGGTGTGCGAGGTTCGCTCGTCGATGACCGGGAATCGTTGAGGAAGTTGACCACACAGGCGGCCAGTCCGTCGACTCACGCCCTCCTTGCCGCCGGACCCTGTCGCCAGCCCTCACCATGGCGCTCCGCCAGTGCGCTCAGGTCCAGTCGCCCCAACAGCGACCTGACCTCCGGAACCGACAGGCCCGAGGACACGGCCAGCCGGCTGACCGGGACGCCGTTGCGGACGGGCAGGGCACACAGCAGCCGTGCCTCGGGCTCATCCAGCTCGTCACCGGCAAAGGTCGGGCCGCGGCGGGCCGGTGCAAGATCCGTGCCATAGTCCCCGATCGCCTCGGCCGCCTCAGCGGCATCGGTCACCAGCTGGGCCATCCCGCTGCGGATCGCCTCATGACATCCCGCGGACATCATGGAGGTCACCGGGCCCGGCACCGCGGCCACCACCCGTCCGTGCTCAGCAGCCGTCCGGGCCGTGTTCAGCGAGCCTGACCTCAGCCCCGCTTCCACCACGACGGTCCCGCGACCCATCGTCGCGATCATCCGGTTTCGCTGGAGGAAGCGGACCTTGGTGGGCGCCGACCCCGGCGCGACCTCACTGATGACCGCCCCAACCTCGACGATACGGGCGATCAGCGCGGCGTGCGACGAGGGGTAGGGACGTTCGACCCCACCCGCGAGCACCGCGATCGTGGTGGCTTCTGTGGCCAGCGCGCCGCGGTGAGCGGCTGCGTCGATCCCGAACGCGGCACCGGAGATGATGGTGAACCGGCGCTCCCCCAGGCCCGCGGCCATCTCCGTTGACACCATCTCGCCGTAGGCGGTCGCGCTGCGGGCACCCACGACGGCCGCACTGCGTTGGCAGGCGGAGGCGAGGTCGGCCGGCCCCCGGACCCAGAGGCAGTACGGCGGCGCCGCCAGGTCATCGAGGCCCGGCGGCCACTCGGGGTCGCCGGGACAGACGACGCGCGCGGCAAACTTGGCCCCCACCTCGAGGTCACGTTCCACATCGAGCACCTCGAGACGGGGCAGGAACCGTTGCGCCCCCTGCTCCGTGCCCGACGCCGCCAGCTGAAGTGCACCGACCGGACCATGGCTGGCGATCAGCCGGGCCGCGACCGCATCCCCGGGCTCAGCCACCCGGCTCCAGGCCGCTCGGGCAAACCTGTCCTGTCGGAGCAGGCTGCTGCGCAGTGGCACGCTCATGCCGCCACCGCCGACCGCGAACGCAGGGTCAGGGCCACTCCGACGTCGTCACGGCCTGGTGTCCCGCCGCCGGCCAGGTCGGTCACCGTCCAGGCAACCTTCAGGACCCGGTCGTAGCCGCGAAGAGTCAGAGTCCCTCGTTCGAGGGCTCGCTCGAGGTCCAGTGTGGCTGCCGCAGGAAGCTTCAAGAAGCCTGTACGCATCATCGGTCCGGGAACCTCACCGTTCAGGCGCCACGAGGTCCCGGCCAGTCGCTCGGCCTGCAGGCTTCTGGCGGCAGCCACCCGGGCGGCCACCTCGGCGCTGCTCTCCCCCGCAGGCGCGAACAGCCCCGCCCTGGCCACAGCCCGCACCTGCAGCTGCAGATCGACGCGGTCAAGAAGGGGGCCGACCAGCTTGCCCATGTAGTCGCGGCGGGCCCGCGGCGAGCACGAGCAGTTGACGCCCTTGCCGAAGCCGTGACCGCAGGGACAGGGGTTGGCCGCCAGGACCAGCTGGAACCGCGCCGGGTATCGCACCACCCCCGAGGCTCGCGCCACGACCACCTCGCCGGACTCCACCGGCTGGCGCAACGCCTGGAGGACCCCGGGCTTGAACTCGGGAGCCTCGTCCAGGAAGAGCACGCCGCGATGTGCCTTCGATATCGCTCCGGGCCGGATGAAACCGCTGCCACCTCCCACGATCGCCGGTATCGACGCGCCGTGGTGGGGAGCCACGAAGGGCGGCCGGACGATGAGCGCCCCGGACTCAGGCAGCGCGCCGAGCACCGAGTGGATGGCCGTCACCTCCAGAGCCTGAGCCGGCTCCAGGTCCGGCAGCAGCGAGGGCAACCGCTCGGCAAGCATCGTCTTGCCGGCACCGGGCGGGCCCGACAGGAAGAGGTGATGTCCGCCCGCGGCCGCGATCTCCAGGGCCAGCCGGCCCTCGTCCTGCCCGACCACATCACGCAGGTCGGGCACCAGGACGACCTCGGTCGCAGCTGTGGGCAGGACGAGCACATCTTCAGGCACTCTCCCCCGGCCGATGGCCGCGTAGCGAGCCACCAGCTCACGCAGGTGGCTGGCCGGCACCACCGAGATGCCGGGGACGAGGGCAGCCTCGGCCGCGTTCGCCGCCGGCACCACGATCCTGGTCATCCCCAGCCGGGCTGCGGCCAGCACCACGGGGAGCACCCCGCGCACCGGCCTGATGGAGCCGTCCAGCCCCAGCTCACCGACGTGCACGATGTCGTCGACCAGCGCTGACTTGAACACGCCGGTGGCCGCCAGCACGGCAATCGCGATCGGCAGGTCCCAGCCACTGCCGACCTTGGGGATCGAGGCCGGGGAAAGGTTGACAGTCAGGCGGCGATTCGGGATCGGGCAACCGGAGTTCTCGGCCGCCGCCTTGATCCGGTCCGGGGCCTGCCGGCACGCCGCATCGGGCAGTCCACTGAACATGACCTTCGGCAGTCCCTGCTGGAGATCGGCCTCCACGTCGACCAGCGCGCCCTCGATCCCCTGCAGGGCGACACCACGGGTGCGGCCCAGGCTCATGCCGCCACCGAAACCAGGTGCTCGATCTGGGCCGGGCCGCGGGATGGGCGGAACACGCCGATCACGTCAATCCGGACCTCGGCCACAACCTCGGAAAGCGACCCGAGCAGCGGGCGGCGCTCGGCCAGCCAGCAGCCCGCCAGCCGGCGCAGCCGGGCAGCCTTGACCGGCGTCACCGCCTCCACCGGTGCACCGAATGCCAGGGTCCGCCGGGTCTTGACCTCGACGATCACCAGGCAGGTGCCATCCGTGGCCACGATGTCGATCTCACCCTGGTCGCAACGCCAGTTGCGGTCCAGGATCTGCATCCCGGAGTCGATCAGATATCGCGCGGCGAGCCGCTCACCATAGGCACCGACCGCACTGGCCGGGCCCGCCTTCGCGACCACTGCCCTTGGCGCCTCATGGGGCCTGCCCGAGTCCGGGACCGTTTCAGTCACCTTGACCACCTCCGCAATCGACTGTGGCACCAAGACCGCCGACGCCCGCGAGCCCAGGCCGACCCTGTGGACGGTGGGACCCGAGCAGACCCCTTGGGGACAAGTGCCGCTGTCCCCCGGGTGAGGTGGTCTCGGATGGTTCATCCCATTTTGGGCATTCCCGGGTAGCTCACCGCCGCCGCGTGGAAAACTACCTGGGATGCATGCCAGATACGAGGCGTTGACTAGGGACGATGACACCCGCCAGGGCTCGCCGTCGATTCCTCGGACGACACTGCTCTGGACGATGGGACTGGTCGTCGTTCTCTACACAGCCGGCCTGGCGCTGCAGGACGGCGTGTCCCACCCGATCGTGGACTTGTGGCTGTCGCTTCTCGGCTCCTGGATACCCGCGGCAGTCTGCTGGATGGCGGTGCTGCGGGTCGGGTATCGGCGCGGGGAGATCCTGCTCTCCGCGATCGCGGTGACCGCGCTGGCCACGGGGGACACCTACTACGCACCCCTGTCCAGTACCTGGTCGCCACTCTTCCCCTCACCCGGCGACCTGGGGTACATGATTTTTTACCTGCTGATGCTGGCTGAGCTGGCCGTGCTGGCACGCCGCGACGCGCAGGGACGGTCGTGGTCGGTGTGGCTGGACTGCCTGGTGGGGTCGCTCGGTGCCGCCTCAGTGCTGGCAGTCCTGCTCAGTCCGGTACTTGCCTCTGCAGTGACGGGTCGACCCTCGCTGGCCACCGTCGTGGCCATCGCCTACCCACTGTTAGACCTGCTGCTGGTGGCGGCTGTGACCGGGATCGTCGCCCTGGGGAGCATCCGCGAGGGCTCCCGATGGTTCCTCCTCGTCCTGGGCCTGTTGGTGATCACCGCTTCGGACGTCGGCTACGCCCTGCAGACCACCGCGGGCACCTACGCGGTGGGAAAGCCCCTGGACGCGGGATGGACGATCGGGCTGGCCCTGATCGCGCTGTGGGTCAACGGGGCTGAGCGACGTCGTGGGGGGCCGAGCGCTGCCACCCGACCGACAACCAGCACAGCGGCACTCTGGGCGTCGTCGTTGGCCACTGCCGCCGGTCTCGGGGTTCTGCTGCTGGGCACAAGGACACAGCTGTCGGGGCTGGCCGTGGTCCTGGCCGGAGTCACGCTGCTCGCGGCCGGGGCGCGCACCCAGCTGGCATTTCGCCACCTCACGCAGATGGCGAACCTGCGCCGGATGGCTGCCGCCACCGACGACCTGACCGGCTTGCCGAACCGGCGAGCCCTGTATGCCGAAGGGCGCGAGCGCCTGATGGAACCGCAGCGGTGTCGTCAGGCCCTGCTCATGCTGGATCTGGACAAGTTCAAGGAAGTCAACGACAGCCTTGGCCACCACGCCGGGGATCTCCTGCTGGTCGAGGTGGGCGCCCGCCTGCAGAGACAGCTGCGGGCCGCCGACATGCTGGCACGGCTGGGTGGTGACGAGTTCGCGGTACTGATCGAGGACGCCGGCCATGACGAGGCCGTCGAAGTTGCCGTCAGGCTGCGTGCGTCGGTGGCCGAGCCCTTCAGCCTGGAGGACATCACGCTGCACGGCAGCGCCAGTGTCGGGATCGCCTTGTTCCCCGAGCAGGGCACCGGGCTGAGCACCTTGCTGCGCAAGGCCGACATCGCCATGTACAAGGCCAAGACCCCGGGCATCGGCTATCACGTGTACACCAGTGCCGACGGGGCTGGTGACACCACCCGGCTCAGAACGGTGGAGGAGCTCCGAACAGCCATGACCGGCGCCGAGCTCGTCGTGCACTACCAGCCGAAGATCGACATGGACACCGGAACGGTCAACAGCGTGGAGGCCCTGGTCCGCTGGGATCACCCCACCCGGGGCCTGCTCTATCCCGACGACTTCCTCTCGCTGGTCGAGAGCTCGGGGCTGATGCCCACCCTGACCCGGGTTGTGCTCACGATCGCGCTCGACCAGGCCGCCATCTGGCACGCGCAGGGCCGTCCGCTGACCGTGGCGGTGAACCTCTCTGCCAGCGCGCTGGTCGATGCGGACCTCCCCGGGCAGGTCGCCTCCATGCTCGGGGCCCGTGATCTCCCCGCCGGTGCCCTGCAGGTGGAGATCACCGAGGACTTCCTGATGGCCGACCGCGATCGGGCCCGGGCCGTCCTGAGCCGGCTGCGGCACAGCGGCGTACAGATCTCTGTCGACGACTTCGGCAGCGGGTACAGCTCGCTCGGGTACCTGCGCGACCTGCCCATCGATGAGCTCAAGCTCGACCGCTCCTTCATCTCCCCCCTGACCCAGGACGAGCGAACTTCCGCACTGGTCGCCTCAACCATCGACCTGGCACACAGCCTCGGCCTGCGGATGGTCGCCGAGGGAGTCGAGTCCCATTTGGCCTACAGCAAGCTCGCGCGACTCGGCTGCGACCAGGCGCAGGGCTTCTGGATGTCCCGGCCTGTGCCCGCCGCTGAGCTCGACCTCTGGCTCGGCAACCGGCACCCCATCGACCGGCAGGTCGACATCGCCGGGGAACGGCCCACAGCCGCCTCCGGCTAGGGCACGCGGACCCCCGCCGCTGGCCCGTCGGACGAGGCCTTGCCGAGCCCCCTGGTGACGGCGCCGATCAGGTATGGCCGGAGCTCTCGCGCCGGGATGATCGCGTGAACCGACCCGACAGCCAGCGCCCGCTCGATGTTGTGGACCTGCTCGAACTCCTCCGC
>JACMPC010000112.1 GCA_014377705.1 Dermatophilaceae bacterium
CGCCGGATACACCGACCACGTCTTGCAGACCGCGGGCGCCCAGCTCGAGCCCGAGGCGCTGGCCCTGCTGACCGAGGACCTGCGATCCCCGTGCACGGAAGAGGTCGCGGTCTTCCACGCGTTCGCGCGCACCGTTGCCGGAGCCACCGGCCGGTACGTGGTGATCGACACCGCACCGACCGGACACACCTTGCTCCTGCTCCAATCCTCGGCGTCCTTCGCACAACAGGTCGAAGCCTCCCCGCGCAATGACCCCGACAGCCCGGCCGCCCAGCTCTTCGGCTCCCTCAGTGATCCCGCCCGCACGCGGATCCTGCTGGTTGCCCTGCCTGAGGCGACCCCCGTCCACGAGGCCCAGGACCTTCAAGTCGACCTTGCCCGCGCTAGGCTGCAGCCGTACACCTGGGTCGTCAACAGCGCTCTGTCGGCCACCACCACCACCGACCCCGTCCTGCGCGCCCGCGCCGCGCAGGAGACCCGCTGGCTGACCGAGATCGCCAGGACCAGCCCCCGCTTCCCGGCCATCGTCCCGTGGGTACCTCAGGTCCCCGTCGGCGTGGCCGGACTGCGCCAGCTCACCGTCTGACCACCGCACCTCGGACATGGGCGACCCGCGGATCGCGACCAGGCGGGACCCGTCCCGGGTCCTGTCCATCCACTAACAGATACAGGGAGTCCTTCACCCGTGCGCAGCATCATCCGGATCCTTGGATCGGCCAGAGAGCTCTGGCCGTACTACGCGGGGATCGTCGCGTGCTCGCTGGCGGTGGCGGTGACCGGCCTGCTGACCCCGTTCATCATCAAGGCGGCGACCGACTACGTGGTCGCGGCGAACCAGGGTCAGGCCTCCGGGGTCTCGACAGTGATCTGGTTGGCGGCCGCCCTGCTGCTCGCGGACCTGGCCAATACCCTGCTGAGCAATATCGGTGGCTATCTGGGCGACACGATGGCGGCCAAGCTGCGCGCGACACTGTCCAGCAGGTATTTCGCCAAGCTCCTCTCGCTGCCGCAGCGGTACTTCGACGGCGAGATGACCGGAACGGTGATCAACCGACTCTCGCGATCCATCACCGAGATCACGAGCTTCCTCAACATGTTCGCGAACTCGTTCTTCCAGATGCTGCTGACCGTCGTGGCCGTCCTGGCCATCACTGCGTTCTACTCCTGGCCGATGGCCCTGCTGCTGGCCGTGATCTACCCGATCTTCATGTGGCTGACGACCATCACGAGCGCCAAGTGGCAGGTGCTGGAGGCCGAGAAGAACTACGAGTTCGACGTGGCCGGAGGCCGCTTCGCGGAAGTCATCGCTCAGATCCGCGTGGTCAAGAGCTTCGTTCAGGAACGTCGCGAGCTGGCGACCTTTGATCGCCACTACGACCAGACGATCCGGACCACCCAGAACCAGTCACGCTACTGGCACGAGATGGACGCCACCCGCAGGGCCGCGCTGAACGTCATCTTCTTCGTCATCTTCGCGATCCTCTTCGTCCAGACCGTCCGTGGCGCTTTCACCATCGGGGTCATGGTGCTGCTCATCCAGCTCGTGAACATGGCGCGCCAGCCCGTGTTCTCCATGAGCTTCCTGGTCGACTCCTCCCAGCGTGCCATCGCCGGCAGCCGCGACTACTTCATCGTCATGGAGGAACTGGCCGAGGCGGAGGCACTTCCTATCCTGGCAGCGCCGGTCCCCGCCGGTCGGCGAGGGCCAGCCGGGATCGAGTTCGACTCGGTCTCCTTCGGCTATCCAGGCAGCCCGGACGTCCTGAGTGAGGTCAGCTTCTCGATCCGTCAGGGCGAGCATGTCGCCTTCGTCGGCGAGAGCGGCGGGGGCAAGACGACGCTCGTCAGCCTGCTCCTGCGGCTGTACACACCCAAGCTCGGAACGATCCGGATAGCCGGAACGGACATCACGTCCCTGCCTCTGCGGGAGATCCGGGCCGACATCGGAGTCGTCTTCCAGGACCCGGCCCTGTTCTCCGGAACCATCCGGGAGAACATTGCCTACGCCACCCCGCACGCCTCGGCCGGCGAGATCATCGCCGCGGCCAAGTCGGCCAACGCCCACGAGTTCATCGCACGATTCACCAACGGGTACGAAGCGCAGATCGGCGAACGCGGCCTCAAGCTGTCCGGAGGGCAGAAACAACGCATCGCTGTAGCGCGAGCCATCCTCAAGGACGCACCGATCCTCATTCTCGATGAGGCAACAAGCTCCCTCGACTCCAAGTCGGAACGGCTGGTCCAACACGGCCTCCAGCACCTGATGACCGACCGGACCACGCTGATCATCGCCCACCGGCTCTCAACGATCTCATCCGTGGACCGCATCATCACCCTCAAGGACGGGCGCGTCGACGAGATCGGCACCCCCGAGCAGCTCGCCACCACAGGCGGCATCTACGCCGAGCTGCTCGCCCTGCAAGCCTCAGCGACAAAGAAGGACCGCAGACGCCTCCAACTGTTCGACATCCGTCCCTGAGCGCGCACCGGGCGGCGCGCAAGGGGATCCCCGCGCGCCTGCCAACACATCTCTACCAGCTCGCAGTCAACGCCACCGAACTCACCAGCTCGAGTATCGCGTCGACCGCGGTCAGCCGGTCGTCAGACTCTGGCCAGCCAACAGGTCGGCCAGGAGCGCGCGCCCGCGCGTCTCGAGCTCGTCCCGGATGGCGTGCACGCCCTCGGGCGAGGCGAGGGCGGGATCGCCGATTATCCAGTCTTCACAGCGCTTGCCCGGCAGGATCGGGCAGGTGTCACCGCAGCCCATGGTGATGATGACATCAGCGGCACGCACAGCGTCGTCGGTCAGTGGCTTGGGGTAGACGGAACCGTCGGCATCGCCCGCGAGCCCAGCGAGGACTGCGCGGACGACTGCGTGGACGTCGTCGGCGGGGGCCGACCCTGCCGAGCGAACGAACACGGCGTCCCCGGCGTGGTGATGCAGCAGCGCGGCGGCCAGCTGGGAGCGACCGGCGTTCGCCACGCATACGAACAGCACCTGCGGTGGGTGAGCGGCTCCGGTGGGCCGCTGTGCGGTCACGATGTCGTCCAGGCGTTGTCGGGCGAACCGGTCAGCGGTCACGACCAGGTGCGCGCGGACCCCGGCACCCCGGGCCAGCGAGGCGTAAGACTCCCTGACGATGTGCGTGACCAGGTCTGGGCTCAGGGCCGGGTACTGTGCGATGAGTTCGCGGGCCGTCAGCTCGAGAGTTGCGTCGGCGTCCGTCAGGCCCGGCATCTGATGCTCGAGCTCGCCGGAGGCGACGGCGGCCGGAGCGAAGGCCTCCAGCAGTGTGATGACGGCGCGACGCGCCTGCGGTGCGACGCTGTAGAAGTTCCAGGTGGCCCGGCGCTGAGAGGTCGGCACGCCGACCTCTCTGAGTACCAACAGGTGGTGGGAGACCGTCGGTTGGCTGACTTCGGCAGCCGAGGCGATGTCGCCCACGCATGCCTCACCTCTGGGGCTGGACGCGATCAAAGAGAGCATCCGCAGGCGCAGCGGATCCGCCAGCGCTTTGAGGGTTACCGCCCCATGCCCGGCGGCACTGGCCCCCATGGCGTGATGAGCCGTACTGACTGTGCCGCTGCCCTCGGAGACCGGAACATCGTCTGTCGGGAAGGGTGTTGTTGCGATTACGAGCGGACCTCACCTGCCAAGCCGAACACGTTCGACGTTTCGTGGCCGGGGTCGGGCAGGATCTCGGCCAGCAACGTCCGCACCCGGGCCATGATCTCGTCGCGGATGGGCCGCACGGCCTCGACGTTTTGGTCTGCGGGGTCTTCCAGGTCCCAGTCGAGGTAGCGCTTGCCGGGGAAGATCGGGCAGGCGTCGCCGCAGCCCATGGTGATCACGACGTCGGAGGCCTGCACGGCGTCGGTGGTCAGGACCTTGGGGCTCTGGGCGGAGATGTCGATGCCCAGCTCAGCCATCGCGGCTACGGCGGAGGGGTTCACCTGGTCGCCGGGGATGCTACCGGCGGAGCGCACCTCGACCTGCCCGCCGCCGAGGTGGGTCAGGAAGCCGGCGGCCATCTGGGAGCGGCCGGCGTTGTGCACACACACGAACAGGACGCTGGGCTTGTCGGACATGGGGGTGAATACCTCTCGTAGGGTTGATGATTGTCAGGACTGATGCAGGATCTCGCCGAGCAGGGTGGTAACCCGGGCCTGGATGTCGTCGCGGATCGCCCGTAGCGCCTCAATGGGCTGGTCGACGGGGTCGGCGAACTCCCAGTCCTCGTAGCGTTTGCCGGGAAAGATCGGGCAAACTTCGCCACACCCCATGGTGACGATCACGACGGCGGCGTGGACGGCGCCGTCGGTCAGTGGCTTGGGGAAGGATTCGGTGAGCTCGATTCCCCGTTCGGCCAGGGCCTGAATGGTCAGCGGGTGGATCTGCTGGGTGGGCGCCGAGCCGGCGGAGCGGACGTGGACCTTGCCCGCAGACAGGTGCATGGCCAGGGCTGCGGCCAGGAGTTGGTCGCGGGCGAAGCGCTCGGTCAGGATGGGCAGGAAGTTGGGGAACCTGGCGAGCGGGGCCGGGGTGGCGCGGCCCCGGTCGACAGCCTGCTGGACAGTCTCCCGGCTGAAGACGCCGTCGTAGCGATACGTCAGGCCATCCGCGATGCGGGTGTGCTCGGCAGTGAGCGCGGGCATGGTCTGAGTCGACGCCGGCTGATGCTTTTTCGACATACATCAATATCCACATTGATCTAATCAAAGAGCAAGCTGGCGGTCGGTTGAGCCCACGCTGCAACGTCCACTCAGAGCTGCGCGACGCGGCCGCTTCTCTGGCTCGCGGGACGCGGGCTGCGAAGGTCCCGCGGCCCGCTCCGGTACTGAAGCGAAGGGTTCACAGGTCGTCTCACCTGAATCCCCTGGTGGGACCTTGCGGGCTCAAGATCAACGACCTGCGTATTAAGAAGCGACCGAATCCTGTTCGGAACGCCTTTCGATTCGCCACTTCGTGCGTGGTTGGTTGAGCTGGCCGACCCGACTGACGAGTGTTCTCACTGATGTGTGCCTACGTGCTACTGGACCTTCGAGGTTGCTCGGATC
>JACMPC010000113.1 GCA_014377705.1 Dermatophilaceae bacterium
CCGGCATACCGGGTGAAGAAGTCCTCCGGCGCCCAGCCGTGGATGGCGGCGCCCAGGGCGATACCGACCAGCAGGTAGGGCCAGATCTTACGCAGGATCAGCCCGACCTCCTCGACGCCCATCTGGATCCGGTCATCCCAGGTCAGCCCGACGCTGGGGTCGATGACCTGCCCGCCCAGGCGGGTCTCGAAGACGAACGGCTCGACCCACCGCTCGAGCTTCAGTCGGCCCAGGACGTAGCCGGCGACGATGGCGATGACCAGGCCAGCGCCGACATACAGCAGGGTCGGGCCGATCCCGAACAGGCCGAACAGCAGGGCGATCGCGACCTCGTTGACCAGGGGGCTGGCGATCAGGAAGCTCAATGTGACCCCGAGCGGGACCCCGGCGGCGACGAAGCCGATGAACGCCGGGACCGCGCTGCACGAGCAGAAGGGGGTGATCACCCCGAGGCCGGAGGCCATCACGTTGCCGACACCCTCACGCTTGCCGCCGAGCAGCGCCCGGGTGCGCTCGACACTCATGAACGAGCGGAGCACGGTGACCAGGAAGATGATCCCGATCAGCAGCAACGCGATCTTGATGGAGTCGTAGAAGAAGAAGTGGACCCCTGAGCCCACCCGGCTCGCTGCAGATAGACCGGCCAGGTCGTAGACGACCCACTCCCACAGCGGCAGGTTGACCTCGTACAGGGTCAGCCACGCCAGGACAGCCGCACCCACACCCACCCACCTGCGTGTCGGGGTCTTCGGGCGCAACCGCTCGGCGAGGCTCACGCCGAGACCGCCACCTGGGCGCCCGGCAGGGCTGCGCGCATACGTTCGGGCGCGTCATGGGCCAGCGCGTAGTCGACCCACCGGCCACGTCGGCTCGTGGTGACCAGGCCCGCCTCCCGCAGCACCTTCAGGTGGTAGCTCAGCAGGTTCCCCGCGATCGGAATTTGATCCTGCAGCCTGCACACGCACCGCGGCGACTGCGCCAGCGTTGCTAGCACCGCCCACCGGATCGGGTCCGCAACCGCCTGCAGCACCACTAGCGGCTCCACCGCCCCGGACGACCTCACTTCAAGATGAATTGAATCAGTCATATTTGAACCGTAACCCGTGTCCACCCGCCCGGAAGGGACTTAGGTCCCGGATTGTGCTCGCAGAACGGAGCGTGGTTGTCCTGAAAGACTTCGGTCACTGCGGCCTCAGCAGCGAGATGATCAAACGCCAGGGTGAGCAGACCGAGTCGTGCCTCGGCACCAAGGCCCTTGCGATGATGGCGCAGGCCGAGCCAGGACGAGGTGGCCACTTCTCGGACGACCGGGAAGTCCCGTGACTGCAGCGTGACCATGGCACCGGGCTGTTCGTTGGAACCGAAGGCCCCCAGTCCGAGCCTCCAGTTGTCAACAGCCCCAGCGGATAGCTGAGCCCAGTGCTCACGGAGGACGAAGCATGCCCGGTTCTCCGGCGGTGCCCTCGGTCCAGGGCGTGAGAAACGGACGCTCCGATGGCGGGTGCTGCTGCGGGTCCGGATCTCGTCGGAGAACGCGGCGTTGGCGCAGGCTCCAGCGGAGTCCCCGTCGCCGAGATCGGCGCCGAGGTCGACCTGAGCGTCGCCACCGTCAAAACCTACGTCTCGCGAGTGCTGACCAAGCTTGAGCTGACGAACCGCGTGCAGGTCGCGCTGCTGGTCCACGACGCCAGGCTCACCGGGGAGCGGTGACACCCTCCGGCGCCGCCCCCAGGCGGCGATCTGGGCGCGGGAGCCATTTTCGACAGCAGGACGGCCCGTCCTCTGTTTCCACTCCGCCCAGTGGCCGGCCCTTCCTTGTGACAAGTGCCACACACACCCCGACGCTATTCACCTAGGCTCATCTGATTCCCAACCGCTGAACGCGATTCATTGACCAACCAGTGACCCTTGGAACTGCTGGCACCCACTCGAAGCCCCCTTGAAGAAGGATCACCGATGCGCGCTAGACATGCACTCCCGGCACTAGTTGCCGTGGTCGCTTTCATGCTCAGCGGCTGCGCAGACAACAGCAAACCCGCCGCCGGCGGCTCGACGGCCAACTCCTCAGCAACTGCGGTAACGAAGAATGATGCGGCCGCGGCCCTGCTCCCGGACAAGGTCGCCAAGACGGGCAAGCTCGTCATCGGCACCAGCCCGAACTACGCCCCGAACGAGTACAAGGACGACGCCGGCAAGCCGGTCGGCTGGGCGATCGAGGTCGGCGACGCGATTGCCGCCAAGCTCGGGCTGGTGGCCGACTATCAGGTCGCGCGGTTCGAGAACATCATTCCCGGAATCGTCGGCGGCAAGATTGACGTTGGCGAGTCGTCGTTCACAGACACCGTGGTGCGCGAGAAGCAGGTCGACTTCGTGAACTACTACCTGGCCGGCATCCAGTGGGCCTCAGGAGCCGGCAAGACAGTCGACCCCGACAACGCCTGTGGCCTGAAGGTCGCCGTGCAGGCAACCACCTACCAGGACACCGTCGAAGTGCCGGCCAAGAGCGCGGCCTGTGTCAAGGCAGGGAAGCCGGCGATCAAGAAGATCTCCCTGGACACCCAGGATGCTGCGGCCAATGCTGTCGCCCTGCGCCAGGCCGACGCGTTCAGCGCTGACTCGCCGGTCACCCTCTACGGAATCTCCAAGCTGAAGGGCAAGCTGCAGACAGCGGGGAAGACCTTCGAGGCGGCTCCGTACGGCATGGCGGTGGCCAAGGGCACCGGCATGGCCAAGGCTGTCCAGGCTGCGCTGCAGTCGATGGTGGATGACGGTTCCTACGGCAAGATCCTCGACAAGTGGGGCGTTGCCGACGGTGGTATCAAGAAGATCACGATTAACGCCGCCACGAAGGGCTAGCTCGTGACTGCCGATGGTCCGAACGGCTCTGAACCGCCGGACGAGGCACTCGAGTCGGCGCCGATCCAGGCGATCCGGCTCAGGCACCCCTGGCGCACAGTCCTCGCCGGGGTCCTCATCCTTTTGCTCGCGTTGTTCGTCATCGATGCCGCGCGACGACCGGCATACGACTGGCCCTCTGTGGCGAAGTACATCTTCGATCGACGCATCTCCCGGGCTGCAGTCAACACGCTCCAGCTCATGGTCTATGCGATGGTGATCGCGATCGTCCTGGGCGTGATTCTGGCGGTCATGCGCCTGACACCGAACCCGGTCGTCAAGAGCGTCGCCTGGTTCTACATCTGGGTCTTTCGCGGCACTCCGGTCTATGTGCAGCTGGTCTTCTGGGGCCTGCTTGCGGTCATTTATCAGAACATCGACATCGGCATACCGTTCATGAAGCCGTGGTTCTCCTTCGAGACCAACGCCGCGCTGAGCACCTTTACGCTCGCGGTCATCGGTCTGGGGCTGAATGAGGCGTCGTACATGTCCGAGATCGTGCGGGCCGGCCTGCTCTCGGTGAACCGCGGCCAGGAGGAGGCTGCGACGGCGCTCGGGATGAGCTGGTTCCAGACGATGCGGCGGATCATCCTCCCTCAGTCGATGCGGGTGATCATCCCGCCGACCGGCAACGAGGTCATCTCGATGCTGAAGACGACCTCGCTGGTCACGGCGGTGCCATACAGCTTCGACCTGTACACGCGCTCGCGGGACATCTCGGCGGAGACGTTCAACCCGATCCCGATGCTCATCGTGGCGTCCATCTGGTACCTCTTCTTCACCTCGATCCTGATGGTCGGTCAGTACTTCCTGGAGAAGCGGTTTGCCCGCGGCGTGGGCGACCGCCAGCCGGACCGCAAGGTCGTGGCCGGGGCCGACCCGCCAGCAAGCCCCGGCGCGGGGGGTGTGCGATGACCAACCCGAGAACTCCCGGCATCGAGTCGCGTGCGGAGGTGCCCATGGTGCTCGCCGACCGCGTGTCGAAGAGCTTCGGGACCAACCAGGTCCTCAAGAGCATCTCCCTGACGGTGAAACGCGGCGAGGTCATGTGCCTGGTCGGACCGTCCGGATCGGGCAAGTCGACGTTTCTGCGCTGCATCAACCATCTGGAGGTGGTCTCGGCCGGACGGCTCAGCGTCGACGGCGACCTCATCGGCTACCGGGAAGCGAACGGGAGGCTGTATGAGCTGCACCCCAGGGAAGCTGCCCGTCAGCGGCGGGAGATCGGGATGGTGTTCCAGCTCTTCAACCTTTTCCCGCACATGACGGCGCTGCAGAACGTGATGGAGGCGCCACAGGTGGTCAAGGGGCTGTCGAAGACGCAGGCGGAGCAGCGCGCCAGGGATCTCCTGGACCGGGTCGGTCTGGCCGATCGCTCGGACTACTACCCGGCGCACCTCTCCGGTGGGCAGCAGCAGCGGGTGGCGATCGCCCGGGCGCTCGCGATGGAGCCTAAGCTCATGCTCTTCGATGAGCCGACGAGCGCACTGGACCCTGAGCTTGTCGGTGAGGTGCTCGACGTGATGAAGGGACTGGCCAAGTCCGGCATGACCATGATCGTGGTCACCCACGAGATGGGATTCGCACGGGAGGTCGCCGACTCGTTCGTGTTCATGGACGGCGGCGTGGTCATGGAGTCCGGCAAACCGAGCGAGGTGCTCGCGAACCCGCAGCACAAGCGCACCCAGGCGTTCCTCTCCAAGGTTCTCTAGCTTCTAGCCCACCCAGCTGAGGGGTGCCCCGTGAAGCTCAGCGATGTCAAACACCTTGTCCACCCACGGGCGCACATGGTCTCGAGGCAGCGCCGGGTGTTGGCCCGGGGACACAGCGCGGCGGAGTATCGCGCCGCCGCCCGTCGCGCCCTGCCGAGGGGGATCTTCGACCTCATGGACGGTGGCGCCGAGGACGAGGTGACCCTGCGGAGATGTGCGCGGCGGCCTTCTCGGCGATCGCGAAGACGGTGGCGTTGGTGTTGCCGAGACGGGCGACGGCATGACGGATGCGTCGGCGACGCGCAGTCCCGTGATCCCGTGGACGCGCAGCTCGGGGTCCACGGCCGACAGATCGTCAGTGCCGACTCTGCAGGTGCCTGCGTAGTGGAAGCACCGGCGCCGGGCTGCGCCTCGTCGCCGCGCACCCCGGCAAGGACATCGCGGCTGCCGATGAGACGCGCGATACGGAGCCCCTCGGTCATGACTGCGACGTCCCGCTCGTCCCCGAGGTAGTCGGGGTCTATGAGCGGTCCGGCGGAGGGATCAGGACTGGCGAGACGGACGGTGCCTGGACTGGCCGGGGTCACGGCAGAGAACCCGATGGCGTATCCGTTGTCAGGTCCCGCAAAGCTGCCCGCGCGATACGGCTGGCTGATGAGTAAGATCTGCGGGTCCGGCCCCGCGGCGGACGGGTCTGTCCGGACGAGGCCGATGCCCTGGCGGGCCCTGCGCAACCTGCACCACGAGCTGACGCTCCGGCAGCTGGCGGCCCACTCTCAGCAGAGCGTCCGCACCTTCACCCGTCGCTTCCGGGACGAGGTGGGGGTCCCGCCCATGTCCTGGATCTCACAGCAGCGCGTCGAGCGGGCACGGATGCTGCTCGAGGAGTCCGGTCTCGGGATCGAGCACGTCGCCGCGAAGGCCGGCTTCGGCACCGCTGCGTCCGATCCCGTACCGGAAGAAGCCGAGCCCGCGTTCAAGGTAGGCCGGAACACCCTCCTGCTGCACCAGTCCGTCGTAGGTGTCGGTGAACCCCCGGGAGAGCGTGTCGAGGCTCCCGCCGCCGGCCAGCATCACATCGCTCATGATCGCGGCGCCGGCGCTCGTGCCGCCCAGCACGGCCCCGTCGCAGTAGATTCCCCACATCGCCTTCAACGCCTTCGACTCCGAGCGATCGGGGTCAAAGAGGGCGCTGGTGATCCGCGTCTGGTCTCCGCCGACGAACCAGACGGCATCCAGGTTGCGGATCGTGCTCGCGACGGCATCGCTGTCGCGGTTGGCCGCCCATGCAGACTCGTCCTCGGTAGTCCCCTTGAAGTCATGGGTCGACAGGGGGATGATCTCGATGTTCTCCGGGGCAAGGCCGTGCCCGATCAGGTCCCTCTTGAAAGCCTCGGAGGACTTCAGGCTCGAGCTGGCGGCCGGAACGATGCCGACTCGCGCGGTCCGGCTCCCGCCAGCAAGAACGATGAACTTCTTGTATACATCGGCATTGCTGGAGCCTAGCGCGCCGCCCGCCACCACAAGGTGGCCCTTGATCGGTCCCCGGTCGACGACCGGCGGCACGACGAACCGGGAGCGCTGCTGCAAAACCATGACTACTAGTTCCGTAACTAAACGTTGCGGAACGCTGAGGATTCTGTTACGTTACGTGCAGATCCGCAATAGAGAGTTGGACCTCATGTCAGAGTCAGCGTTGGCGCCGCGCCGTCCTGGTGGCCACGGTAGTGACCGTGGTCGCCCGCGGGACCCGGACATGGACCAGGCGATCCTGCGTGCCACGGTCGACCTGCTCTCCGAGGTCGGCTACGTCCAGGTAACCGTGGCCGAGGTAGCCCGCCGCGCGGGGGTCAGCAAGCCCGCCATCTACCGCCGGTGGTCGCAGAAGTCCCAGCTCGTCGTCGAGGCGATGGTCACTCAGATGCGCCCCGGCAAGGACAACGACTCGGGCAGCGCCGCCGGCGACCTGCTTGCCCTGACCGAGCAGCTGATCAGTGTCCTGACCCTTACGCCGCTGAGGCGGGTGCTCCCGGGCCTGGTCGCGGAGATGGCCGCCGATCCTGTGCTCGCCGCCAGCTACCGCGACCTGATCATCAAGCCCAACCAGCGGCATTGGCGCGCCGCCGTAGAACGTGGCATCGCTCGCGGTGAGCTCTCCGCCGAGACCGACGTCGACTTCGTGCTCAACACCCTCGCCGGACCCCTGTACTTCTGCCTTTTGATCACCGGTGCGCCCATCGATGACGGCTACGCCCTCGCGGCCGTCGACCTGATCTGGGCCCGATACGGCGCCGCCCCCGGCTGAGACCCCTGCCCGACCTACCCTTCCGCTCCACACCCGCAGCACCCGCGTGGCTCCCGCACGCCCACTTTCGGCAAGACCGCTCCCTCAGGCACCACCCACCACGACCTCAGATAGGAAGGGCATGAACAACAACCTGACCACCACCCCTGGTGAGATCCACCCCGAGATGGTCACCCCCACAGCGGTGATCGCCGCCGCGCGGGGCCTGGTGAAGACCTACGGCACCGGCGACATGGCTGTGCAGGCCCTGGCAGGCATCGACGTGGACTTCGCCCGCGACTGACCGCGATCATGGGCCCGTCGGGGTCGGGCAAATCCACCCTGATGCACTGCATGGCGGGCCTGGACACGGTCACCTCGGGCACTGTGATGATCGACGGCCAGGCCGCCTGGCCCGCGGCAACGTCATCCGCAACCCTCGCCGCACCGCGAACACTGCCGGGGCGCTGATGATCGGCATGGCCCTGGTCGGGGCCGCGTCGGTCCTGGCGGCCTCGGCGCCCGCCTCCACCCGGTCCATCGTCGCCGATGGCTGGACCTCGGACTTCTCAGTCCAGTCCGCCAGCGGCGTGC
>JACMPC010000114.1 GCA_014377705.1 Dermatophilaceae bacterium
CCCCCACCAAGTCACACGTCCCGGACCGCAGCGACAACTACCTTCCGGTCCCGGCCTCCTACGAGCTCGGGCTCCCGGCGACGCAGACCCAGCACACCTGCATCCTGCTCGAGGACATCACCGAGCACTGGAACCTGCGCTGCCCCACCTGCTTCGCGCAGTCTTCCCCGGACCTGCAGGGTATCGCCCTGATCGGCTGGCTCGGTGGTCCGTGGGCTCTGGCACTCTTCTCGGCAATGGCTTCGCGGGCTACTGGAAGGCGCGGCGCGGCGCAGCGAACTCACCTCCAGGTGCTTCCTGCGTGACACCCGGCTGGTGCTGACCTACCTGGCTCTGCTCTTCGCCGCCGCCGGATACGGGGTCTGGCGTGTTCTCACGACCTGACGGACGCAGAGCCCGCCTGCGTGGGTCACGCCATCACGCGGGGCCGCAGATCGGCGGCCGGTGGTGTCCACGATGATGCGTCCGCCGCGGCCTGCTCGCCGCTGCGGATGTCCTTGACGGAGTCGCCGCCCTGGTCATCGGAAGCCGGGAACCACACGAACGGTATGCCGCGTCGCTGCGCGAACATGATCTGCTTGCCGAACTTGGCGGCCACCGGTGCCACCTCAGACGGGATGTCGCGTTGACGCAGGGCAGCGGCAACAGCCATCCCCTGTGCGCGACCGCTCTCGTCGGCCAGGGCCACCAGGACGCAGGTGGGAGTGGACCGGCTCGCGGACAGTGCGGGCATGATCTTGGCCAGCAGCCGGGAGAGCCCGATCGAGATGCCGACCCCGGGATAGGTCGTCTTGCCGTCCGAGGCCAACGCGTCGTAGCGGCCACCGGAGCAGATCGAGCCGTAGGACTCGTACCCGATCAGCTGGGTCTCGTAGACCGTGCCGGTGTAGTAGTCCAGACCGCGCGCGACCTTCAGGTCGGCGACCATCACCCCGGGGGCGTGCTCGGCCCCCACCCGGATCACCGCCGCCAGCTCGGTCAGGCCCTCGGTGAGCATCGGGTGCTCCATGCCCAGGGCCTGCACCTGCTCGACGAAGCTCTCGTCCGGGGCGCTGATCCGGGCCAGGGACAGGGCCGCGGCTGCCTGCTCCGCTGTCGCCCCGGCGGCGACCATCAGCGCGCGCACCGCGTCCGGGCCGATCTTGTCCAGCTTGTCCACGATCCGCAGCATCGTCTGGACCTCGGTGAGCCCGATACCGAGATAGAACCCCTGCGGGATCTTGCGGTTGTTGACCTGGATCCGGAAGGGGCCGATGGGCAGCTTGCTGAAAGCGTCGGCGACCACCAGCGGCAGCTCGGCCTCGTAGTGGGGGGCAAGCTCGCCCACGTCGACGATGTCGATGTCGCACTGGGTGAACTCGCGATAGCGACCCTCCTGGGGGCGCTCGCCTCGCCATACCGGCTGGATCTGGTAGCGGCGGAAAGGGAACGTGAGCTTGCCCGCGTTCTCCAGCACGTATCGCGCGAACGGCACCGTCAGGTCGAAGTGCAGACCCAGCCTGGCGTCCCGCGACGTTGCCTCGGGTCCCGCTCCCAGACGGCTGATCGCGTAGATCTCCTTGTCGGTGTCCTCCCCCTGACTGGACAAGCGCTCGATCGGCTCCACCGCCCGGGTCTGGATCGAGGCGAAACCGTGCAGCTCGAAGGTCTGGCGGATCACGTCCTCGAAGTGCTGCTCGATGATGCGCTCACCGGGCAGCCACTCGGGGAAACCACTGATCGGGCGAACTTTGCTCACGACGTCGATTCTTGCGGGTACGCGTTGATGCTCACGAGGTCAATCCTTGCAGATACGGGTTGGTGACCCGTTCCCGTGCCATCGTGGTGGCTGGTCCGTGACCCGGCAGGACGAGCACGTCGTCGGCCAGCGGCAGGACCACGTCGCGCAGGCTGCGGTTCATGGCGGCCCCGTCGCCGCCCTCGAGGTCGGTGCGCCCGATGGACCCGGCGAACAGAACGTCCCCGGACAGCACCGTCGTGCTGACGCCGGCCTCGGCGGCAATGGCGTCGGGCACCTCCGGCAGGGCGAACATGACAGATCCCTGAGTGTGGCCGGGCGCATGCAGCACCCGAAGGTCGAGTCCGGCGATCGTCAGGCTCTGGCCGTCGACGAGGGTGAGCACGTCGGAGGGCTCCTGCCAGCTCGACTTCTGACCGAACTGCTGCTCGAACATCGCTATCAGCTCGGGGCCGACCGCCGAGAGCGGGTCCTTCAGACGGTACTGGTCCTCGACGTGGATGTACGCGGCAACCGCTGCAGAGTCACACACCGGGGTGACGGAGTAGACGTGGTCGAAATGGCCGTGGGTGAGCAGCACGGCGGCCGGCCTGAGCCGGTGCTCGAGCAGGATCTCGGCCAGCTGTCCGGTCACGCCCACGCCGGGATCGATGATCAGGCACTCCTCCCCCGCGGCAGGAGCAAGGACGTAGCAGTTGGTGCCGGCGACGGCGGCCGGGAATCCGAGGGTCAACACGCTGACGAGCCTAGCCGCCGGCGCCTTCCGACCCTGCCCCCCTGCTTTGCCGCGTGTCCCGCTTAGACTGGCCCACGGCCCCCACGCGCCCAGACCCAGCGTTTTCGCCCACTGTCCGAAGGAGTGCCCAGGTGTCGCCCCACGCACGCGACCGAGCCCGCGAGAAACGCCGGAACAAGAAGCGTCAGAGCGTGCTGGACCAGCGTGCCACCGACTCCCGGCGAAACAAGCAGGTCCTGGGCATCCTTCTGGCCATGGTCGTGGTCATCGGCGGCTTCGTGGGGCTGACCATGGCCCTGAACACAGAAGACAACACCGCGGGCCGCGCCAAGGCCGGCGCGCCGGCTTCGCAGGCACCGCCGGCCCTGGCCAAACCGGTCGCGGGGTGCGTCCCGGCGCCGAAGGCTCCCACCGACAAGCGGTCAGGCACGCTGCCCGACAAGCAGACGGCGGCCGGCAGGACGTTCATCGCGACCGTCACCACCAACTGTGGCGAGGTCACGATGGAGCTTGACGGGGTCAAGGCTCCGCAGACGGTGGCGTCGTTCCTCAGCCTGGCCAAGAGCGGCTACTGGGACGACAGCCCGTGCCACCGGCTGACCACGTCCGGCATCTTCGTGCTCCAGTGCGGTGACCCCACAGGCACCGGTGGCGGAACCCCCGGATACGGCTACGGCGTGGAGAATGCGCCGGCCAGCTTCACCTATCCCAAGGGCTCGCTGGCGATGGCGCGGACCAAGGACCCCAAGAGCAACGGCGGCCAGTTCTTCGTCGTCTACAAGGAAACGACGTTGAATGACCCCGCCGGCTACTCGATCTTCGGGAAGATCACCTCCGGTATGGATATTGTCGACAGGGTCGCCGCAGCCGGAGCCACGCCTGCGGATGCCAACCAGAACACCGCGCCGCTGCAGCCCATCAGCATCCTCGCGGTGAACGTCACCGAGAAGAAGGCCTCCTAGTGACCGAGCAGAAGCCCGAAGCCCAGCCGGCTACCCCAGCCACAGACACCTCCGCGGAGGTGGACGACGTGGACGACGTGGACGAGGCAGCAACCCCTCCCGAAACGGAGGCGCCAGTCGAAGTCAAGCCCGCCCCCGTGCCTGCGGCGCCGGCGCCGACCCCGGCGACGATGCACGTGCCCAGTCCCGCCTCGCTGGCCGGGCGTCTGCACGGCAGTGCCCACCCGAAACCTTCTGCGCACGGCCGGGTGGACGAGTCGGGCACGGTCTTCGTCCGTACCCCCGACGGCGAGCGCGAGGTCGGTTCGTACCCGGGGGCCAGTCCCGCTGAGGCGCTGGGCTACTTCACCCGCAAGTATGACGAGCTGCTCGCCTCCGCTGACCTTCTCCTGCAGAGGGTCCTGCACACGGACCTTTCGGCGCGGGACGGCTCGGACGGGCTCGCCAAGCTGCGCGAGCAGGCTGCCGATGCCCGCGTGGTCGGTGACCTTGCCTTGCTGGAGGCCAGGATCACCGACATCGCCACGGCCGTCGATGCCAAGAAGGCCACCGAGGGGGTCGAGCGCAGCGCTGCCCGCGAGGCAGGCCGGGTCAAGCGCGAGGAGCTGGTCCTGGAAGCCGAGAAGATCGCCGGCCAGCCTGAGGTGAAGATTCAGTGGAAGACTAGTGGCACCCGCATGCGGGCGCTACTGGATGAGTGGAAGGCCCTGCAAAGGAACGGTCCCAAGCTCGACCGGGAGTCCGAGACCGCGCTCTGGCAGCGCTTCAGTGCCGCCCGCAACTCCTTCGACAAGGCCCGGCGGGTCTACTTCGCCCAGCTGGAGGACACCCAGTCCGAAGCCAGGGTGCTCAAGGAGCATCTGGTCAAGGAGGCCGAGCTGCTCGCCTCGAGCAAGGACTGGTCCCCGACCGCGACAGCGTTCAAACGCCTGATGGAACGGTGGCGCGAGGCCGGCCGCACCTCACGCAGCGACGATGACGCACTGTGGGCTCGCTTCAAGACCGCGCAGGACAGCTTCTTCAACGCCAAGGACGAGATCGTCGCGGCCGAGAACGAGGAGTTCACCGCGAACCTGGTGATCAAGGAGGCACTCCTGGCCGAGGCGCAGTCGCTGCTGCCGGTGACTGACGTCGAGGCCGCAAAAACCTCTCTGCGAGTCATCCAGGACAAGTGGGAGCGGGCCGGCAAAGTGCCGCGCCCCGATGTGGAGCGGATCGAGAAGGTCATGCGCCGGGTCGAGCAGACGATCCGGGAGACGGACGAAAAGCGTTGGGCCAGCATCAATCCCGAGGCGGCTGCCCGAGCCCAGAGCCTGGTGGACCAGCTCGAGAAGGCTGTCGTCGGGCTCCGCAAGGACCTCGAGAAGGCGCAGGCGTCCGGCAATGCCAGGAAGGTCGCCGACGCGCAGTCGAACCTCGAGTCGCGCGAGCAGTGGCTGGCGCAGGCACGCGCCGGCGTTCAGGAGTTCGGCGGCTAGCCGGAGTGGTCGGGCGTCGGCTGGCCGGGGTCCTCTGACTTGTCGGGGACCTTGCCACCGGTGATCCGGAAGACGTCGAACACGCCGTCGATCTTGCGCACGGCCTGGATCACGTGTTCGAGGTGGCCCGGGTCGCCCATCTCGAAGGTGAACCGGGACTGGGCCACCCGGTCGCGCGAGGTGTGCACGCTGGCCGACAGGATGTTCACGTGCTGGTCCGACAGGACTCGCGTGACGTCCGACAGCAGCGCGTTGCGGTCCAGTGCCTCCACCTGGAGCTGCACCAGGAAGACGCTTGCCGCTGAGGGGGCCCATTCGACCTCGATCAGCCGGTCGGGCTGTGCGAGCAGGGACTCGGCATTGGTGCAGTCGGAGCGGTGCACCGAGACCCCTCTTCCCCGGGTGACGAAACCCATGATGGGGTCACCGGGGACCGGCGTGCAGCACCGTGCCAGCTTGACCCAGACGTCATCGGTCCCGACGACCACCACGCCCGGGTCGCCGGCGCGGGCGTGCGTCACCCCCGACGAGGGTGTGGTGGCTTCTGCCAGGTCATCGGCGGCCCCGGGCTGGCCGCCCAGAAGTGCCACCAGGCGGCTCACCACGTGCTGGGCCGAGACGTGTCCGTCGCCCACGGCGGCATACAGGCTGGAGATGTCGGGGTAGTGCAGCTCGCCGGCGAGACCGGTGAGCGAGTCGTGGGTCATCAGTCTCTGCAAGGGCAGGCCCTGCTTGCGCATGGCCTTGGCGATGGCATCCTTGCCGACATCGATGGCCTCTTCGCGGCGCTCCTTGGAGAACCACTGCCTGATCTTGTTGCGTGCCCTGGGGCTCCGCACGAAGGTCAGCCAGTCACGCGACGGACCGGCCCCCTCGGCCTTGGAGGTCAGGATCTCGACGACGTCGCCGTTCTCCAGAGTGCTCTCGAGCGGGACGAGTCGTCCGTTGACCCGGCCGCCGATGCAGTGGTGACCGACCTCGGTGTGCACCGCGTAGGCGAAGTCAACCGCTGTCGAACCTGCCGGAAGAGCGACCACCGATCCCTTCGGGGTGAAGACGTACACCTCCTGGGCGCTGATCTCGAAGCGCAGGGAGTCCAGGAACTCACCGGGGTCGGAGATCTCGCTCTGCCAGTCCAGCAGCTGGCGCAGCCAGGCCATGTCGTTGACCGGGCCGGTGTCGCTCTGGCGCCTGCTATGCCCGGGATCGGCGGCGCTCGCCGGCGCATCCTCCTTGTACTTCCAGTGCGCGGCCACCCCGTACTCAGCCCGGCGGTGCATGGTGTGCGTACGGATCTGGATCTCGACAGGCTTGCCCTGCGGGCCGATGACAGTGGTATGCAGCGACTGGTACATGTTGAACTTCGGCATCGCGATGTAGTCCTTGAACCGCCCGGGCACAGGGTTCCAGCGCGCGTGCAGGGCGCCCAGCACGGCATAGCAGTCACGCACCGAGTCCACCAGGACCCGGACCGCCACGAGATCATAGATCTCTTCGAACTCGCGGCCGCGGACAATCATCTTCTGGTAGACGGAGTAGTAGTGCTTGGGCCGGCCGGTCACCGCGGCCTTGATCCGGGTCGCGGCCAGGTCCTTGGTGATGTAATCGCGAACGCTGGCGAGGTACTCCTCACGAGCCGGAGCTCGTTCGGCCACCAGCCGCACGATCTCGTCGTACACCTTGGGATAGAGGGTCGCGAACGACAGGTCCTCGAGCTCCCACTTGATCGTGTTCATCCCCAGGCGGTGAGCCAGCGGAGCATAGATCTCGAGGGTCTCGCGTGCCTTGCGCTGCGCGGACTCCTCCGAGACGTAGCGCCAGGTGCGGGCATTGTGCAACCGGTCGGCCAGCTTGATCACCAGCACCCGGATGTCGCGGGCCATGGCCACGACCATCTTGCGCACAGTCTCGGCCTGCGCGGCCTCGCCGTAGGTCACCTTGTCCAGCTTGGTCACGCCGTCGACCAGCATCGCGATCTCGTCGCCGAAGTCGCGGGTCAGCGACCCCAGGCTGTACGACGTGTCCTCCACCGTGTCGTGCAGCATGGCGGCGGCCAGGGTGTCCGGGGTCATCCCGAGCTCGGCCAGGATCGACGTCACCGCCAGCGGGTGGGTGATGTAGGGATCCCCGCTCTTGCGCAGCTGGCCTCGGTGAGCCTTCTCTGCGACTGAGTAGGCGCGCTCGATGATTGACAGGTCAGCCTTGGGATGTTGGGCGCGGACGCTGCTGAGCAACGGCTCCAGAACGGGGTTGGTATCTGTGCGTGGTCCGCCGAAGCGTGCGAATCTCGCCCGGACCCGGGCAGAGGTGGGAACGGAGAAGGTCGGGAGGTCAGGCACCGGTGGCCGCTGGGCCCTCTTGGGCGTCCGAGGCACTGCGGGCATGGCAGGCGTGACACTGCCGGGGACGTCCGGCGTGCTCTCCTCGTTCATACGTACAGTCTAAGTGTCTTACAGGGAGAGCATCGCGTGAACCGGGCGCCCAACCAGCTTGCTGCGTCCGTTCAGGAAACACAGCTCCAGCACCACCTCGACCCCCTCGACGCTGCCTCCGGCGCGCTCAACCAGGTCACAGGCTGCCTCGGCCGTGCCACCGGTGGCCAGGACGTCATCCATCACCACTGCCCGCCTGCCCCCCGCGAAGGCGTCCGCATGGACCTCGAGTACGGCGCTGCCGTACTCGAGGTCGTACTCGGCGCTGTGGGTATGCCCCGGCAGCTTGCCCGCCTTGCGGACCGGGACGAAACCGACGCCGAGCTCGTAGGCGACAGCCGCACCCAGGATGAGACCACGGGCCTCAATGCCGACGATGACGTCCACATGGCCCGCATACCGGCCGGCGATATCCTGTACGACGGCCCGCAGCGCGGGACCGTCGCTGAGCAGCGGCGTGAAGTCCTTGAAGACCACTCCGGGAACGGGAAAGTCCGGGACATCGCGCAGCCGACTGGCCACGATCTCGCCGATCGGTGCGGTCAGCGGCGCTGCAAGAGGGCGTAACGCATCTGTCATCGCTTCGACTTCGGCGGGCGTTTGGGCTGGTTGCGCGGTCCGGTCTGCACGTAGGGGTGTAGTGCCCGGCCGCCGGCCGAGGACTCGCCCCCGCTGGATCCGTGTGCCCCGTCCTGCAGTCCTGAGCCCTTGGTGGCCTGATCGCCAGTTCGAACCAGCTGTTCGTCCGACTGGTCAGCGCCCGACTTGCGCGCCTGGGCGCTCTGGTAGCGCACAGCCCGCTTCTTCAGCGCCTGCATCCCCGTCTCCCGCTCACGCAGGTCCGCAAGCACCGGCGTAGCGATGAAGATCGACGAGTAGGTGCCCACGGCGATACCGACGAACAGCGCGAGGCTGAGGTCCAGCAGCGTGCCGGGACCGAGCAGACGGGACCCGATGACCAGGATCGTGGCGACAGGGAGCAGGGCGACCACTGAGGTGTTGATCGACCGGACCAGCGTCTGGTTGACCGCCTGGTTGGCGGCCTGGGAGTACGACAGGTGGCCGTTCCCCTCCGCCTCCAGGGTGTTCTCGCGAACTTTGTCGAACACCACGACGGTGTCGTACAGCGAGTAGCCGAGGATGGTCAGGAAGCCGATCACCGAGGCCGGGGTGACCTCGAAACCCGCCAGGGCGTAGATGCCGACGGTGATCACCAGGTCGTGAGCCAAAGCGATCAGCGCGGCAACCGACATCTTCCAGGTGCGGAAGTAGAGGGCCAGGACCAGCGACACCAGAA
>JACMPC010000115.1 GCA_014377705.1 Dermatophilaceae bacterium
CGGTCCGCCTCACGCAGCAGATGAGAGGTGATCAGGAACCCGGAGATGACGAAGAACGCGTCAACACCGACGAAACCGCCGGTGAGCACCCGCGGCCAGAAGTGGTAGACGACGACCAGCGTGACTGCCACGGCCCGCAACGCCTGGATCTCGGGCAGGAACTGGCGGCTCGACCGGTCGGCAACGTGGCCTCGCTCGGCAACGCTTCGCGGCAGAACTGTCACCCAGACTTCTCCTGTCCTACCTCACCAGATGTGCAACAGCGTGACTGCCAGATTACCCACCTATCGGCCCGCCCCGATCTACACACGCAAATAGTCCGTGCCGGCGTTCGGAACCGCTAGTTCTTGCTGTACCACATGGGTGTGAGGTCAAAGATGACGCGCGAGCCCGGCACCGCTACAGTCCCGGCATGGACAAAGTCGTCGGCAGCGCAGCCGAAGCGGTTATCGGGATCGTCAACGGCTCGACCCTCGCCGTGGGCGGATTCGGACTGTGCGGGATTCCCAGCGTGCTCATCGAGGAGCTTTATCGCAGCGGGGTGAGCGATCTCGATGCGGTCTCCAACAACTGCGGGGTCGACGAATGGGGTCTTGGGGTCCTGTTGAAGGCCAGACGGATCCGCCGGATGACCTCCTCCTACGTGGGCGAGAACAAGGAGTTCGAGCGCCAGTTCCTCTGTGGTGAGCTCGAGGTCGAGCTCGTCCCCCAGGGGACGCTGGCCGAGAAGCTGCGGGCCGGCGGGGCCGGGATACCAGCTTTCTACACAGCCACCGGGGTCGGCACCCAGGTCGCCGCCGGTGGCGTCCCGTGGATGCACGCGCCGGACGGATCGACCATCAGGTCGTCCCCGGCGAAGGAGACCCGGGAGATGGACTGGCACGGGAAGACGCTGACCTTCGTGCTGGAGCACGCGATCACCACCGACTTCGCCCTGGTCCGGGCCTGGAAGGGCGACCGGCACGGCAACCTGGTGTTCCGCCAGTCCGCCCGCAACTTCAACCCGCTGGCGGCGATGGCCGGTCGGGTCACCATCGCTGAGGTCGAGCACCTGGTCGAGCCGGGAGAGATCGATGCCGACGCGGTGCATCTGCCAGGTATCTACGTCCAGCGGGTCCTGCCGATGACACCGGAGCAGGCGGCCGACAAACACATCGAAAAACGCACCGTCCAGCCCAAGAACGAAGCAGAGAACGGTGGTCCCCGGTAATGGCCCTGACCCGTGTGCAGATGGCCGAGCGCGCTGCAGCAGAGCTCGCCGACGGCGACTACGTCAACCTGGGGATCGGCCTGCCGACGCTGGTGCCGGAGCATGTCCCGCCCCACGTCGAGCTGGTTCTGCAGTCCGAGAACGGCATCCTCGGCGTCGGCGCCTATCCGGTTGACGGGCAGGAGGACCCGGACCTGATCAATGCCGGCAAGGAGACGGTCACCCTGCGCAAGGGCGCGTCCTTCTTCGACTCCGCCACCAGCTTCGGGATGATCCGCGGCGGCAAGGTGGACGCAGCGATCCTGGGCGCGATGCAGGTGTCCGCCTCCGGTGACATCGCCAACTGGATGATTCCCGGCAAGATGGTCAAGGGAATGGGCGGCGCCATGGACCTGGTCCACGGCGCCAAGAAGGTCATCGTGCTGATGGAGCACGTCGCCCGGGACGGCGCGCACAAGATCGTGCAGGAGTGCTCGCTGCCGCTGACCGGCAAGGGGGTCGTTCACCGGATCATCACCGACCTGTGCGTGATGGATGTCACCGACCACGGCCTGGTGCTGCGCGAGCTGGCCGAAGGCGTCACCGAGGAGGACATCCGGACCGCCACCGGGCCCGCTTTCACGGTCGACCTGAGCTGACTCAGGTTCGGTCGGTCCCAGGACCGCCATCGCCGTTCGCCACGGGGGCGATCACCCAGGACGCCTGATCGCCCTGGCCCGCCTGGTTGAGCGCGACGGCCTGCTCCTCCCAGCCCCGCAGCTGCCGCCTGGAGAACGGGGCGTCACCACGCTTGACCATCACGGACCGCGGATCCATCAGCGGTATGCCGAGCAGGTACTGCTCGCTGCCCCAGAACTGGAAGCCCGTCGAGTCGTCGGTGACCGAGAGAACGCCCACTCCCAGTCGCTCGCAGAGGGTGCTCAAGCCAGAGCGTGATAGCACGGCGAGGTGACGGGGCGCGTCCAGCGACACCCAGGCGGCGCCATACGTCTCGAAGGCGTTGCTGGAGGACGTGGGCATGCGGACCAGGACACGACCGCCGGGCGCCAGCCGTTCCATTGCCTGCCGAAGGCTGGCTTCCGGGTCGGGGACGTGCTCGAGGCTGTGGTGAAACATGATCAGGTCGTAGAGCCCCTCGACCTCGCTGAGATCCTGATGCCTCAGCTGTCCGCCAGTGGTCAGGTCCCTTCCGCCGGACATGAACGGGTCCACGCCGATGACGTTCTTGACCCCGGCCAGTCCGAGCGCGAAGACGAGCATCCCGGACCCGCATCCCACGTCCAGGACGCGAGTGTCCCTGCCGTTGACCAGCCCTGCCCGGCGTATGGAGCTGAGCACCGAGACCAGGGTCCGAAGCTGTCGACGTGGAATGGCCGCCGTGGCCATGCCCGAAAGAATGCCGCGGCCCCACAGGACCGAGCCGATGACCAGCCGGGCGAACTGCCGAACGCCCGGGGCACCCATGGCCCGCTCAGGATCCAGCCCCACCGAGTAGTAGTCGCTCGGGTAGTAGCGTGCCATGTCCGGGGGCACCGAGATCAGGGCGACGCTGCCGCAGTCGGCGCACACCGAGTAGTCAAAGTCCTCCGAGATGCCAAACATGTTCTCGCGGACCGTGAGCACCTCGGCCCTTGACGCGCTCAGGCATGCAGGACATCGCTGGACCGGGTTCGTCGGAGGCACGATGGCTAACCTACCGCCGTGACCACTGTCCGCCCGTGACCACCGCCCTGCGTGACCGCCGTCCTCCCGTGACCACCGTGTGTTCCGGGACGGAACCCTGAACAGCCGGCCACCGAGGGTCAAGATGGAGTAATGTCGTGGACCGAGTCGGGCAAGGACACCTGAGGGAGAGCATGAAGACGGTACTGCTGGCTGGAGGTCTGGGCACGCGTCTGCGCGAAGAAACCGAGTTCCGGCCCAAGCCGATGGTCGAGATAGGCGGCAAACCGGTGCTGTGGCACATCATGAAGCTCTTCGCCCATTACGGGCACAAGGAGTTCGTCGTGTGCACCGGATACAAGAGCGAGGTCATCAAGGACTACTTCCTCAACTACGAGGCGCTCAACAACGACTTCACCATTGAGCTTGGAGACCGGGCCTCGCTGAGATATCACGGCGCGCACAACGAGGGCGACTGGCAGGTCACGGTGGCCTTCACCGGGGACTCCACCATGACGGGCGGACGGGTCTTCCGGGCGTCGAAGTACTTCCCGGGCGAGAGGTTCATGTGCACATACGGTGACGGCGTGGCAGACGTCGACATCGCTGCGCTGCTGGCCTTTCACGAATCACACGGTCGTCTCGCTACGATTACCACGGTCCGACCGCCTAGCCGCTTCGGAGTCATGGACCTCGCAGCTGACCGTCAGGTCCAGCGGTTCCGCGAGAAGCCACTGGCCGACGGCTCCGTCAACGCGGGATTCTTCGTGTTCGAGCCGGCGGTCATCGACTACCTCGACGATGAGTGCGTCCTCGAACAGGAGCCGCTGCGACGTCTGGCCGCTGACGGCCAGCTCATGGCCTACGGTCACGATGGCTTCTTCCAGCCCATGGACACCTACCGTGAGTCCATCTTGCTGAACGAGCTGTGGGCCGCAGAAGAGGCGCCGTGGAAGGTGTGGCGAGGGGAGTCCGACATCCCCAACGCCACTGCGGGGCGATGAGCGAGACGGTTCGGGATGCAGATCGCCGGTTCGCCGGCCCGGTGCTGGTGACCGGCGCCAACGGCTTCATCGGACGCCACCTGTGCAGCCACCTTGCCGCTGCCGGCGAGAACGTTCATGCCGTCGTGCGCGAAGGATCCTCGCGCGTCCTCGCTCACCGGCCCGAAGTAACCGTTCACGCCCTGCAGGACTCCAACGCGGAGTACGCGGCTGTCTCTGCCGCGGTTCAACCGGATGTCGTCTTCCATCTGGCGACTCGCTACGCGCCGAGCCACGCACCGGAGGAGATCGCAGACATGGTCGGGGCGAACGTCACCTTCGGCACCACGGTCGCGGATGCCACCGCGCGCGCTGGGGCCCGGCTGGTCCACGCGACATCGGCTTGGCAGCACTACGCGGGAGCCGAGTACTCGCCGGTTTCCCTCTACGCCGCGACGAAGCAGGCCCTGTGTGACATCGTCCGGTACTTCACCGAGGCGGAAGGCCTCGTTGCCGACGAGGTTTGCCTGTTCGACACGTATGGCCCCCGTGACGATCGCCGCAAGCTCGTGTGGCTCCTGCTCGAGCACGCGGCCAGCGGCGCGCCGCTGCCCATGTCATCCGGCCACCAGCTGGTCGACCTGTCACATGTGCACGACGTGGTGGCCGCACTCGTACAGGTGGCGACGAGACCCCCCGGGCAGGCACGGCTCGTCGTGCGCAGCGGAGACCCTCTCACCATCCGGGCGCTCGCCGCCCTGGTCGAGCGGGTGACCGGCCGGGCGATCGATACCAGGTGGGACGAGCGTCCGGCGCGTCCCCGCGAGATGGAGAAGAACTGGGTCGTCGCGGGGGCCAGGACGTCGTGGCGCCCGCAGATCGACCTGGCCACCGGGGTCTTCCGGCTGTGGGAGGAGCGGAGGGGCGCCGGTGACTGAGCCGGGCAGGGGGCGGGCGACCGTGTCCGTCGTCATACCCGTGCACAACGGGATGCCGCATCTGCCGCAGACTCTGGCCAGCGTGCTGTCACAGACGCGCCTCCCGGACGAGATCATTCTCGTGGAGAACGGCTCCGAGGACGGCACCTCCGGGTGGCTCGCGGAGCATGCCCCGGCCGGAGTCCGCGTCATCACCCAGCCCACGATGGTCAGCGCGGCCGCCAACTTCACCACTGCGGTGCAGTTGGCCAGCAGTGACCTCGTCAAGCTGCTCTGTGCTGACGACGTCCTGGAGCCCACGGCGATTGAAGTGCAGTCAAGGGCCCTTGAACGCCATCCACAGGCTGTCCTGGCTGCGTCACAGCGCAGAATCGTCGACGACCTGGGAAGGACCGTGGTCACCAACCGAGGCCTCGGGAGGCTGCGCGGCGAGGTAGACGGACGTGACGTGATTCGTGCCTGCGCGCTGCGCGGCCAGAACCTCCTCGGCGAACCGTGCTGCGTGATGTTCCGCAGGGCGGCCATCCATCGGCACCTGCCCTGGGATGGCACCCTGCCTTACGTGATCGACCTGGACATGTACACGCGGGTTCTCGCTGAAGGCACCGCGGTGGCGATCCGTGAGAGCCTCGCCCGGTTCCGGATATCCACCGGGTCCTGGTCAGAGCAGCTCAGCGGTGTGCAGCGACTCCAGTTCGAGGGATGGCGCGATCGCGCAGTGACTTCTGGGCTCCTTGAGCTGAGCCCTATCGAAGCCCTCAGGTCGCGCGTGATGGCTCGGGTCCAGCACGGGCTCCGCCGGGCCGCCTACCGTGCCACAGCGATCCGACAACGGCACACGGGTTAGTGTTGGGAGCCAGTGCCCGGCCCTGCTGACCCTGAGCACCCCTGCGAGTCGACCCTGAACACCCTGCCAGTTGATACTGAACACCCCTGCCAGATCTGACCGTGGAGGAAGTCTTGCGCTACGCGACTCCGGACGGGTTCCCCGGGACCCGGCCGTCCACGCCCGATGTTCAGCAGGGGAAGATGGCTGTCCGAACCAGGCCTACGGTCGACGGCCATGACGCCTGACGTCGTCCCCATGACGTTTGAGTCCGTCCGGGGATGCCGCTCCTGCGGGTCCGGCGACCTTGCCCCGGTGCTGGACCTGGGCATGCAACCCCTCGCGAACGCGTACCGCGAACCGGGCGACGTGTCCACAGAGGCTCGCTACCCGCTCGGCCTGCTCAGGTGCCGTGGATGCTCGCTGGTGCAGCTGACCGGCACCATCCCACCGAAGCTGATGTTCGACACCTACGCCTACTTCTCGTCCTACTCATCGACCATGGTCGACTCCATGGGAGCCCTGGCTGGTCGCCTGACCGCGCAGCGGCGGCTGACGGCGGATGACCTCGTCGTCGAGATCGCCTCCAACGACGGCTATCTGCTCAAGCACTACATGGAGCTGGGCATCCCGGTGCTTGGCATCGAGCCGGCGCGGAATGTCGCCAGTGTCGCTTTGCAGAACGGCGTGCCGACGCTGTCCGAGTACTTCACCCTCAGCCTGGGCGCCGAGCTGGCCGGCTCCGGCCGATCAGCCTCGGTCATCCACGCCAACAACGTGATGGCACACGTTCCGCAGATCAACGACTTTGTCGCCGGCATCCGCGCGGCGCTGCGCCCTGACGGCGTTGCCGTCGTGGAGACACCCTATTTGGTGCGGTTCGTGGACGACCGCGAGTTCGACACCATCTACCATGAGCACGTCTTCTACTACTCCCTGACCGCGGTGTCGACGCTCGTGGCGCGGCACGGTCTCAAGGTGGTGGACGTCGAGCAGATTCCGCTGCATGGTGGCTCTCTGCGGCTGTTCATCCAGCACGAGGAGCTGGAGCGCCGTGCCTCGGATCGGGTGGAGACGCTTCTACGGTCAGAACGGAAGCGGGGCGTCACGACCGACGAGTACTACCTGGACTTCGCGACGCGGGTCGAGGAGCTGAAGACCCAGGTCACCGGCCTCCTCCGAAGGCTTCGGACGCAGGGTGCCTCCATCGCGGCATACGGTGCTGCGGCCAAGGGGACCGTGCTGCTCAACCACTTCGGCCTGGACCAGGACCTGATCGAGTTCGTCGTCGACCGGAGCGTGCACAAGCAAGGACTGGTGATGCCCGGGGTCGGTATCCCCATCCTGGCCGCTGATGAGCTCGGGCGACGCCGTCCCGACTACACCTTGCTCCTGGCCTGGAACTTTGCGGACGAGATACTCGCGCAGCAGGACAGCTACCGGAAGGCCGGGGGCACGTTCATCATCCCGTTGCCGGTTGTGTCCCTGCGATGACCCTGGAGTTTCGGGAGACCGCGCTGTCTGGTGCGTTCGTGATCGTGCCCATCAGCCATGGTGACGAACGGGGCTCGTTCGGCCGGCTGTTCGACGAGACGCTGTTCCGCCGGCGGGGTCTGGATCCGTCGCTCGCTCAGGCGAGCTTCTCCTACAACGTCGCTGCAAGGACCCTGAGGGGGATGCACTTCCAGAGAGAGTCGTGGGCCGAGGCCAAGCTCGTGCGCTGCACGAGAGGCACGGTGTTCGACGTCATCGTCGATCTGCGAGCGGGGAGCCCGACACGGCTGGGCTGGTTCGGTCTGGAGCTCGATGAGCACACACGCAACGCGATCTACGTTCCCGCCGGCTTCGCCCACGGATTCCTCACGCTGACACCGCACGCCGAGCTGCATTACCAGATCTCGAGGCCGTACCACCCGCAGAGCAGCGCCGGTCTGCGGTGGGACGACCCGGTCCTGGGGATCAGCTGGCCGGTCAGGCCAGAAGTCATCTCCGAACGGGACGCCACGTTTCCCCTGTTGGAGGGGACCGATCCCGCGTAGGTCCAGCTACACCCGCCGGCGCACACCACGGCTCATGAACTGACTGATCTGGGCGAGGCTCACCGCCCTGCCATCACCACCGGTACGAATCTCCTTCTCCCAGGCCACGGTCCACGCCAGCGCCTCCTGAAACGAGATTCTGCTTCGCCACCCCAGCAGGAGCTCTGCCTTGCGCGAGTCCAGCGCGAGAAGCGCCGCCTCGTGAACATGGGGTCCGGCATCGACCTCGACGACCGAATCCTCACCCCACAGCGAGGCAACAGCCGCAGCCACGGCTCCCACCTGAACAAAAGAGTCGGTGTCAGGCCCGAAGTTGAACGCCTCACCGGACGACTCGCCCCGCAGGAGCGAGTCCGTGAGCTCCAGGTAGCCATGAAGACAATCCAGGACATGCTGCCAGGGTCGGACCGAGCCGGGGTTCCTGATGTGGACCGACTGACCGGACGAGAACGCGGCGATGAGGTCCACCATGAGACGGTCCGCGCACACGTCCCCGCCACCGATCACGTTCCCGGCTCGTGCGATGGCCGTCGGGACACCGGATCCCGAAGTCCTCATCCAGGACTGCGTGATGAGATCCGCCGCCGCCTTCGAGGCAGAGTAAGGGTCCACGCCGCCCAGGGGGTCTGACTCGCGGTACCCCCAGATCTGGTTCACGTTCCGGTAGACCTTGTCGGTCGTGATGATCACCTGGGCCTGCACGCTCGACGTCGCCTCGACAGCCATCAGCACGTTGAGCGTGCCGAGCGTGTTCGTCTCATACGTCGCCCTGGGGTCTCGGTACGACTCACGCACGAGTGGCTGGGCTGCAAGATGTAGCACCACCTCAGGTTCCAGGGCCACGATGGCCTGCAGTGTGGCCCTTGCGTCGCGGATGTCGACTCGCAGGTCACGCCGCAACAGCGTTGACAGTCTCACCCTCTCGTATAGCGAGCCGGGAGCGGGGTCCAGGGCAAGCCCGGAGACGGTATGCCCCCGCTGGGTGAGCATGAGCGCCAGCCAGGCCCCCTTGAAGCCGGTATGGCCAGTGATCAGATAGTGCATCTCAGCCCAACGCCCCAGTCTGCAGTCGACGCAGCAGATCCGCCGCCGTGTTTGCGACACCCACCGGGAACGGGGTGAGACTGCGTCGATCGAGCTCCGGCCAGACTTTGGACCGCAGACTCAGATCCTTGGGCTGTACGGCAGCCACCGCCGACGCCCCGAGCACGATGCGGGGTGATCTCTTGAAGATCCGGCCCATCTCCCCCAGCACAGCACCGATGGTGATGGCCCGCTGGGACGCCAGCACCTTGGTGACAACGCTCAACCGTGTCGCCGTCTGGTCCTGCCGCAGACGCGCCAGCCCCGCCACGATGAGCCTGGCGCAGTCAGGGGCGTAGAGGTAGTCGCGCAGAGTGTCCAGGGAGACGTAGATCGACAGGGGTTGGCCGGTGAGGTGTGTGCGGCAGATCTGCGAGATGAGACCCTGTGCCTTGCCGAGGTTCTGGCCCGGGCCGTAGAGGTTGGCGATGCGGCCGATCAGCGTCGGTGTGCCGGTCCGCCGGCTCCAGGCAGTAACGATCGCCTCGCCATCCAGCTTCGCCCGGCCGTAGTCCGCCAGCGGGCGCACCGGGGACGACTCGTCATAGGGCGGCGCACTCACTCCGGCGTAGACCCCGCCCGCCGAGGACGAGAAGAAGAATGCGCCCTCGCTCGCCCGCGGCGCGGCGGCCAGCGTGTCGAGTGTCACCCGCAGGGCCTCCAGCTCCAGCCGCAGCGCTTGTGCCGAGGTCCCCATGACCCCCGCGCCGGCACACCATGCCACCGTCCACGGCCGGTCACCGGCGGCACTCAAGAACTGCGCCGCCTGGTGGCGAAGCTCGACAGCGCCTGCGCTACTTGATGACCAGGTGATGGGCTCAGGAGGGTGCCAGATGGGTGTGCGCGAGGATTCGGAGACCGCCGTCTCACCCATGACCATCTCAAGGCTCTGACCCAGCAGACCCCCCCGTCCCACCACCCAGGTCAGCGGAGCCGCCGGGGACACGGCCCTCACGGAGCGCCAGGCCCCTCATGCCCCGGCCGGCCCATCGGACCATCCTTCGGGTCTCCGACGATCAGGTACAGCGGCTTGCCCATGGCCATGTTGACCGCGACGCCGACGTACTCCGCAATGACACCCAGCGAGAACAGGATCGCGCCAGTGCTCAACAGCACCACGACCATCGTGGAGGTCCAACCCTGGGGGATCGAGTCCGAGGTGACACGGACCACGAGCAGGTAGATCGCATAGGCGATGCCTCCCAGGGCGAACAGCGCTCCCAGCGCGCTGACCATGCGCAGGGCGCGAGTGCCGCTGGACAGGACCATGTGCCAGAAGTGCGACAGGAGCGCCCTGGTCGAGTAGCCCGACCTCCGCTCGCCCTCGTCGCGCAGTCGAACGGGGCACTGTGCAGTGGGGCCGGCCACCCACCCCATGGCGACGTCAAGATAGACCCCCGGGCCTGCGTAGGCGGCAACGCTTCGTCCGATCTCGCCCAAGATCATCCGGTAGCTCTGGAAGACACCCTCGGCGGTTCCGGTCAGAAAGGTTGCGAAGACCCACTTGGCCAGTCGCGAGCTGCCGTTGCGCAGCCCGTTGTGCGGTGGCCGGTTGACCGGATCGGCGTAGACCAGCTGCGAGCCCGCTCTCAGGGCAACGTCCAGGAAGTCCCCGATGTCGGCCGGGTCGTGCTGACCGTCCTCATCCATCGTCACGATCCAGTCGCCGCTGGAGGATGCCATGCCGGCCAGGGTCGCCGGGTGCTGGCCGAAGTTGCGGCTGAGCCAGACGGGCCGGATGAAGTCGTATGCCGCAGCCAGCTCACGGATCACCTCATCGGAGCGGTCGGGTCCATGATCGTTCACCAGGAGAACCTCGCTGACCTGGAACTCGTGCCCGTCAGCGGTCTGGGTCGGCACCGTCAGCACCTCGATCTCCTGGAGCAGGGCCTTGAGCGTGCGCTCACCCTGAAAGACCGGGATCACAATCGAGATACGATGCGCTCTTCGTTCCTGTGCTCTCATCTCAGACACGGTTGAAAGCCTAGTCCAGCCGCTGGGGACGAAGCCGGAAACCATGCCCTGCGCAGGGCTCGGCCTCATCGTCGAGGATCATCGCAGGGGGCAGAGCGTCGGAACGAGAATCTCGTGTGCCCGACCCAGCTCATCACCGAGGTGACCAGGACGATGAGGGTCTGCGCGAGGAGAACGGGCAGACCGGCGACCTCCACCAGCACTGGCAGCAGCACCAGGTTGACAGCCAGGGCCGACAGATAGATCGTCTCGAACCGCCACAGATCCGACAGCACATGACCCCGGACCCGGAATACCAGGAAACGGTAGAGCACGAAGGCAACGAGCACACTGACGACGTGCGCACACAGCAGCACCACCAGGTATCGCTGATGGCCCAGGAGCAGCAGGAAACCGACAAAACACAGGTAGCCGACGACGGTGTTGATCGCACCGACGGTGAGGAACGCCACGCGCCGGTCACCGATGGCCCTCAGCAACCAGCCGGGCGGTCCGGACAAGCCGGCAGGGGACGGCTCTTCAGGAGTCATCGGGCCGCTGCCAGGACCTCAGGGCAGGATGGTGGAGAACATGTTCCATTCGGTGCCCACGGCCTCGCGCTGCAGGAAGCCGCCGGCGCCGTTGCCGGCATACATCCACAGGGTGCCGTCCCGGCCACGGCCGAACAGGTCGGACTTTCCGTCACCGTTGAAGTCCCCTGAGCTGGTGATGGTGGAGAACATGTTCCACCCTTGACCGATGAGTCGAGGTGGCAACCATCCACCCGATCCGTTGCCGAGATAAAGGTACAGCAGTCCGCTGGCCGTGCGGGCGATGACGTCGGCTCGGCGATCACCGCTGAAGTCCCCGGAGCCGACGACCGACGTGAACCCCTTCCAGCCGCTGCCGATCCGCCTCGGTGCCCCGAGGAAGCCACCCTGGCCGTTGCCCGACCACAGCATGAGCCCGCCGTCCGGCGTCCTGGCCATCAGATCCGGATGACCGTCTCCGTTGAAGTCGCCCACCGGGAAGACCAGGTCGTAGACGCCCCAGCGGGACCCCACCTGCACCCCCGCGCCGAGCGCCCCGGCAACCGTGCCGGGGAACAGCCACAGGGTCCCGTCCGGCTTCTGCGCCATCACGTCTGTGACCGCGTCGGCGTTCCAGTTGCCGGCGGTGAGAACCTTCGGGAAGCCTCCGAACCGGGTGCCGATGACCCGCGTCGAGCTCCACCCCGATGCGCCGTCGCCGGCATACATCCGCAGATCCCCGCTGCCGGCCACCACGGCCAGGACATCGGGTCTGCGGTCGCCGTTGGAGTCATGCTGGGACGAGGACGCGACCGCCCCGTTGGTGGGGACGAACCATTCGGACCTCAGGCCGAACGCGGAACGGATCGTCGCCCCGGTGACGGTCACCGAACCGGCCGAGCCATCGATCGCGGCCGTCAGGACGCGCCCGCCCCACTGGCCGTGACCGTCGCGGCGCAGGATCCGTAGCTGGCGATACGTGCCGATCGAAGGCCACCGAGCCTGCATGGCGGCCACCGTGATGCTTGCGGACCACGCGTTGGCGCCGTTGGCTATGGCACCGTCATACGGGTCGGCCCTGGCCGCCAGGTACGACTGGCTTCCCGGGGCAGTCCAGCCTCCGTTGGCCGAACCGAACTGGGTGAACGCCGGGGCGCCACCCGAGATCAGCATCTGCCCCGCAGTCGTCGCCACCGCCGCATCGGAGGCCGCAAACTCGGCCGGGACTCCCGAATACATCTGGCACGAGGTGGTGTCACAGGTGTCCCAGTCGCGACCCGACGGAGTACGAGCGCGGTCGAAGGCGGCATAGCTTCGAGCGGCCACTGCCTGAGATCTCAGGGCGTTGGCATGCCAGGACGGCGGCATCTCAGCCGGCACCACGGCGCGCAGGTAGCTCTCCATCGGCAGGACCGAGACCGTCTGCACGCTGGTCGAAGACGTCCTGTTGGCCACGATGCTGCCGCGATAGGAACGTCTGGACCCGCTGGGAAGCTTTACTGCCACCTGGCCGGTAGAGCTGCTGAATACCGCCGGGGAGGCGACAGACAGGTAGGGCTTCCAGCCGGCCGACGACAGCGCGTCCACCTGCATCCTGCCACCCGCTGCCAGGCTCCGGGCCCGGTACTGGGTGATCCCGGTCGCGGGCAGGGCCTTGCCCGCGAGCCGCAGGCCGGAACTGCTGTAGACGTGCAAGATTCCGCTCCCGGCCGCGTCGAGGCGGACCCGGATGGTCGGGTTACCAAGGTTCGCCAGCCGGGTGCCCGGGTAGTAGAAGGCCAAGATGGACTGCCAGGAGAGGTGGCTCACTGCGGCCGCTCCGTAGGCCCCCCACTGAGACATCCCGTGCCCATGGCCGTATCCGTGACCGCTGAGCGTCACCGTGGCGCTGGACCGGACGTAGGTCTCGACCGCGCCGGCGGGAGCTGCTGACAGGGCGATGGACGCCACTAGTGAGCCCGCCAGCCCCAGCGACAGCACCCGGATCACGCGGCGGCGCTCAGCCGACCGACGATCCCCCGCGAGAAACCTGCCCGTGCACGAGGCGATGCCCTTGCTCATCCGGTTCATCACTGACTTCCCTGCCGCGTCAACTCCACGGCAGGGTCTTTCTCCACCGTGATCTGAGTTGGTTTGGCGACTGTGGTTGTGGCCGTTCCTGGCCTGCCTTGACCGACCCTTGGTCCGCTGCCTTAAATGCTGGCACCGGCCCCGGCGCCCTACCCTCGCTTCGCGCCATGGGTGGGCTGAACAGCCACCTCATCAGACCGAAAGGCCGAGGTGGGGGCTAACACGTGCAACCCGACAGGCTTGGCGGGTCAGCTCCTGCAGTCCCCCACGCGATAGATGACCACGCTGGCGCCGTGGCCGATCGGGGTCAGCCCGGGCGCGGCCTGCAGGTCCACCAGCCCTGAATAGCTTGACTGCCGGGCGTCGTCCGCCTGGAACCGGTCCGAGTCGTCGACGACCGCTCCCACCCTGAGCCGCTTCAGCGCAGCGCACACTGCGGGGTCGGTCGTGAAGGACTTGAACCTCAGCGACACCAGCCGGATGTCCGGTGTGGGATTGGAGCCGGTATGCGGGATGGCAACCGGATGCCCTGACCAGATGGAGGAGAACTGGGCACCGGTGAAGGGGCTGCCGATAACGCTCTCGCCCGCGGGGATCTGGGTGGCGAGCTTCTCGTAGAGCGCCTGCTCGTCGGCACTGACCATGTGGTGGGAGAAGTTCTGGTTCCGGTAGCGATCCTGCAGGACGGCCGCACCCTGACCGATCTGGTTGGGATAGATGACAGCAGCAGCCAGCAACATCCCCGCCGTGGCGATGCCCAGGGCCCGGCGCGAGGAGAGCGGGCGACCCACGACGTCCAGCGAGAAGCGACCGACGAAACCGGCCAAGACATCGGCTGCGCTGGTGATGCCCAGTGCGGCCAGCGGCACCGCCGTCGTCGGGATCAACGACGCGACCCGTTGGGCGTCGTTGAACCAGAAGCCGGTCAGCTCCCGGGCCAGCCAGGTCGGCGAGCCGGCAGCCAGCATGTAGAGGAAGATCAGGAAGACGTGGCTCACGAGCAGCCAGCGCAGCCGGGGAACGCCCAGCAGCCGGATGAAGCCCCACAAGGTCGCGGCACCCAGGACCCAGTGGGCCCTGGTGATCACAGTGGACAGGGTCAGCGCCTGCCCCATCGCCTGGTTCACCGTCATCAGCTCAGGCCAGTTGAAGTCACGCACGGCGTTCAGGCCCGGGACCAGACTCATCGCCGCCCACAGCCCGAGGCCCACCGACCAGCCGAGCAGGAGCCACAACAGCGCGTGGCGCAGCTCACGGGGCCCCTTCGCACGGCTCGCGAGCACGAATCGAGACGAAAGCATGCCAGCCCCGATGACAGCCCAGATACCCAGCGCAAACAGCGCCCCGGGGTGCGCGAAGAACATCCCCACGCAGCCGAGGAACCCCGCTGACAGAACCGTCCACCAGCTGAGTCCTGGCCCGACCGCCAGTCCGCGCTGGACCTCCGCGGCCTCGATCTCGTCAAGGGTCGCCCCATCAGCGGCAAGCCCCGAGGAGTTGATGTCGTCCGAGGCGTTCGGGGACCGGGGCATCAGGTGAAGCACCATGAACGTCAACGCGATCGCCGCGGGCAGGGTGGCCAGCGACAGCACGTTCGGCCACAGGACGCCAAAGCTGAGCATGATGTAAGGAAACAGGGTGATCGCCCCACAACACATGCCCAGCGCCAGGGTGGTCAGCAGGCGGGCGTGCGGCAGGATGCGCGAGCACAGCCAGACCATGGACAGGGGCCAGACAACACCTCCGATGGCCCAGCCGACGGCGTTGGCACCGATCACGACGTTGACGCTCGTCAGGGAGCTGACCAGGGCGGTCAGGCCGTGCCACAGCGGTGGGTACCACGCCGTGGCTGCAGCGCCGGAGGCCGCACCGACGTGCCCCCCGTCCGGGAAGCCGGACTGGATGACCGCCAGGACCGCGTTGTAGTGGAAGCCGGCGTCGATCGTCTGCGACGGACGGCCTGGACCACGCACTCCGAGCACGAAGTTCACGGCCACGAGGCCGGCGGCCAAGGCCACGGACGCGAGCCACCACCACGTCCGGCGTCGTGGCATCCACCATCGCGAGGACGGCCCGGGCGATGTCACCGAAGGCGAGCTCAACCCGCGCGAGGTCAAACCGGGCGAGGTCATCCCCCGCAACGTCAGCTCACGCAACGTCCAACCGCGGGACCCGCGGCCGGGCTGCCCGGGGACAAGGTCACCCGTCCGCCAGGCGATGACGATGCGCCCCAGCGCCGCAACGAGGGTCACCAGCGCAAGGGAGAACAGCACCGGCGCAAGGCTCCATCGGCTGACCACGCCCGGGACCAGCAACGTTCCGGTCGCCAGCACACCCAGTGAGGTCAGCGGAGCCAGGCCCAGCGCATCGAAGCCCCGCGCGCCCAGAGCGAGGTTGACGATCAGTCCGGGCACCACCAGCAGCACGGCCGCCACGAAGGCTGGAGCGAGTGCAACGCCCCAGGTCTGGATCACGAGATCAGGCTCACTCGTCAACCCCGCCGCTCACGAGCCTGCTGCCCTGGGCGAAGTGCGGCGTCAGCCTGTTGTCAACCATGCTCAGCGCGGCACCGATCGCCATGTGCATGTCGAGGTACTTGTAGGTGCCCAGCCGGCCCCCGAACAGGACGCCGCTCTCGGCACGGCCCAGATCCCGGTACCTGAGCAGCTGCTCCCGGTCCTGGGGGGTGTTGACCGGGTAGTACGGCTCGTCCTGACCGCCGGCGAACCGGGAGAACTCGCGCACGATCACGGTCTTGTCACCCGGGTAGTCGCGTTCAGGGTGGTAGTGGCGGAACTCGTGGATGCGGGTGAAGGGCACGTCCGGATCCGCGTAGTTCATCACCGAGGTGCCCTGGAAGTCACCGGTCGCGAGCACCTCTTGCTCGAAGTCGAGGGTGCGCCAGCCGAGCCTGCCGTGGGCATAGTCGAAGTACTGGTCGACCGGCCCGGTGTAGACAACGGGGATGTTGCCCACGACGTTGGCCTTGTTGACCTCCTGGGACGGGTCGAAGAAGTCAGTGTCCAGCCGGACCTCGATCCGGTCGTCGCCGGCCATCTTCTCCAGCCATGCGGTGTATCCGTCGACCGGCAGGCCCTCGTGGGCGTCGTTGAAGTACCGGTTGTCGTAGGTGTACCGGACCGGCAGCCTCGAGATGATCTCCGCCGCCAGCAGCGTCGGGTCGGTCTGCCACTGCTTGGCGGTGTAGCCCTTGATGAAGGCCTCGTAGAGGGGCCGGCCGATCAGCGAGATCCCCTTCTCCTCGAGATTACGGGCGTTCAGGCTCGAGAACTCCCCGGCCTGGCCCGCGATCAGCGCCCGCGCCTCGTCCGGGGAGTACGCCGCGTCGAAGAACTGGTTGATGGTGCCGAGGTTGATCGGCATGGGGAACACCTGGCCGCGGAAGGTGGTGTACACGCGGTGCTGGTAGCTCGTGAAGGCGGTGAAGCCGTTGACGTACTCCCACACCCGTTCGTTGGACGTGTGGAACAGGTGAGAGCCATAGCGGTGCACCTCGATCCCGGTCTCGGGGTCGGCCTCGCTGTAGGCGTTCCCGCCGAGATGGCTCCGACGGTCGATCACGATGACCTTCAGCCCCAGGTTCTGCGCGCACTGTTGCGCGATGGTCAACCCGAAGAACCCCGAGCCGACGACGACAAGATCCGCGTTCACGCACTGTCCCTTGCTCTGATCATCGACCTCAGGGTACCCGAGCGGCCTTGCGAAACCGCATGAAGCCCCGCGGGTCCGGCGGCAGGTCCGGGACGTAGGCCGAGGCCTCGAACAACCGCACGGAGGCGAGGTTGTCCACGTGCACCACGGCGAGGTATGCCGAGACGACAGTCCCGCCCGGCCGCTTTGCCTCCGATCGCCCAGCCTCCGACAGCGCCAGCTCTGCCGCTCGAAGCAGGGGACGACCCAGGGAACGCCCGCGCCGGTGCGGTGCCACGGTGATCGAGACCTCCCACTCCTGCCCCCCTCCTGCCGGCCCTTCTGCCTGCCCTTCACAGTCCCAGCGGACGGTGCCGACCGGACCGGCAGCGTCCTGCACGACGAGCAGCAGCCGGTCGGACCTGTCAAGGCTGCTGGTGAGCCAGCGGAGATGGTCTTCCCAGGACACCTCCTGCGGCGACCTCGAACCGGCGCGGGTGGCCGGGTCGTTACGCCACTGCCAGAGCAGCCTCGCGTCCTGCAGGGTGACCGGCCGGGCGGCCAAGGCCCCGGCGTCTGCCTCAGGGTCTCGGGCCGACCGGCCCGCGCCCGCTCTCTGGAGTTCAGGCTGGCGGCCGACCTGCTCCCAGGTAGCCACCACCCGCCAGGCGCCCAGGCCGTCGACGATGCGCCGTCCGGCGGTGCTCAGGTCGGCGAGCACCCGCCCGTCGGTCAGGGCCGTCCTCAACAGTGCGGTGGCGCGCTCGTCCGCACCCTCGTCCGCCCCCAGGGCGGGCCCGCCCAGGCCGATCGCCGCACCGGCACCGACCACCCGGTCGTATCCCTCACGCTGGTTGTCCACGACCCAGGCCACGGCCGTCGGCACGCCGATGCAGCACAGCTCCCAGACCGAGGTGCCGGCCGCGCTGATCACCAGGTCGTGGGCGGACATCAGCGCGGGCAGGTCATCCACCGGGGCCAGGACGGTCAGCGACAGCGCCGAGCCCCGGGCTGCTGCGCGTGCCTGCTGCGCGTTCTCAGCCATCGCGATAGCCGTCACGTTCAGAGCCAGGCCGGTGCGGGCCAGCAGCCCGACCGCCGACGGGGCCAGGCCCATCGGATCGGTCCCGCCCATGACCACCAGGACCGACCGGGCAGTCCCCACCCGGCCGGGCGCCTTCCGGTCATCGGCCCGACGCCGGGCGTCGATGACCTTCCGGCGCACCGGGGTGTAGCGGGACCCCCGCAGCAGCCGGCCAGACCCGTCCTGCGGCCGGGCCGCGAGCTCGGCACCGAAAGTCGGGTCGACGACCACCTCCGCCGGTCGACGTCCGAAGGTGCCGTCCTCCATGTTGCTGAAAATCACGCTGCCGAAAACCATGCTGCGGAGAACGGTGTTGCCGGCGACCGCGTCGCCCACGGCCTCCGGCATCGCGCCGGCTGCCCCCACGAGCTCCCAGAGCCCATCCGGCGCCGCGTACGAGTCGACGTGCAGCACCCCCGGACGGAGGCGCCCGACCAGGTCGACGACCTCGTGCAGGTCCCCCGCGGCCACCGGCACCCCGAGCGGGACGAGCTCGACCGGCGCCGCCTCGAGCTGCCCCTGCAGGAACGACCCCTCGAGCCGTCCCGCGACGACCACCTCGTGACCGGCAGCGACCGCCGCCTCGGCCAGGGCCAGGGAGCGCATCACATGGCCGACCCCGAGTGCCCCGCCACCATCGCAGAGCATAAGGATCCGCATCAGCCGGCCGCCAGAGGCTTCTGCTCGACGGCGGAGTTGATGGCCACCAGGTCCGGGCGGGATCGGAGAAGGGCGACGACCTCGCGCCAGGAGGGCGGCGCATCGGGCAGCTCGGCGATCATCGCACGCAGCAGCAGCAGATCTTCCAGGGTGTCCAGGGTGACCCGCAGGTCATTCGCCGGCGGCGTCACGCAGACGCCCAGCAGGCGGTATGCCGCGGGATCGGCATACACGGCCGAGGTGACGTGAACGCGATCGTGACCGTACGCGGTCCGGTCGACGGCGCGCAGCGTGCGGGCGGTGACCAGCTCGACATCCAGGCCGCGCGGCAGGCAGCGCACCAGGACGGTGGAGACGTAGTCGTGACCGGGGGAAGCGGCCCAGGCGCCGGCGACCGCATCGATCAATGCCGGATCCAGCAGCGGGCAGTCCGCGGTCAGCCGGACGACCGCATCCGCGGGGTGGGCGTCAAGGGCGGCGACGAACCGGGAGAGCACGTCGTCCTCACTGCCACGGACGACCGCAACCCCGAGGCTGGCCGCTAGGTCAGCGACCGGATCGTCACCGGCCAGGGTCGAGGTGGCCACGATCACCTGGTTGATCTGGGTGGCCGCCCGCGCCGCGCGGACCACCCACTCGAGCACCGGGTGCCCGCCCAGGTCCGCCAGGACCTTCCCGTGAAAACGGGTCGAGCCCGTTCGTGCCTGGATGACGGCGTTGATGCGCATGGCACTCCTTCTGCTGGGTCGACTCGTCCGGCGGGCTGGCCTGCCGGACCTAGAGGATGTCCCAGCTCAGCGGGGTTCCCTTCTTGGCGTCGGCCCGGAAGACCCGCCCCTCGACCTCGCTGAACAGGTCGGGCGCGAGCCCGCCGGCCGGACGGATGGACCGCACGTTCTCCGCGGTGACCACGTCCCCGGCCGCGACATCCTTCACGACGAACAGGGAGCGACGCAGGCGCAGGCCTTCGGTCTCGGACACGGTAGCGCCGATCCGGGGCTGCCCCAGCGAGACCCTGGCGGTCTCGGACTCGCGCACCAGCGCGGCGAGCTCGTCCGGCTCGAGAGAGAAGGCGGAGTCGACCCCGCCGCCGGAGCGCGAGAGAGTCACGTGCTTCTCGATGACGCAGGCGCCCAGTGCCACCGCGGCCACGGCCGCCCCGATCCCCATCGTGTGGTCGGACAGGCCGACCAGCGTCCCAAAGGTGTCTGCAAGCACCGGGATCCCCCGCAGGTTGGAGTCGGTCGGGTTGGCCGGGTAGGAGGCGGTGCACTGGAGCAGGACGATCTGGTCGTAGCCGGTGCTCCGGGCCGCGCTGACAGCAGCATCGATCTCACCGACCGACGCCATGCCGGTCGAGATGATGATCGGCTTGCCTGTCGCGGCGGCAAGGCGGATCAACGGCAGGTCCACGATCTCGGAGGAGGCGATCTTGTAGCAGGGGACGTCCAGATCCTGCAGGAACGCGACAGCGGTCGGGTCGAAGGGGCTCGAGAACGCCAGCAGCCCGAGCTCGTGGGCGAGCTCGAAGATCGGAGCGTGCCACTCCCACGGGGTGTGGGCCTCCTGGTAGAGGTCGTAGAGCCGGCGACCGGCCCAGAGCTCGTGCCCCGAGGAGATCCGGAACGCCGGGCCGTCGGCGTCGATGGTGATCGTGTCGGCGGTGTAGGTCTGCAGCTTGATCGCGTGGGCACCTGCCCCGGCTGCCGCCCGCACGATCGCCAGCGCCTTGTCCAGGTCGCCGTCGTGGTTACCGGACATCTCGGCGATGATGAACGGCGCCGCGTCAGGACCGACCTCCCGACCACCGATGGTGATGCTGCGCGCGCCGGGGCGTCCGCCTGGCTGCGTCATGTGTCCTCGCTCCTGCGCCCCGCGGGGCGCGCTCCTTGTGCCGGGTACGACCCTGACATCATGCCGCCCGTAATATGTTAACTTCACGCCAGCGTCACCAAGGAGACCCGAATGTCAGTCTTGTCAGGTTCGTCCATCCTCGTGACCGGCGGGACCGGATCGTTCGGCAAGGCTTTCATCCAGGAGCTCCTCGACAGGCACGACCCCCGGCGCATCGTCATCTACAGCCGGGACGAGCTCAAGCAGTACGAGTGCCGCCAGATGTTCAGGGACGACCAGCGTCTGCGCTGGTTCCTCGGTGACATCCGCGACCTGCACCGCCTCAACCGGGCCATGCACGGCGTCGACTACGTGGTCCACGCTGCCGCCCTCAAGCAGGTCGACACCGCCGAGTACAACCCCTACGAGTTCGTCAAGACCAACATCATCGGCTCGCAGAACGTCATCGAGGCCTGCATCGACGCCGGCGTCAAGAAGGTGGTGGCGCTGTCCACCGACAAGGCCTCCAGCCCGATCAACCTGTATGGCGCCACGAAGCTGACCGCCGACAAGCTTTTCATCACCGGCAACCACTATGCAGCCGCGTATCCCACCCGCTTCAGCGTCGTGCGCTACGGCAACGTGATGGGCAGCCGCGGCTCGGTCATCCCGTTCTTCCGCAAGCTAGGCCTGGCCGGCGAGTCCCTGCCGATCACCGACCTGCGGATGACCCGTTTCTTCATCACCCTGCCCCAGGCCGTGAAGTTCGTGCTGGACTCCTTCGAGATGATGCACGGCGGCGAGCTGTACGTGCCGCGCATCCCGTCCATGAAGATCACCGACCTGGCCCAGGCCGTCGCCCCCGGCGCCGCGATGCACAACATGGGCCTTCGCCCCGGCGAGAAGCTGCACGAGGAGATGATCTCCGCCGAGGAGGGCCGCCGAGCGCTTGGGGTCGGCGACCGCTACGTCCTGCAGCCCGACCTCGCGGCCTGGGGCTACCAGCCTCCGGTAAACGCCGAGCCGGTGGCCGACGGCTTCCACTACACCTCCGACACCAACGACCAGTGGTTCACCCTCGAGGAGATCAGCAAGCTCCTGGAAACGGACGTCTGAGCCTTGCTCCCCTATGGGCACCAGTCCATCGACGAGTCCGACATCGAGGCTGTGGCCGGCGTCCTGCGCGGCGACTGGCTGACCACCGGCCCGGCGGTGACCGCTTTCGAAGATGACCTGGCCCGCATCTCCGCCACGTCCGGTGCCGTCTCGGTAACCTCCGGGACCGCCGCCCTGCACGTCGCGTACGCGGCCCTCGGGGTCGGCCCCGGCGCCGAGGTGATCACCACTGCGCTGACCTTCGTGGCGACCGCGAGCTGTGCCTCCGTGCTGGGTGCCACCATCGTGTTCGCCGACATCTGCGCGGACACCGGCAACCTCGACCCGCAAGCGGTGTCAGCGGCGATGACCAGCCGCACCCGGGTCGTCGCCGGGGTCGACTACGCCGGGCACCCGATCGACGCAGCCGCGCTGGCCGAGGTCGCTCATCGGGGTGACGCCCTGCTGCTCGAGGACGCCGCGCACTCCATCGGCGGCTCCCTGGACGGCCGCCCGGTCGGGTCCCTGGCAGACGTGACCACCTTCTCGTTCTTCCCGACCAAGAACCTCACCACTGCCGAGGGTGGCGCCGTCGTGAGCCTGCTGGACGACGTCATCGACCGCGCCCGGTCGTACCGGGGCATCGGCCTGGTCCGGGATCCAGCCGTCCTGCGCTCCCCCGACGAGGGCCCCTGGCACCAGGAGGTCCACGCCTTCGGGCTGAACTACCGCCTGCCAGACGTGCTCTGCGCGCTGGGCTCTAGCCAGCTCCGGCGACTCTGCGCCTTCAAGGCTCGACGTGACGCGATCACGGCCAGGTACAACCAGGGACTGGCCGGCATCGACGAGCTGCGACTGCCAACCTGCCGAGAGGGCGCCGACCCGATGTGGCACCTCTACCCGCTGCGGATCCTCGACGGTCGCCGACGCGCCCTGTTCGAGCACCTCCGGGCCAGCGGTGTCGGAGTGCAGGTCAACTACCTGCCTGTGTACCGGCATCCCGTCTACGCTGACCTGGGTTACCAGCGCGGCATGTGCCCGGTCGCGGAGGACTACTACCAGCAGGAGATCTCGCTGCCCATGTTCGCCGACCTCACCGACCTGGACGTCGACCGCGTGATCGATCTGATCCGCGGATTCGTCGGCGCCTGATCGCGACCGGCCATGAGCAAGTCGCCCGCCCCCTCCGGATCCGCCGGAGCAGCCGCCAGCAAGGGGGTTCTCGGGCGTGGGTCCATCTACACCCTGGGCACGGTTGCCCCGATCCTGGCCAATGTCGCGGTCGTGCCCATCGTCACCCGGGTGCTGGGCAAGGACACGTACGGCGTCGTAGCCATCGCCATCACCGTCATGTGGGTCGCCATGATGGCCGGGAGCCTCGGCATACCGTCGGTCATCACCCGGCAGGGCATCCTCGCGCGGTCCGGTGTCGCCGGTGCGCGTGCCCTGCTCGTTCGAGGGTCGCTGATGACGGCCGGGATCATGGCTATCGCCATCCTGACCGCGCCGCTGTGGGAACCGCTGGTGCAGGAGAAGGACCCGGTGGTGCAGGCGCAGCTTCGCGACGCCATTCTCCTGGCTCTGGCCTCCAGCGCCTTCTTCGTCATGGTCGAGAACTCCCAGGCGCTGCTGAGGGTGCTCGATCGCCCGGTTGCCTTCGTCTCCCTGTCGCTGACCGCGACCCTGGGAGGGCCCCTGCTGGGGCTAACCCTGCTGGCCCGGGACGCCACCCCCCAGCGCTACCTGGCCGGGCTCACCGCCGGCTACGCCACAGCGGCGGCCGTGGGACTCGTCATGTGCCTGCGAGGCGGTCGTCCGCAACGAGACCGTGGCGACACCCGCGCGGCCCTGCGTATGGGGCTGCCCGTCATCCCGCACCTGGTTGCCCTGTACCTGGCCAACGGCGCCCTCGTGCTCCTGGCAGCCCGCCTGTATGACGTCCCCCTCTCCGGCCGCCTCCAGCTGGCACTCCTGGTGGGCAGCTCACCGGCCGTCATCACCTCGGCCCTGAACAACTCCTGGGCGCCCGTCGTCTACCGGGCACTCGAACACGAGCGGGGCGCGGTGCTGGCGCACACCGCGCGCGACATCGCGACTCTGGCCGCCCTCATCTCCGGCGGGGTCGCCCTGCTGTCACCCTGGCTCATGCGTTTTGTCGCGCCCTCGAGCTTTCGCCCAGTTGAGCTCGTGCCCGCGGTGGCGATCATCGCCTTCGGCTGCGTCCTGTCAGTGGCCTATCTGGCCAACGTGCACCTTATCTTCGCCGCCGGCCGCTCGCTCTGGCTCTCGCTGGTCACTCCGCTCAGCCTGCTGGCCGGCCTTTTCTGCGCCTACCTGGCAGGACGGGAGAACTGGGTGCTGCTGGCCGTCGGCTTCCCGGCCACCTACCTGGTGCTGGCGCTGGGCACGGCATGGTTGCGTCGTTACGTCCAAGCAGGGTCCTGGAACGAGATCGCACTGCTGTTGCCCACCGGGCTGGGGCTGGTCATCTGCACGCTCGGCGGAGTACTGCCCGCCTCCGGCACGGCCGCGCTGGTCAGGGTCGCGGCGGCTGCAGTCGCCGGGCTCGCGACATTGCAGCTGGCCAGCAGGGTCCTAAGGTGAGCCCATGACTTCTGCGACGTTCTCCGAGCGGACCCCCCAGGAACAGCTCTGGGCCGGCGAGTTCGGCAACGACTACATCGTCCGGAACCGTGACGGCGCACTGCTGGACAGCAACCGCGCGCTGTTCGCCAAGATCCTGTCGCACATGCACGGGGTGACGTCGGCGATCGAGCTCGGGCCCAACATCGGCAACAACCTGCGCGCGCTTCGCGATCTCTGCCCTCAGGTCGAGCTCCACGGTGTCGAGATCAACGCCACCGCGGCCGCCGAGATCCAGGCCTGGGGCGGCGCCACCGTGGAGGTCGCGTCCCTGCTGGACTTCACGCCCGCCCGCCAGTGGGACCTGTCGTTCACGAAAGGGGTCCTGATCCACCTCCCCCCGGAGTCGCTGCCGGACGTCTACGACAAGCTGGTGGCCGCCTCGTCGCGCTACATCATGGTCTGCGAGTACTACAACCCCAGTCCCGTCGCGGTGTCCTACCGCGGCCACGAGCACGCCCTCTTCAAGCGCGACTTCGCCGGCGAGATCCTGGATACACACCCCGAGCTTGCGCTGGTGGGCTACGGGTTCACCTACCACCGCGACCCCGCGGCCCCGCTCGACGACTCGACCTGGTTCCTGATGGAGAAGCAGAGCTAGACGCTATGGGCCTGGACCGCGGTCACCGGGATGGGCACCGGCAACGGGTCGAGAGCCGCGGAGTGGGCTGGCAGCGGGCGCGGCAGGTGCGACATCGGGTGCCTGAGCCAGGTGATCGGGCTGGCACCGACCTGCTTCTCGCTCGAGCCGGGATCGCGCCTGCCCAGGCCAAGAACGTTCATCGCCTTGCGAAGCGGCGCACCTGCCCAGTACTGCAGGGCGGGTCCTGCGGACCGACCGGACCGACCGGACCGACCGGACCAGCCGAGGGCGGTCTGGAGCTCCTGCGGCCCGAGAAGATGGTGGAAGCCCAGCTCACTGCGCGCCAGGTCGGTCGTCACGTCACGGTTGAGAGACTCACCGTGCAGCTCGGGCCACAGCGAACGGATGGCGTCCTGACTGTGGATCTCGGCGCCGGAGATCGACAGCGGGTCGCCGTACACCGCCACATCGCGACCTAGCGAAGCGGCATACAGCACGGGCGTCATCAACCGGTTGGACACCACCCGCTCCGACGCCAGCACCAGCGCGAGAATCCGCGCGAGGAAGTCCGGGTCGTGTCGCGGCCCGGCCGTCACCACCCGATGGCCGGCGTCCAGCCAGGAGTCCACGATGTCCGGCTTGTGAATGTCCTCGGAGTGCAGGCACACGGTGCAGGGGCCTTCGGCCCGCAGATACGCCTGAGCCAGGCTGCCCTGGTCGCCCCTGACCTCGACGATCCGGGTGCTGTGCAGCGGCATGATCAGGGTGCCACTCGCCTGGCTGCCGGCAAGCTGCCTGCGGGCCGGTCGGGTCGAGACGAGGTATGCCCACGGCGAGCCCAGCGCGAAGCTCGCCCGTGCCGAGTGTGCCGGATCCCAGGCCCGCGAGCCGTGTGACCAGACGAACAGCTTGCGCCTGCCGTCCTTCTCGACGCCGGGGAAGTCCCCGAAGTTGACCGGGATGGGGGGGACGGTGGTCCAGCCATGCTGGATCAGGCCCGCCACGTGTCGCGGCCGGGGCAGACCTGCGTACGCCGCGAGCGCAGCCGTGTGCCCGTAGAAGTGGTTCTGGATGTCCACGGATATCTCCTGACGTGGTCCCGACCGTGCCTGTCCAACGCGCGCTTCCGTCGGCACTGCAGCGTCATCGGTTAGTCTACTCAGCGCACCCAGACCCGTTCTCCCCCGGCAAAGGACTACTGCCAGTGACCGTCGACGTTCTCTTTCCTTACTACGGCGACGTCGCCATGATGAAGCAGGCGGTCGAGAGCGTTCTTGGCCAGACCAGCTCTGACTGGACGCTGACCGTCATCGACGACGGCTACCCGGACGAGAGCGTCCCCGGCTACTTCGGTGCCCTCGCGGCCCAGGACTCACGGATCACTTATCGGCGCAACGAGCAGAACCTCGGCGCCAACGGCAACTACCGCAAGGCGCTCACCTTTGTGCGGCACGAGCTCGCGGTGGTGATGGGCGCCGACGACGTCATGCTGGACAACTACATCGAGACCGTCGTGGCGGCGCACCAGCAGTTTCCCACGGCACAGATCATCCAGCCGGGCGTCGAGGTGATCGACGAGCACAACCAGCACGCCATGGGCCTGGTCGACAGAATGAAGCGGGTCTATGCCCCCCGGGTGCACGGCTCAAAAGGCACCTCTGGCCGCCGGCTGCTCAGTGGTGAACCCCTCGCCATCAGCCTGATGAGAGGCAACTGGCTCTACTTCCCCTCTGTTTGCTGGAAGTCGGACGCGCTCGTGGCGATGAACTTCCGCGAGGGGCTCAACGTCGTCCAGGACCTCGCCCTGGCCCTGGACCTGGTCAAGGCCGGCGGCGCTCTCGTGGTCGACAACACCGTCTGCTTCCAGTACCGCCGGCACCGCGAGAGCGACTCGTCCTGGCGCGCGCTGGAGGGAACCCGGTTCATCGAGGAGCACGACTTCTTCACCGGCGTGGCCCGTGAGTTCGACGCGATCGGCTGGCGGCGGGCCGCCCGAACCGCCCGGCTGCACCTGTCCTCACGTCTGAACGCCGCCACTTTGCTGCCCAGAGCATGGCGGACCAAACAGCACACGGGCGTCCGCAACCTGCGCGAGCACGTGCTGGCCCGGCCCGGGAAACCCACGAATGAATGACTCGCGAACAGTGCACGACAGCACCTCGCACGACAGCAGAGCGCACGACACCTGGGTGGTCATTCCCCTGTACAACGAGGGACAAGTCATCACCGACGTGATCGCACAGGTGCGCGGCGCCTTCGACCAGGTCGTCTGCGTGGACGACGGCTCAATGGACGACTCGGCTGAGCTCGCAGCCAGCGCCGGGGCCCGGGTCGTACGCCACCCGTTCAACCTCGGGCAGGGAGCGGCCCTGCAAACCGGCTTCGACTACGCCTTGTCCGATCCCACCATGAAGTATGTGGTGACCTTCGACGCAGACGGGCAGCACCAGATCGCGGACGCCATCGGCATGGTCGAGCGGCTGCGGGTCGGTGAGGCCGACGTCGTCTTCGGCTCACGTTTCCTGGATGAGCGCAGCAGCCCCACCCTGGGCAAGAAGCTGGTGCTACGGGCTGCGGTCGGCTACACCAACATGACCACGCACACCCGGCTGACCGACGCCCACAACGGTCTGCGCGCCATCAGTCGCCCTGTGCTGAAGCAGATTCGGATCACTCAGAACGGGATGGCCCACGCCAGCGAGCTCGTCGCCCAGATCGGCGCATCCAAGGCAAGCTATGTGGAGCATCCCGTCCACATCCTCTACAGCGACTACTCGAAGGCCAAGGGCCAGTCTCTCTGGAACTCGATCAACATCCTGGCCGAGCTGATCCTGCGATGACCACGACGGCTCTCGACACGGCTGTTGCCACGATGCATCCGGCCTCCGGAGGGCTGAACTCATGAAGATCGTCCTGATCCAGCTCGTGCTCATCGGCTTCGTCATCCTGACCGCCGTTCGCCTGCTCAGGCACCGGGGTGCCCGCACCCAGGCCGTTCGCCGAGTCGGTCTGATGCTGTTTGCCGCCCTTGCCGTGTGGTCAATTCTCTTCCCGTCAGTCTGGAACCGGATCGCCAGGATAGTGGGAGTCGGACGCGGCACCGATATGGTGCTGTATGCGCTGGTGGTCGCCTTCCTCAGCTTCACCCTGACTACGTATCTGAGGTTCCGCGACCTCGAGGCGCGCTACACCAAGCTCGCCCGCCGGCTGGCTCTGGACGAGGTTGGGCTTCCGCATCAGAGCGAAACTGTCCCCGAGCGCCAGGAGCAGCCGTATGCCGGGTCATAGCGACCAGCACGACGATGTCGATGTCGTCGACACCCGTGACCGCAACCGCTCGCGCGCCCGCAAACCGCGCGCTCCCGCGCCGCGGTCACAGTCCGGAAACCACTATCGTCGGCGCCCGCTTCTGGTCGTCGTGGCTCTGCTGGTGGCCGGGTGGCTCGCCTTCATGATCTGGGTCCCCTTCCATTCCTGGGGCGGAGTGCAACGCATCAACGCCACTCCCGCCGGCGAGCGCCCGGCCGCGTCCAAGGGCTATGACTATGTCCTGGTGGGCTCCGACAGCCGCGAGGGACTGACGGCCGAGCAGCAGCGGCAGCTGCACACCGGCTCGACCAAGGCGGCCGAGGGCAAGCGCACCGACTCGATCATCCTGGTCCACGTGCCGGCCGGCGACGGCAAACCCGCCATGGTGTCCCTGCCACGTGACAGCTACGTGCCGATCCCCGGCCAAGGCAAGAACAAGATCAACGCGGCCTACACTCTGGGCGGTCCCAGGCTGCTGATAGAGACCATCGAGCAGGCCACCAACATGCGCGTCGACGGCTACGTCGAGATCGGCTTCGGCGGCTTCGCCTCTGTCGTCGACAGCCTCAACGGGGTCGATATCTGCGTCAAGCGGGCGATGGACGACCCGAAGGCCGGCATCAACCTCAAGGCCGGGTGCCAGTCCCTCGACGGGCCCAAAGCCCTCGGCTACGTGCGTGCCCGCTACTCCGACCCGCTCGGCGACATCGGCCGTGCGCAGCGGCAGCGGGAGTTCCTCGGGGCGATCATGCACAAGGCGATCAGCCCCGCGACGGTGCTCATCCCCTGGCGGTACTACGGGTTCGCGACCAGCGCGGGGGCCGGCCTGACCGTCGGGCAGGACACCTCGCTGCGCGATGTCACCCGGGTCCTGCAGGCCATGCGCTCGGTTTCCAGCGGTCAGGGACTGTCACTGACCGTCCCCATCTCCAACCCTTCCCTGAGCACCCACGTCGGCAGCGCGGTGAAGTGGGACAGCCAGAAAGCACGGCAGCTGTTCAACTCGATCAAGAACGACGAGCCACTGACCGTCGCCCCCGGTGGCAGCGGGTCTTAGCACACCCGCCCGGGCGAACCTCGCCTCGGCGTAGCCTCTTGCGGACAACGGGAGAAACCCCGGCAGTTACCTCTTCAGGAGCTGACGTGCCATCACGATGCGCTGGATCTGGTTGGTGCCTTCATAGATCTGGGTGATCTTGGCATCTCGCATCATCCGCTCGACCGGGTAGTCCTTGACATACCCGGCGCCGCCGAGCAGCTGGACCGCATCGGTGGTGACCTCCATGGCCACGTCCGAGGCGAAACACTTCGCCGCCGCACCGAAGAAGGACAGGTCCTTGTCGCCTCGCTCGGACTTGGCTGCGGCAACGTAGACCATCTGCCGGGCGGCCTCAAGCTTCATCGCCATGTCCGCCAGCATGAACTGCACCCCCTGGAACTCGGAGATGTGCTTGCCGAACTGCGAGCGCTCCTTGACGTAACCCACCGCAAAGTCCAGGGCGCCCTGGGCGATGCCGACGGCCTGCGCGCCGATGGTGACCCGGGTGTGGTCCAGGGTGGCCAACGCGATCTTGAGTCCTTCACCGGGCGCACCGATCATCCGGTCCCCGGGGATCCGGCAGCTCTCGAAGATGAGCTCGCGGGTGGGCGATCCCTTGATACCCATCTTCCTTTCCAGGTCACCGAAGGTGAACCCGGGATCAGACTTCTCCACGACGAACGCGGACACGTTGGATCCCCGCTTGCCGTCGAGGTCGGTCACTGCCAGCACCGTGTAGAACTCGGAGACACCGGCGTTGGTGATCCACGCCTTCTGCCCGTTCAGCACCCAGTCATCGCCATCGGCCTTGGCCCGGCACTTCATCGCGGCCGTGTCGCTGCCGGCCTCACGCTCGGACAGCCCGTAGGAGAACATCGCCTCACCGCGTGCCATGGGTGGCAGGTACTTCTCCTTGAGCTCCTCGGAGCCGGCCAGGATTACCGGCATCGAGCCCAGCTTGTTCACCGCGGGGATCAGGGACGAGGAGGCGCACACCCGGGCGACCTCTTCGATCACGATGCACGTCGCCAGGGCGTCCGCGCCCACTCCGCCGTACTGCTCCGCGACGTGGGGGGCATGGAAGTCCGAGGCGACCAGCGCGTCAAGGGCCACCTGAGGGAAGGCGGCTGTCTCGTCGACCTCAGCCGCATGCGGCGCGATCTTGTCCTCGGCCACGTTGCGGACAGCCTGCCGCAGCTCCTCGTGGTCCTCGGAAGTGGTGAAGAAGGGGAAGTCGACGCCTTTGTCTGTGGTCACGACAGCAATTTATGGGATTTTGGGCACATCCGCACCCCGAGTCCTCTCGGCGTCAGCGCAGCTCGGGGATGACCGTGTTCTCGAAGAGATGCATCCCGGAGGTGTCGTAGGCCGCCTCGGTGAAGTAGGCAATCGTGTAGGCGAGTCCCTGCGCTTTGAGAACGCTGAGCTTCTCGACGATCTGATCCGGGGTGCCGACTCCGATGCCGGCCTTCTCGGCCTCGATCTGCTGGTCGACCCTCGCCTCGGGGACCCCTGCCGAGATGTAGTGGTCGCGCATCCAGCCCAGACGATCCCTGACGTCCTTCTCCGTCTCGCCGATGACCACGTTGATGTTTGCCGACCGGGTGATCTCGGCAAAGTCCCGCCCGACATCCGAGCAGTGTGCCGCCAGGATCGCGCTCTTGTGCTCGAAGACCTCCGGAGAGAAGTTGGTGTAGTCCGCGTACTGCGCCGCGACGCGCAAAGTCTTCTTCTCGCCGCCGCCGGCGATCCACATCGGTATGCCGTTGAGCCGGGACCCGGGCTGGGTCGTCCCCTGAAGGGGTCGTGGAGCGCAGATCGCCCCGTCGACCTGGTAATGCTTGCCGTTCAGGGTCGCCGAACCCTTGGTCCACATGTCGCGGAAGATCTGGACGCCCTCCTCGAGTCTGCCGATCCGGGTCCCGGCTGTGGGGAAGTCCCCACCGTCGATGCCAAGGGCGCGCCATTCGTGCTCGTACCAGCCGGCACCGATGCCCATCTCGAGGCGCCCCTCGGAGATGATGTCGACCGTCGCCGCGACCTTCGCCAGGTATGCAGGGTTGCGGTAGCTCATGCAGCTGCACATCTGACCCAGCCGGATCCGGCTGGTGACCGCCGCAAGCGCCGCCATCAGGGTCCAGGCCTCGTGGGTGGCTTCCTGCGACGGGAGCGGCACGGTGTGGAAGTGGTCGTAGACCCATACCGACTCCCACAGTCGGGTCATCTCGGCACGCTCGGCCAACCCCGCCATCACCCCCCAGTGCTGGTCCGGCTCGATGCCGGCGAGATCCATCCGCCAGCCCTGTGGAATGAAGAGACCAAATCGCACTGGACTACTCCCTCGTCAACGATCACCGTAGTCAACGCGGCAGCCCGCGCTCCCCTGAGGCTACTATGCGGCTATGAACCCGGTCGCCTCAGGCAATGTCTCGGACCCCGACGTCATCCGCCGAGTTCTCACCACGCCTGGGACCTGGGCCGTGGTCGGGCTGTCCGCGGACGTCCACCGGACCGCGCACGGCGTGGCACGCTGGATGAAGGAGGCACTCGGGCATCGCATCATCCCGGTGCACCCGAGGGCAGAGGCGGTGGAGGGTGAGCAGGGATACGCAGCCCTCACCCAGATCCCTGACGGCACGGTTGTCCCGGTGGTGGACTGCTTCGTCAACTCACATCGGGTCGGCGCGGTCGTGGATGAGGCGATCGCCAACAAGGACCGGCTGGGCATCGAGACCCTCTGGCTGCAGCTCGGGGTTGTCGACCAGGACGCGGCAGCGCGCGCTATCAGGGCCGGACTGGACGTCGTGATGGACACCTGCCCCATGATCGAGTACCCGAAGCTGTGACGCCGTCACCGGATCCAGTCGCGTCCGGCGCCGGATCAGTCGCGGGGCATCCCGAAGCAGGTCGGGTGAGCACGGCGGGCCCTCAGCCGCTCTCCCTTGGCGTGCGCCTCGTCACGTAGGTCGCGCTGGAACTCGATCATTCTCGTGCGCACGACCGTCGCATCGCCGTCCGGCCCAGCGCCGAGAATCCGCGCCGCCAGCAGCCCCGCATTGCGAGCCCCTGCCACCGAGACAGTCGCCACCGGCACGCCCGCGGGCATCTGCACGATGGACAGCAGCGAGTCCATCCCGTCCAGGTGCGCCAGCGGCACCGGGACACCGATGACCGGCAGCGGCGTGACCGACGCCAGCATTCCCGGCAGGTGAGCCGCGCCTCCGGCACCCGCGATGATCACCCGCAGGCCACGGTCGACGGCGCCGAGCCCGTAGTCGAGCATCTCCTGGGGCATCCGGTGTGCCGAGATGACATCGGCCTCGTAGCCGATCCCGAACTCCTCCAGCACTCTGGCGGCCTCTTCCATGACCGGCCAGTCGCTGTCACTGCCCATCACCAGCCCGACCACCCACAAGCCTGCGAAGACCGGACCCTCAACCACCGGACCCACCAGTGCAGGTCCCTTCGCTGTCGAACCCCCCTCTGATGAGGCCCCGAACGGCCCGGGCTCGCTCATTGCGTGATCACTCCCTGCAGAAAGTCGGTGGCATGCACTGCCCGGACCCTCAGGTCGTCGAGATCGGCGCCGCTGACGTTGACGTGCCCGATCTTGCGACCCGGTCGAACGCTCTTACCGTACAAGTGAATCTTGAGCCCGGGATCGCGCGCCAGCAGATGGCGATAGGTGGGATAGAGCTGCGGGAAGTCGCCCCCGAGCACATTGCTCATGACAGTCCACGGCGCGCGCGGGCTGGTATCCCCCAGCGGAAGGTCCAGCACCGCCCGCAGGTGCTGTTCGAACTGGCTGGTCACCGCACCGTCAATGCTCCAGTGACCGCTGTTGTGCGGCCTCATCGCCAGCTCGTTGACCAGGTATGCCGGGTCGCCCGTCCGAAGGTCCCTGACCTCGAACATCTCCACCGCCATCACGCCGACCACGCCAAGCTCGCCGGCGACCCGCAGGCCGGCTTCGGTGGCCACGGCCGCAAGCCCCGCGTCGAGGTCTGGGGCAGGCGCCAGGACCTGGGTGCAGATGCCACCGGTCTGCACGGTCTCCACGACCGGCCATGCCGCAGCCTGGCCCGACGGGCTCCGGGCGATCAGCACCGCGAGCTCCCGGACGAAGTCGACCCTCTCCTCGGCCAGCAGCCCGTCGGCGAGCAGACCACTGCCGTGAGAATCACGGCCAGAGTCACGTGCGACCTCGGTCAGCCAGTCGGCCACCTCGCGGGGTGAGCCGACGACGCGGACCCCCTTACCGTCATACCCGCCCCTGGGGGTCTTGACCACCACGGGCCAGCCCACCTCGTCGCCAAAAGCCTGCAGCGAGGCTGCGTCACGCACCTGGGCCCAGGCCGGGCAGGCGACCCCGATGTCCGTGAGCCGCCGGCGCATCGCGAGCTTGTCCTGGGCGAACACCAGGGCAGCCCGCGACGGATGCAGGATGACGCCTTCCTTCTCGAGCGCGGCGAGGACCTTGCCCGGCACCTGCTCGTGGTCGAAGGTGACCACGTCGCACTCCCTGGCAAAGGCGAGCACCGCGTCCACGTCGGCATGGTCGCCCACGGGGGAGGAAGGGACCACCAGAGCCGCCGAAGCGTCCGCCGACTCGGCCAGGACCGACAGCGTGATCGACAGAGCCACCGCAGGCGGTTGGCACATCCGGGCTAGCTGACCACCACCGATGATGCCGACAACGGGGAATCCGCCAGGCGCGCGTAGGGGGGAAGTCACGAGGAGGAGCCTATCCGGGCGAGATGCCACCGGGCTCCGTCTGCGCCGCTAGGCTCGTGTTGTGGCCACCTACGGACCTGCGCTTCTGGAGCGCGCACGGGGGGCTCTGGACGTCCTCGTCCGCGAGATGCTCAAGTTCGGCCTGGTCGGGGCCGTGGCGTTCGTCATCGACCTCGGCGGCTACAACCTCCTGGTGTTCGGCCCCCATCTGCTGGGGATGTTCGGCGAGCAGTCCACCACCGGGGTCCTGCACGACAGGCCCCTGACGGCCAGGATCATCGCGGCGGCCGTGGCTACGGTGGTGGCGTGGCTCGGCAACCGGCTGTGGACCTTCCGCCACCGTCGCAACCGGCAGGCCGGCCAGGAGCTCGCGCTCTTCGTGTTCTTCAACATCGTCGCCATGGTCATCTCGGTGGCCTGCCTGGGTCTGTCCCGGTATGTCCTCGGCCTGGAGAGCCAGTTCTCCGACAACATCACCAATATCATCGGGATCGGCCTCGGCACGCTGTTCCGATTCTGGTCGTACCGCAGGTTCGTGTTCGCCGGTGACCTGGTCGAGGATCCGCTGGAGCCCTCCACCAGGGGCTTGCCTGGCTCTGCCAAGCGTTAGCCGGGCTCTCCCACAGGCTAGCCGGGCTCTCCCAAAGGTGAGCCGATTTCCGCCAAGAGTCAGCCGGGATCGGACTCGGACAGGAACAACGCAAAGATCGCCGGCTTCGTCTGGATCAGCTCAAGCCGGCCACCGTTGGCCTCCGCAAGGTCACGAGCCAGAGCCAGACCCAGGCCCGTGCTCTGGGCCGTGCTGACGGACCGTTCGAAGATGTGTGGCGCGATGGCCGAGGGCACGCCATCACCCTGGTCGCTGACCTCCACCACGACGGAGGGCCCACTTCGCCTGGCTTCCACATCGACCGTGCCTCGTCCGTGCGCAAGAGAGTTCTCCAGCAGGGTGGACAAGACCTGGGACAGCGCCACCGGGGTGGCACGCACCGAGAGGCCGCGCTCTCCGTGGACCCGCACGCTGCGCCGAGCCTGCTCGAAGGCCGGCTGCCACTCCCGCTGGAGGGAGGCGATCACCGAGTCCAGCGAGACGGTCGGCGGCTTCACATCATGACCACGCCGGGTTCGCGAGAGAAGCTCGTCCACCACTGTCGTGAGACGCTCGACCTGGGTGATCGCGATGCTCGCCTCCTCCTGCACGACGGCGAGGTCGTCGGTCACCGCGATCTCCTCCAGACGCATGAGCAACGCGGTCAACGGCGTTCGCAGCTGGTGGGACGCATCTGAGGCGAAGTCACGCTCGCTGGCCAGGGAACGGGTCATCTGGTGCGCGCTGCGCGCCAACACCTCCGAGACGCGATCGACCTCCAGGATGCCGGTGACCAGCGGCTGGAACCGGGACTGGCCGGCCCCGAGCTTCTCTGCCCGGTCGACCAGCTGGGTCATCGGCTCCGCAAACCGTCGGGCCTCCAGGGAGGCGACCAGCATCCCGGCGAGCAACGCGAGGACGGAAAGCCCCAGGATGACCCCCACCAGCAGGGCCGGCGACAGGGGAAGTCCCGCCCGGCCGTCCAGCCACCCACGCAGGCGGTTCGAGTCGTCCGCCAGCGCCCACCAGCCGACGATCATCAGCGGCAGAACCATGATCAGCACCGAGAGGAGCACCGCGGCGAAGGTCGACCGCACCAGCTGGCGGCGCATGCCGAGAGTCAGCCTTGCTCAGGGCGTTCAAAACGGAAGCCGACACCACGCACGGTGGAGATGAAGCGGGGCTGGGTCGCATCGTCGCCCAGCTTCCGGCGGAGCACCGAGATGTGCATGTCGAGGGTCTTGGTGGACCCGAACCACACGGTCTCCCAGATCTCGCGCATGAGCTGCTCGCGGGAGACGACCTTGCCCTGTTCACGCACCAGGACGCGCAGGAGGTCGAACTCCTTGGCTGTCAACTGCAGCTCCTCCTCGTTGAAGAAGGCACGTCTGGCCTCCGGGTCGACCCGGACCACCGCCTCCGACACACCGACCTCGGAGGTCTGGCGACGCAGGAGCGCCCGGACCCGGGCCAGCAGCTCGGCCAGCCGGAAGGGCTTGGTGACATAGTCGTCGGCGCCGGCGTCAAGGCCCACCACCAGATCCACCTCGTCGACCCTGGCGGTGAGGATCAGGACCGGAACCTTGCTCCCGTCCGCGCGGATCCGCCGGCAGACCTCGAGCCCGTCAACGTGTGGCAGACCGAGGTCGAGCACGACCATGTCAGGCTTGTGGTTGGCACCTTCGAGGGCGGCCCGGCCGTCAGCACGGACGTCCACCTCGTAGCCCTCACGGCGCAAGGCTCGGGCGAGGGGCTCTGAGATAGCCGGGTCGTCCTCGGCAAGAAGAACTCGGGTCATACCCATATATTAAGGACCTTTGTCCCCATCAGCGACCGGGCCACTCCGGCAATCGCTTCTCAGCGAAAGCGGCGACCCCTTCTGCGCGGTCGCCGGAGAAGGCTGTGGCCCGCCAGCATCCATCCTCGACCTCGAGCCCGGTCGCGAGGTCCACGTCGCCGCCCAGCCTCATGGCGCGCTTCGCCTGGCGCAGCCCGACGGGCGAGTTCGACGCGATCTGGGTGGCCAGCTCAAGGCCGCGCCCCCGTGCGGTGCCGGCTTCGAGAACCTCGTCGACCACGCCCAGCTCCGCAGCCTCGGCGGCCGCCATCCGACGCGCGGTGAAGATCATCCCGGCCGCCCTGGACCAGCCGATGCGACGGGTGAGCAGCTGCGTGCCCCCGCCGCCGGGGATGACACCGACCGACACCTCGGGCAGGCCCACCACAGCCGCGGCCCCGGCGATGATCAGGTCGCAGGACAACGCGATCTCCAGTCCGCCACCGAGGGCATAGCCCTCGACCACGGCGATGGTGGGCATCGGTAGGTTCAACACCCCGCCGTATGCCGCACGCGCCGCCGGCCGCTGTGCCATCAGGTCGGCGTCGGTGAACGAACGGCGCTCCACCAGGTCGGCGCCCACGCAGAAGGCCTTGGGGCTGGTACTCGTGACCAGCACCACCCTCACGTCCTGGTCGGCGCTCAGCTCAGCGCAGGCTGCACCCAGGTCGAGAGCCATCCGGGTCGACACGGCGTTCATCGCCTCGGGCCGGTCCAGGGCCAGCTCGGCGATGTGACCCCCGGGGCCATGCCTGGTAATCGTCACCATCGGGGCGATGGGGGCGTTCTCGTCACTCATGCAGGTCACTCATGCAGGTCACTCAGCAGGTCACTCATATCCCAGCTCTCCTCGGTCATCACCGTGCCAGTCATCGCTGTCGTCACCCGCGCGGCCGGCTTCGTCAAGGCCCATCATGCCCCGTCGGGCCGTCAGGTCCGCCCGTCGCAGCACCCAGGGTGTCACCGGCCCGATACCGCGCAGCGCCCGGCGGCGAAGCGGGGACATCTCGAAACCGGACATGCTGGCAAGGGAGGTGGCGAGAACATCGTCGACCACGACGGTGCCAGGCTTGGCGACCGCCGTCAGCCGGCTGGCTATGTTCACCGTCGTCCCGAATACGTCACCGAGCCGTGAGATCACCCGGCCGCTGGCCATGCCCACCCGAACATCTGGCAGGACGTCGTCATCGGCCATGGCCTCCACCAGGTCGAGAGCGATCGCGGCGGCCGGCCTCGCCCCGATCGCCACGAAGAGGACCTCGTCGCCCATGGTCTTGATGACCCGGCCGCCGTGCGCGGTGACGACGTCCGATGCCAGCGCCTCGAACCGTTGCACCACGCGGGCCAGGTCGTGCTCCGAGAGCCGGCGGACCAGAGCTGTGAAGGAGACGAGGTCGGCGAACCCGACGGAGCGCACCACGCCCGGCTGGTCCGGGATCGGCTCGGCGTCGGTGACCATCCGGGAGATGGCGGCTGAGAGGTGACGCCGCCACGCATAGATCAGAAGCGGTTCCAGGTCGTCCGCAATGGAAACGAGCATCGCCGCGGCTGCCCGGGCCGTCGCCGGGTCCGGCATGGCTCGCGTCGTCTCCAGACCCGAGCCAACCTCGGCGGTCGCCACCTGCTGAGGCAGCGCGCCGATGGCTTCGGCCATCAGCTGTACCTGCCACACGGCCAGACGATCGGTGGTGCGGGCAAAGGCCCGGGTCATTCCCAGCGCCGTGGTCTCGTCGAAGACGCCGTCGCGGACCAGGTCGGCCATCGACCTCAGGGCATCCCGGTCCGCGTCGGTGAAGACCGTCTCATCGTCCTGGACATGGGGAAAGCCCAGCGCGTGCCAGAACTTGCGTGCGCTGCGGATGGACACCGATGCCTTGGCGCTGACCTCGCGGGCACGCATCGAACGCCGCTGACCCAGCAGCCGGGCCTCGGCATCGTCCGCAGCCGGCCAGACCCCGCCGGCAAGCTCCTCCGGCGGATCTGTGCCACGGCGACCAGCGCGAGGCATCTCAGCTGCCACCCCTCGAAACCGCCCGGCGATCCGCCATGGCGGTGATCATGCCCTGTGCCCCGCTGAGGGCAGCGAGCGGCGTACATGCACCACGTCGCCGGCGGCGTGGGCCGTGCTCCGTGCGCCGTCCGTCACCATCAGCCGACCCGTGTCGTCCACCCCGGTGGCAATCCCCCGGGCCACCTGGCCGTCCGGCTGGTGCACGTCCACCTCCAGCCCGATCGTCAGACACCAGGAGCGGTACTGCGTGCGCAGGGCCTCCAGCCCTGCCTCTCCACGGCTCCAGATGCGGTGCAGATCGGCCAGCTCCCTGAGATAGACCGCGATGACATCCTCACGGCGTACGTCTGGTGCACCACACAGGGCCAGGGACGTCGCCGTCTCCACCGGCAGCTCGCTGCGTTCCTGGGCGATGTTGGCGCCAGCCCCGATGACCACCACCTCACCGCCGGGAACCATCTCGCAGAGGACCCCCGAGATCTTGAGCCATGGCGCTGCCTCATCAAGGTGGCCCTGCGCGCCTTCCCGGACCAGCACGTCATTCGGCCACTTGAGCCCGCTCGCCACGCCTGCGACCTCCGAGAGCGCCGCTCTCATCGCCATACCGCTCAGCAGCGGGAGCCAGCCAAGGTGCGCGGCGCTGACTGCCGGAACCGGGACGACCGCGGACACGGCGATCGAGGTGCCCGCAGGGGCCTCCCACTGGCGGGCCAGACGTCCACGGCCGGTGCTCTGGAAATCTGCCATCACCACCCGCCATGGCCGGGGGTCCCGGAGCGCCTCGAGATTCGTGGAGTCGACGCTGGCATGGACATCGACGACCTGCCAAGGGTTTGCCGCCGTGATCAATGCCGCTTTCACTGACTGAGAATCAAGAGGTCCGCGCACGGACCTAAGGCTATGCTCCCGGCCATGGCAGATGTAGTTCTCAATGGCGACCGGACCGTGTCCGGACCGGACATCCACACCACTGCGGGCAAGCTCGCCGACCTGATCCGGCGCAACGACGCGGCGGTTCATGCAGGCTCGGCGGCGGCAGTGGACAAACGACATGCCGCCGGCAGGAAGACCGCGCGCGAACGGGTCGAGCAGTTGATGGACGAGGGCTCTTTCATCGAGGTCGACGAGCTTGGACGGCACCGGTCCACGGCCTTCGACCAGCAGAAGACCCGCCCGTACGGCGACGGCGTCATCATCGGTTTCGGCACGATCGACGGACGGCAGGTCTGCGTGTTCTCCCAGGACTTCACGGTCTTCGGAGGGTCCCTGGGCGAGGTGTTCGGTGAGAAGATTGTCAAGATCATGGACCTGGCGATGAAGACCGGCTGCCCGGTCATCGGCATCAACGACTCCGGTGGCGCGCGCATCCAGGAGGGTGTGGTGGCGCTCGGGCTCTACGCGGAGATCTTCCGGCGCAATGTCCACTCCTCCGGCGTCATCCCGCAGATCTCTCTGGTCATGGGCCCGTGCGCGGGTGGCGCGGTCTACTCCCCCGCGATCACCGACTTCACGGTCATGGTCGACCAGACCTCGCACATGTTCATCACCGGCCCGGACGTCATCAAGACCGTCACCGGCGAGGACGTCGGTATGGAGGAGCTCGGCGGGGCTTTCACCCACAACAGCAAGTCCGGAGTGGCGCACTACATGGGCCGCGACGAGGACGATGCCATCGACTACGTCAAGGCGCTGCTGTCGTACCTGCCGTCCAACAACCTCGAGGATGCCCCCTCCTTCGAGTTCGACATCGAAGAGGCAGCCGATGAAGTCACCCAGAACGGCGCCTTCCTGGATACCTTCATCCCGGACTCGGCCAACCAGCCCTACGATATGCACACTGTCATCGAGCACATCGTCGACCCGACAGACGACGGTTCGCCCGACTTCCTCGAGGTGCATGCCCTGTTTGCCCAGAACATCATCTGCGGCTTCGGCAGGATCGAGGGCCGCGCGGTGGGCGTCGTCGCCAACCAGCCACTTCAGCTGGCCGGTTGCCTGGACATCGACGCCTCCGAGAAGGCCGCCCGGTTCGTCCGGACCTGCGACGCCTTCAACGTCCCGGTGCTGACCTTCGTGGATGTCCCGGGCTTCCTGCCAGGAACCGACCAGGAGTGGAACGGGATCATCCGCCGCGGTGCCAAGCTCCTCTACGCCTACGCCGAGGCCACGGTCCCGCTGGTCACGGTCATCACCCGCAAGGCCTACGGCGGGGCCTACGACGTCATGGGTTCCAAGCACCTCGGAGCCGACATGAACCTTGCCTGGCCCACCGCGCAGATCGCGGTCATGGGCGCCCAGGGCGCGGTCAACATCCTCTACCGCAAGGAGATCGCCGAGGTCCTGGCAACGGGCGGCGACGTCGACGCAGCTCGTCAGAAGTTCATCACCGAGTACGAGGACACCCTGGCCAACCCCTACATGGCCGCTGAACGCGGGTATGTCGACTCGGTGATCCCACCGTCCGAAACCCGCCCCGGGGTGATCAGGGCCCTGCGTGCCCTGCGCAACAAGCGCGAGACGTTGCCGCCCAAGAAGCACGGGAACATCCCGCTGTGATGGGACACACCTGATGGCCGACGACACGTCCAGAGGCCCCCAGCGACCCCCACCGCAGGACGCAGCCGGGATGCCGGTGCGCCTTGCCCGCGGTCATGCCTCCGCGGAGGAGCTCTCCGCCGTCGTCGCGATCGTCGCAGTTCTGGCGGCCGCAGAGGACGCGGACGACCCTGACCGGTCCGACGGACACTCCGCGGAGCACCAGATGCCCTCGAGATCCCCGTGGAGCGCACCGTCCGGAATGGTGCGCAAGACATACCCCCACGGACCCGGGGGCTGGCGCGCCTCAGCCTCGCCCTGCTGAGCCTTTCACCGGTCTCAGGCTACAGACCCGGACCAGCCACGGCACCGATCCCGCGTCCACTCCCACGCACCCCCGCCGCGATCCTGGCCACTGTCTCCTACCAGGCAGGGTGGTTGACGCACGGCTGGGGTACGTTCCACCCGTGACCACTGATGCTCACGCGCAGCAAGCGCGCCCCACCACCGAAGTCGACCACATCGCGAATGGTTACCTCGACGCGTTCGTCCTGCTGAGTCCGATCACCGCAACCTATCTGGGGATCGCCGGCCACGACGAGGAGCTCGACGACTTCTCGCCGTCCGGCCTTGCCGCCCAGTCCGAGCTGCGCAAGGCAACCCTTGCGGCTCTGGCCGGGGCCACGGCGAGCGATGACATCGACAGGGTGACCCTCGCCGCAATGAACGAGCGCCTCGCACTGGCCGAGGAGACCTACGCCGCAGGGCTGGACGAGATGTCCCTCAACGTCCTGGCGTCCCCGCTGCAGGCGATCCGCGACGTCTTCGACCTGATGCCCACCGAGACCGATGCGCACTGGGCTGTCATCGCGTCCCGGATGCTCAAGGTCCCGGCCGCACTCGACAGCTACGTCGACTCCCTGCGCGCCGCGGCGCCTCTGGGCCTGGTGAGCCCGAGGCGCCAGGTGAAGGCCTGCGCTGCCCAGTGTGCCGCGCTGACGGCCGCTGACGGCTACTTCTCCGGCTTGCCGGGGGACCGGGAAGGTGTCCTCGCGAACGCTACAGCCACCGCTCTGCGCCACGCCGTCGCCGAGGCTTCCTCGGCCTATGCCCGGATGGGCGAGTTCCTCCAGCACGAGCTGCTCCCCCAGGCCCCTGAGGCCGACGCCTGTGGCCTCGAGCGATACCGGCTGCTGTCAAGACTCTTCCTGGGTGCGAGCGTCGACCTCGAGGAGACCTACCAGTGGGGACAGCAGGAGCTGGCCCGGATCACCGCGGAGATGGAGCAGGTGGCCGGGCAGATCCAGCCCGGCGCCTCCGTGACGGAAGCCATCGCGGCCCTCGACGCCGACCCGGGGTACCAGCTCCACGGGACCGACGAGCTCAAGGCCTGGATGCAGGACAAGGCGGACGAGGTCATCACCAACCTGGCCGGCACAGACTTTGACATCCCGATGCCGGTTCGCACGATCGAGTGCCTGATCGCGCCGACCCAGACCGGCGGCATCTACTACACCGGCCCGTCCGAGGACTTCAGCCGACCGGGCAGGATGTGGTGGTCCGTCCCCAGGGGAACCACGGAGTTCAGCACGTGGCGCGAGCTGACCACCGTCTACCACGAGGGAGTTCCAGGCCATCACCTCCAGGTGGCACAGACCGTATTCCGCTCCGAGCTGCTCAACCGGTGGCGCCGGCTGGATGCCTGGACCTCTGGTCATGGCGAGGGCTGGGCCCTCTACGCCGAGCGCCTCATGGCCGAGCTCGGCTACATGGACGACCCCGGCAACCGGATGGGCATGCTCGACGGTCAGTCCCTGCGCGCCGCACGGGTGGTTCTCGACATCGGGGTCCACTGTTCGTTCGCGGCTCCCGACGAGGTGGGCGGTGGGCAGTGGACCTACGACAAGGCCTGGCAGTTCCTGCGAGCTCACGCCAGCATGGGCGAGGACCTGCTGCGCTTCGAGCTCGACCGCTATCTCGGCTGGCCGGGGCAGGCTCCGTCCTACAAGATCGGTGAACGCCTCTGGCTGCAGCTGCGCGACGAGATCAGAACCCGCGAGGGCGATGCTTTTGACCTCAGAGCCTTTCACCGCAGGGCACTGGACATCGGCGGGGTCGGCCTCGACACCCTGCGCCAGGCCGTTCTCGGCTGACCGGTGCCCCCGGACGGGCCAGGAACTGCCAACACCGCCACCCGGCACACCCGGCACACCGGCACACCCGGCACACCTGGCACACCGGCACACCGGCACACCTGGCACACCCGCACACCCCGCACGTCCGGCTCGCAGCGAAGGGCCCGACCCGCGTGGCAGGGACGAGGTCGGGCCCTTCCACAATCCCGATCCGCTCAGCTGCTGACCGCAGCCTCAGCGTCGACCACGCCGTAGCCGTATGCCGGCGAGTAGGACCCGCGCAGCTCCACACCGGGGGGAGCGCCGTCGTCAGGATGGCCTGCTCCCCGCTGTCAGAGGTGCGGCCCTGGGCGAACAGCAACGCCGCCAGGCCCGCGACATGAAGTGTCGCCATCGACGTTCCGGCGTACGCGTCGTAGTCCGCCTGGCCACAGCCGGCAGACCCCGCGCCCGCGGGCACCGTCGACCAGATGTCCTCATCGCAGTTCCCCGCAAGGCCGAGTGCGGACAAGCCCGCCCCTCCCGGTGCCGAGACCAACTTCTGGTCCAGCTTGTTCGGCAGCTCTGAGTACCAGCTGTGCAGACCGCGCTTGTCCGTGGCGCCGATGCAGATCGCCTCGCTGTCGAAAGCCGGATCGTTGCACAAAGCTGTCGAGGAGTTGCCCACGGCCGCCACGGTGACGACGCCCTTGGACCGGGCGTAGGCGATCGCGTCCTTCATGCCCGTGTCCACTCCCGCGATGGTCCGCGTGGATCTGTTGTAGCCCCCACAGCTTGCCGTAGAACGGGTCGTCGGTCGCCGCCTGCGCCGTCGAGGCGTCGGCAAGCGTCGTGGCCGCAAGTCCAGCAGCGGTGGCCATCATGATCAGTGAGCGTCGCATGTGAGAGTCGTCTCTGCGCAGGCCGTCCCCCGTTGGACGGCTCAGTGGTTCAACGAGGTAGCAACGCAAAGGGAACGGGTCGCCCTCGTCTCTCTTGGGTGCCCTGCAGCTCCCGCGGGCGCTCTTCCGCCTTCCAGACGTCACAGTGGTCAGGGCCCGGCACTCCAATGGCCCTGACATGGCCGAGCGGTCCGTGGGTGGCAGTGGCCTGCACCACCGCCTGACCGGGATAGCCTGCCCGCATGGTCTTTCCGCGGGTTCCCCTCGTTCTCGGCTCCGCTTCCCCCGCTCGACTGGCAACGTTGCAGCGCGCCGGCGTGGCACCCTACGTGCTGGTCAGCCATGTGGACGAGGAGTCGGTGGTCACGGAAGCCGTATCACGTTTTGGCGAGCTCGCTCCGGCGGATGTCGCCCTGGTGCTGTCCAGAGCCAAGTGCGAAACCGTCACCACACTTCTGGCTGGGGACGCCCGTCCCCAGGACGCTCCCCCGAATACCCTGGTCCTTGGCTGCGACTCGGTGCTTGAGATCGACTCAGAGGTGCATGGAAAGCCCACCGACGAGGCCGAGGCCATTTCCCGCTGGAAAGGAATGCGAGGCACTTCGGGGGTGCTGCACACCGCGCACTGGCTGATCGACGACCGGGACCCCGAGGACGGCGGCACCGGCGCGACCATGGGTGCAGTGGCTTCCACCATCGTCCACTTCGCGAAAGTCAGCGACGAGGAGATCGCCAGGTATGTCGCCAGCGGGGAACCCCTCCAGGTTGCCGGGGCATTCACCATCGACGGACTGGGGGGCCCGTTCATATCAGGGATCGAGGGCGATCACCACAACGTCGTCGGCCTCAGCCTGCCGCTGCTGCGTGAGATGCTTGGCGAGGTCAACGTGAGCTGGTTCGACCTGTGCTCCTGATCAGCTGGCAGGGCTTGCAGCCAGCACCGCTGCACGTGCGTCGCCGGCTGCACCCAGGTGCATGGGAACGCCCATGGTGTCTAGCATCCGCACCATCCCCGGGCCGATGTGGTTGGCGACCACAGCCTCCACCTGGTGCTCGCGCAGGAAGGTCACGACCCGGGCGTGGTGCGATCCCGGTCCGCCCTCGTCGTGCAGTCCGCTCCACAAGACCTCAACCTGCCGCCAGCCCACGATTTCGCCACTCACGACGTCGGCCAGCGCGACCCAGTCGGCCCGGCCCCAACGGGGGTCGATCATGCCCTCTGGTGTCACCGGCGCGCAAACGATCATCGACTTCCCTTCCGAAACCTGGTCCTGATGTGCCTAATCTTACGGCAAACATAAAAGAGCCCTGACCGGTTGTTGCCGGTCAGGGCTCTTTCGTAATGTATGTCCGGCGGCGTCCTACTCTCCCACACCGTCACCAGTGCAGTACCATCGGCGCTGAAGGGCTTA
>JACMPC010000116.1 GCA_014377705.1 Dermatophilaceae bacterium
TCCGGGCGCGCAGCGGTGAGGCGGCCACCAAGACCAAGAACGCCGCGACTGATGGCCACGGCAAGCCCAAGACCGGCCTGCTAGCGGGAGCGGCGTTGGCAGCCGTGCTGCTCGCCGCCGGCGCCGCGGTGGTGTGGCGGAGACGGCGATGAGCCGACCCACCACGGAGTCCAACCACCGGCAGGGCACGCCTTCCCTGGACGACTCCAACGGTCCTGATTCTCCGACCGACCTCACCAGAGAGTCGTGGGTGTACGTCGCACGCAAGACGGTGCGTGAGTTCTCCAGGGGCCAGTGCACCGACCTGGCCGCTGCCCTGACGTATTACGCGGTGTTGGCCCTGTTCCCCACGGCGATCGCGTTACTGTCGTTGGTCAGCGTCTTCGGGCAGGGACCCAACACTGTCGATTTCTTGCTCGGCATCGTGTCCGACGCGGGCGGGTCATCGGTGGCCACAACGCTGCGACCCACGCTGGAAACGCTGAGCCAGACCTCAGGGGCGGGCCTCGCCCTGGTCCTCGGCCTGCTGGGGGCGTTGTGGTCGGCATCAGGGTACGTCGGGGCGTTCGGGCGGGCGATGAACCGGATCTACGAGATCGGTGAGGGCCGGCCGGCGTGGAAACTGCGCCCGGCCATGTTCCTCGTCACCCTTCTCCTGGTCGTTCTCGCGGCTGTGGCCATACTGGCCCTGATCGTGTCTGGACCGCTCACGCAGTCCCTCGGTAGCGCCCTGGGGCTCGGGCCGGCCGCAGTCCTGGCCTGGCGTATCGCCAAGTGGCCGATCTTGCTGATCGTCGTCCTCGTGATCGTGGCGACCTTGTACTACGCGACCCCCAACGTGAAGCAGAGCAAGTTTCGCTGGCTCAGCATCGGCGCTCTCGTCGCGATCCTCATCTGGGCGCTTTCGTCGGTCGCCTTCGGCTTCTACGTGGCGAACTTCTCCAGCTACAACAAGACCTATGGCGCGCTGGCCGGGGTCATTGTGTTCCTGCTATGGCTGTGGATCACCAACCTCGCCCTGCTCTTCGGCGCTGAGCTTGATGCCGAGCTCGAGCGCGGCCGCGAGCTCCAGTCAGGGGTAGCAGCCGAGGACACCATCCAGCTCCCGGCCCGAGACACCCGCAACATCGACAAAGCCGAAACCAAACACGCAGCAGATGTGCAACGGGGCCGTGAAATTCGGAATCAGGCACGCGACGAGGACGACACGAAGCCCACGAGCGGGGGTTAACCGGCATCCGCAACGACAAACCACCGCATCCAGAGCGATGACCACCACTATCAACCGGGCCCGGGAGACACTCATGGCTAAACAGCAAGTGACAAGCAAGTCCGCGAAGATCCTCTACCGTCCGGTCGGCCTCACCAGCTCGGTGGTTGGCGGACTGCTGGCTGGCATCGTCTTCAAGCAAGTCTGGCGACGCGCCAGTCCCGGGGACCGGTCCGACCCGCCCACAGCGCTCGAAAGCGAGTATGGCCTCAAGGAGATCCTCATTGTTGCCACCGTCCAGGGGGCCATCTACTCGCTCGTCAAGACCCTCATCGACCGTGGCGGTGCCCGGGCCTTCCAACGATGGACTGGCGAATGGCCAGGCAGCTGAGGCAATTCCCCACCGATAGACGGTGTTGCACCTCTCATCGAAATCGTCGGCACTTGAGTTCACCGGGACAGCGAAAGACTTGTTTGCGCACCTGCTCGCTTGGCAACCCGCAGACTGGCCTGTATGGCTGACAACGACGACAAGACGGAGAACGACATCGCCGACCCGACCAGCGAGGAGCACGGGGACGTCCATCGCCGATTCGTAGAGCTGTGGAACGAACGCACTTCCGGCGATGAAGGGGCCATCGCCCTCGACCCCGCCTGGCAGCCGATCGCGAGCATGCTGGAGAGCCACGCGGACGCCGAGGTGGAGGGGGCAGACCCGGTCTTGATCAGGGAAGGCAGCGACGGGGCAGCCGAGGCGACCAACGAAGCGCATCCGGCGGAGGAAGAACGCGACGTCACACCTGACTTACCCGGGCACGGCGACGAGGCGCCGATGTCGCACCCGGGTGCACGGTGAGTCGCCATCCAGCCCGGCCGCCATCCGGTCAGGGGACCTCCAGGCGACCCGAAGGAAAGCGATCTTGAGGGCCCCCGAGGTGACAGGGAATCGCTCGGGGTTTGTGAGCTGGATGTTCCGCAGCCGGACGACCGGCCGGATCACACTGGCCCAGCTTCCCAACTGGCTGCTCGCGGTGTGGCTGCTTGCGTCGGCGGTGATGTGGCTGGGACACCCCCAGGGCTGGGTGCACGCCGTCCTGGTCGTCCTCGCCTCGGCGGCCCTCGCGCTGTGGGCCGGGGACGAGGTGCTGCGTGGGGTGAACCCCTTTCGTCGCCTCTTGGGCTTGGCCATGCTCGCCTGGCTCGGCTTCTCCCTGGCGAGACTTTGGCTGACAACCTGAGCTGTATCGTTGAGGTGCCAACCCGCGCCAGAGTTCGGAGGTAGCAGCCATGACGTCAGAAACTCCACCGCGCCATGAAGGAGATGCGGCGAACACCCCCAAGATCTCGGGTGCTGTCAGCCCCGAGGCCAGTGCGCCGCCGAAGAGCCAAGGTGCGGTGACCCCCTCGCCCAGCGCCCTTGCGACGACGCGCGCGTCCGCTGCCTGGTTCGCCACGGCAGTGGCGCTCGTTCTCCTGGTACTGCTCATCGTCTTGATCCTGCAGAACCAGGACGTCGTCACGTTGCACTACCTGGGCTTCACCGGATCCCTGCCGATGGGGACCGCGCTGTTCATCGCGGCAGTCGCCGGTGCTGCCGTGGTCGCCATCGTGGGCGTCGTCCGGCTCACACAGCTGCGCGTCACCGCCCGCCGGGCACGACGCCTGGAAGCGGGGCCCGAGAACAAGCTCTGATGCGGGGATCCGGCCGTGCATGCAGCAAGAATTACGCCGACACTGGCAAGGTTGGCGGTCCCCAACCTTCTCGCGCGTCGTTTCACGCACGACGCCGTGGGTGTCGCGTCCAGGAGCTCCTTAGGATCGATGCTCTCGTGGGGTGGTTTCACTACCAGGGTCCCTACCGCCGTAACCTTGTGCCTATGGGTTGCCCACCCTTGAGGCGGTACGTGCTGTTCAACATGCGCAAGCTGTGAAAATCGCGCACGTCAGCGACTTCTACCTGCCCCGGCTGGGCGGGATCGAGACGCACGTGTCGGACCTCGCCAACCTCCAGCGGGCTCAGGGCCACGACGTCCAGGTCATTACGAGCACCCCAGGTGCTGAGAGACCCTACGTGCGCCGTGTCACGCAAGCCTTCCGCAGGCCGCGCGCGCTGCACCCGCTCGCCGTCCGAGCTGGCATTGGGACTCTACGGGACCTCGATGTGGACGTCATCCACGCCCACCTGGGTGTCGCGTCGCCCCTGGGGTTCTTCCTGGCCCGGGCTGCGGCCCGCGACGGGATCCCGACGCTGGTCACAGTGCACTCGATGTGGGCAGGGGTCGGCCCGATCTTGTCCACGATGGACGCGCTTGGCGGCTGGTCCACGCTGCCGATCACGTGGTCGGCGGTCAGTGAGGCGGCCGCGGCGCCGGTGCGCCGTTTGCTTCCCCCTGGCACCCAGATCCGCGTCCTGGCCAATGGCATCGACCAGGATCGTTGATGCCAGCTGCCGGGGTGCGACCTGGGGAGCTGGTGCTGGGGGCAGTCATGCGCCTGGCTTGGCGAAAGCGTCCGCTGGCCTTGCTCAGGATCGTGCGCCGAGCCCAGATGACCCTTGATCAGCTGGGGGACAAGACCCGACTGCGGCTGCTCGTGGCCGGGGACGGGCCGCGTCAGGAGGCGATGGCCGCCTACCTTCGCCGGCATGCCATGACCGACCGGGTCAACCTGCTCGGCCGCCTGGACCGATAGGACGTCCGGGGGGTCCTTGGGGCCTCACACGTTTTCCTTGCATCGGCTGACCTGGAGTCTTTCGGCATCGCCGCACTGGAGGCCCGGTGCGTGGGACTACCTGTCGTGGCCAAAGCGAACAGCGGTGTCAGCGAGTTCATCCGCCACGAGCGCGAGGGCCTGCTGTGTGGATCCGACGAGGACATGGCGGAGGCCGTCGTACGTCTGGTCCGCGACCGCGAACTGCGCCTCAGGATCGCCGCGCACAACCGCACAGTCGACTGCCCCGTCGGGTGGGGAGCGCTCCTGCAGAGAACTGACGCGGCATACGCCTCCGCATGCCTGGCCCAGGCCACCGGCGCTCAGACCAAGTCGCGCCGGGTGCCCGAACGGCAACGGTCGTGAGTGTGAGCCTGATCAGCGTGGTCGCGGCATCCCTGGGGTCGGCGGCATTCTTCTCGGTGTCCACCGCTCTCCGGCACCGCAGCGCAGGCAAGATGCCGCGAGTGCACCACTTCCGCCCCAACGAGCTCCTCGGCTTCGCCGCAGCGACCCTGCGTCACCCGCTCTGGCTGGGCGGGATCCTCGCCGACTTGGGTGGCCTCGGACTACAAGTGCTGGCGCTGCATATCGGCGCGCTTACCGTAGTCCAGCCGCTCCTGGCAAGCGCGGTGCTCTTTGCCCTGATTGTGGGTCACTGGGTTACCGGGACCCGGATCAGCCGCCGGGAGCTAGTCCTGGGAGCCGCGCTGGTGCTGTCTGTGGCCGGATTCCTGATCGTCTCGGGCGCCGCGACCGCCCAGGCCGACCGTACCGACCGGCTACCGGCGGGCCTGGCCGCAGCGACATCCCTGGTCGTAGTCGCCGGGTGTGTCATCACCTCCCGCCGTGCCACGCGCCGCAAGCTGGGCTCGCGCCGGGCAGCGGCCCTGGTGGGGGTCGCCGTCGGAACGATCTACGCGGGCACCGCAGCCCTGATCAAGGCCTCCACCAACGTGGCCCAGCACGGCCCTGCGGCCCTGCTCAGCAGCTGGCAGCTGTACGCCCTCCTGGCCGCGGGAGCGGTCGGACTCCTGCTGGCGCAGATGGCGTTTCAGGCGGGGCCGCTGGCAGCCAGCCTACCCGCCACTGCCACGGCCGACCCACTGGTCAGCGTCCTGCTAGGCGTGGTCGTCTACGACGAACGGCTGCGTACCGGAGTCGTGCCGCTGCTGCTGTCGCTGCTATGTCTTGTGCTCATGTCTGCGGCGGTGGCCCTGCTCAGCCAAGTGCGAGTCGTGGCGGAGGAAAGCGTGCCCACCCATGAAATGGCGTGAACGAGACGGGACCTGGGATGGGGTCACGCCTTCGGCGTTGCCCCACGGAACTTGGCCGTCCGTACCGGGATTTAGAGCCCTTCGTGGTTCGTCAACCGTGCACCAGGCCACGACCGCTAGAGATTGGTTGACCGATCAGCCATCGGTCACCCGGACCGGGACCGATGGCCCCGGCCCAGCGCCCCCGCGACGCAGGGACGGTGCAGCCGCTCTCCGTCAGTTGCATTGGTAGATTGCCAGCCATGTCCACGAGGCGCTGCACCGTCCTCGACCTTCGCCGAATTTCTCACCGCTCAGGTGCGCAACGAGTTCACCGCCAGCCAGCAGTACATCGCGATCGCCATCTGGTTCGATGCCCACGATCTGCCGCGCTGAGCCGGACACTTCTACCGGCAGTCCGTCGAGGAACGCAACCACGCGATGATGATCGTGCGCTACACCCTGGACCGCGACTGGCCCGTGCAGATCCCGGGAATCGACGAGATCCGCAACACGTTCGATAATCCGGTGGCCCCGATCGATCTGGCCTTGTCGCAGGAGAAGGGGCGACCCATCGTTCTTCCAAATCCGCACCGCAGTGCACTACCTCACTCGAACCACCGAACACTCCAGTTAGCCGATCAGATCTTCCCCACGGTTGACCGGCTCCTGCACCAGGCCCAACGTCTGTCAGACCAGCGGCGAGAGCGTGCGCCTGTCCCAGGCCCTGGCCGGCGACGGCGTCACACCGTTGGGCAGCCGATGACGCGGGTACCGATGCCCCCGCCAGTATCATCTACGAATGCCCCGCCTGGACGACGTCGGCGGTGAGTCCCGCCCTGGAGGGGCTGCCGGGCCGAAATCGGGCTGACGAATAGGCGGCCACGGTCAAGTTGTTGATAAGGCGCAGCAGGCTGGCGAGGGTTAACCTCAGCATCAGGCAGCCCGCACCACTCCTGGGAGCCGACCAAGACCATTCCCTTACGCATAAAGTGAATTGAGCATTGAGGTGAGTATGTCTGCGAAGGGTATGCGGGTGCCGTGGAAGCAGAGCTCGGGGCGGGACGCCCGCCGTGCGCTGGTCTTTTCGCTGCGTGAACTTGAGGTAGACGCAACAGTTGTTGGCGAGTCTGAGATTGTGATCTCAGAGCTGTTTTCCAATGCTGTTCGTTACGCGAAGCCGTTGCCGGACGGGACGATTCAGGTGAATTGGACCGTCCGGAGCGGCGTGGTCGAGATCGCGGTCACCGATGGCGGGGGACCCACCGCACCTCGTCCGGCGCCGCGCGCCGCGATGGCCGTCACTGGTCGTGGTCTGCGAATTGTGCGCGGACTTGCCCACGAGTGGGGTGTTCTGGAGGAGCGCTCAGGTCGTACGGTCTGGGCTTCGCTGGGCGGCCCGTCACGGCGCCGGATTCGTTGATTCTTGCGACGACTCGTCTGTCTCTCGCGTCCGTTCACCGAGGAGCGTTGGCGAACATGGGGGAATCCGTTGCGGTGGCCACGCCTCATCGTCCTATCCATGCGTGGACGAGGTCACCGCAGCCCGATCCACTTGCGACGATCGGCGGCTCGATTGAGCAAGGGGTTTCCAACTGCGTCCGACAGAGGTTCGGCTTGAGGGACGGGTCGCGCCTCCCGACGTCGACTGAGCGACGTCCGCAACGTTGACTGTGTGCCGGGTGCCGCCGTCGGCGGGAAGGATGGCTGCTTGAGTCTCAAGATCCACGCAGAGGTCGTTGACGTGAGGGAGTTCAGACCGAGCGACCCATAAATGGCAACAAACGTTGATCCTTCAGCCCTACGATGTGCCGGTCAGCCATGCCCGCTGCCGAGAATGCACGACTCCGAGCGTGAGGTACATCATGTTGGTCCCCGCAGGGGCACCTTCGTTGGCTCCGGCTCATGGTTGACGCCGCGCGGAACCCGTTGACCGGGGCTACGTTGAAGTCTTGGGGACATTTGGTGGGCGCTATCACCCGGCCCGACCAGAGGAACCCAATCAACAGAAGGGCAGACTCATGAGCTTCCCCGACAAGGTCAACAACGCCGTCCAGAAGGCCAAGGGCATGGTCAAGAAGGCGGCCGGACAGGTGACCGACAACGAGCACCTCGAAGCCGAAGGTAAGGCCGACCAATCCGAGGCAAACATCAAGCAGGCCGGCGA
>JACMPC010000117.1 GCA_014377705.1 Dermatophilaceae bacterium
CCTATCGGATTTGATGCCCGCCACGTGGGTCACTGGACGCGTCGACGGTGACGGCGACGGCAGCCGGGACCCGTTCAACCCGGCCGACGCGATCGCCAGCCAGGCCAGCTTCATGTGCAAGCTGCTCGCTGCGGTTACCGGCGACAAGAGCCTGACCGGTGACCCGATCGACCTCGCCCTCGCGAGCTACAACGCGGGAGTCGGCTCGGTTCAGCGCTACAACGGCGTCCCCCCGTACGCCGAGACCCAGAGATACCTCGTCCGGATCCGCAACCTCATGGCCGCCTACGCCGACCCGAGCGCCAGCGCCCCCGGCGCCGGCCCGCCCGGCACCTGGATCCGGCCCGTCACCGGACCGATCACCTCCCCGTACGGGCCCCGCTGGGGACGATTGCACGCCGGCATCGACTTCGGCGCCCCGATCGGCACGCCGGTGTACGCCGCCAGCAACGGAACGGTTGTCGCCGCCGGACCCGCTACCGGTTTCGGTAAGTGGGTCAAGATCACCCACCCCGGCGGGATCGACACCGTCTACGGACACCTCAGCCGGTGGACTGTCACCGTCGGCCAGGCCGTCCAAGCCGGGGAGCTCATCGCCTACAGCGGCAACGAAGGCCGCAGCACCGGCCCGCACCTGCACTTCGAGATCCGGGTCAAGGACAGCCCTGTTGACCCCATCGCCTTCTACGCCGCGCACGGCCAGGCCCTCGGATGAGTGCGACAGCGGCTACGCGTCCTCTCGCCCAGCAGTCCTCAGGTCCCGTGACAGACCGCGACACGCCGTGCCGGGGAAACCGGCAAGGCCTGTCGCGGGCCCGGCAAGGGCCGGGACGTCCAAGAGGACGGTGCCGGCAAGAGTCTCGACAAGGGTCGAGGACCAGCCTGACCTCATGAGCGAGCCCGAGCTCCTGCTAGCTCCCGGCTACCGACAGCTTGCCCTGGCTCGCGTCCTACGGCGACGGCGTCGAAGGCGCCGTGCCGCTCGTCGACTTGTGGAGCGAATCATGAGCGTGCTGCCTGACCCGTATCTCACGGTCGCCGAGCTCGCTGTCTGGCTCAGCCTGACCGAGAAGGCCGTTCGTGGTCTCGTGCAGCGCGACGCCATCCCTCACCGCAAGGTCGGCAAGGGCCTGCGGTTTGATCGCACCGAGGTCGAGGCCTGGTCCCAGCCGCCCGGTGTTGTGCCAAAGCCCATCCCCGCGGGCAATGTCATTCGTGGTCGACGTAAGGCGGGGGTTGGCTCATTGACGGCTGAGCTCAAGGCCCTGGGCTATCGCTGACTCTCGCGCTCGGATGGCGCCGATAACTGCCGACAACTGGTCTGCGTCGGCTCGGCTGTCCTCGGGAAACCAGTGGCCGTATCGGGCTCGGGTGTAGTTCGCGTTCGAGCGGCCCATGTACCGGGCGATCTTGGAGTCCTCCATCCCGGAGCCGATCAAGAGGCCGACTCGGACAGGCCCCGATACACGACATCCGTAAGCGGCTCGGACCGCTCCACCGTCAGCTGTCCGGCCGCAAGTCTGGATTCGAAGGCGGTCAAGACGAGGCCGATGCCGGTGGCTGAGGGAGCGAGGACGCCGCTGAAGTGCAGGAAGTGCGCGGCCTGTCCGACGGCCTGGCAAGCGGTCCGATCGGTGTCGACGATGTCCGCCAGGTCCAGGCCGACCTGGTCCCGACATGCCTCCTTGCGGAGGTCGAGAACCTCCAGAGCGCGCACCTCGATGGTGTGCAGTGTCCTTCCGGCCGTGGCCCTCAGCAGGTCGGATGCTGTGACGTTCTGGGACTCGGCGAGCCGGTCCAGCTCTGCCATGCACGCGGCGGAGGGGTGAGCCAGGTAGATGGCTGAGAAGCCGGGGACGTTCCAGCGACCACCGAGAGCTCGTGCGCCAGCCCCGGACAGGGGATCCCGGCTGCCGGCAACATGGCGGTACGTGGTCCCGCTCCATGGACTCGCGCCCAGATCATTGACGCGCTGAACGAGGTCTTCGTCTAAGGCAGGACTCACATCACCACGCCGTCGGCGATCGCCTCAATCAGTCCGAGAACGTCTCGATAGCCACCGGAGCGGATCCGGTCGGCTGGGGAGTCATGGTCCAGAAGACGGTTCGGCGACATCATCCACAGGTTGACCTTGTCCGGTGGGAGTACCTCGGTGACGACCTCGGCGACGTAGGCCAGCTCGATCAACCGCTGCTTGTTCAGCTTCTGAGGGACGACGTCGCCGCGCGACCATCGGGCGACCGAGCGGGGCGAGGCGTCGACGATCGACCCGATCTCGTCTTGGGTGAGCCCGAGGGTGGAGATCAAGTCGCTGACTTGGCTAGCGAGGGCTCCGGGGACAGCCACAGTGTGTCACCTTCTCTGGCAGGGTTCTGTCGCCTAGTATGGCACGTGTTCTGACGTTGCGGTAGGTCGGAAGTCATCTCAGGGGCCTGGTCCCAGCCGCCCAGCGTTGCGCCAAAGCCCGTCCCCGCGGGTAATGTCACGCGCGGTTGACGCAAGGCGGGGGTTGGCTCATTGACGGCTGAGTTCAAGGCCCTGGGCTATCGCTGACTCTCGCGCTCGGATGGCACCGATAACTGCCGACAGCTGGTCTGCGTCGGCTCGGCTGTCCTCGGGAAACCAGTGGCCGTACAGGGCTCGGGTGTAGTTCGCGTTCGAGTGGCCCATGTACCGGGCGATCTTGGCGTCCTCCATCCCGGAGCCGATCAAGATGCTCGCGTAGACGTGCCTCAACTGGTGTGCCGTGTACGACACGCCGGTCGCGGCCTGCGCCTCGCGGAGCTTGTTGCGCCACGTGCGGTAGTGCAGTGGCCCACGGCCCCGCTCGCCGGTCACGAGTACGGGTTCCGCGCCCGAGGCCGACCCGGCTCGTGCCAGCAACCGCCGCAGCGGCTCAACCGCCTGGTCGACGATGAGGATGTCGCGGCGGGCGTGCCGGGACTTCATGATGGTGCCCGGAGGCACTCGCTTGCCTCGCACGACGGGGGACACCCGCTGGCACGACAGCAAGCGCTGCTCCAGGTCGACGTCGGAGGTCCACGCCCCCGACGCCTCCTCCCAGCGCATACCTGTGAACGCGAACAGCAGCACCACGTCACCCAGCTCGCCCATCGCCGCTGCCAAGGCGTCCACGCCGGTGAGTGACGGCTTGATCAAACGCCGCGATGAAGCCGCCGCACCGCCCCAGCTGGTTGGTAGATCGGCGGCGACGTTCGCGTTGATCACGCCGCGACGCTTCGCCAGAGTCCACACCGTCTTGATCGTGCTGGACACGCTCTCTTTGCTGGACTGAGCCAGCGGGTCGCCGTTGACCTTGCGCAGGTTGGCGATCATGTCCTCGAGCTCGGCCAGGGTGAGGGACTCCATGGTCCGATCCCCGATGAACGGCAAGATGTAGCGCTCAAGGCGCTGGCTGGCGCTCTCCATGCTCGTCGCCGGCCGAGGTGATCCATCCCTGGCGACGGCGTAGTACCTCAGGAACAACGGAGCCCATTGGTTCACCGTGAGGGCCCCAAGGCTTGCGCCCGCTTGGCGGTGACCGGGCCTGATGAGACGGGCAGCGTGAGCAGGCGGATTCCCAGGCTTACCGGCGGCCACGTTGGCGCGTAAGACCTCCCGTAGACGGCGGGCCTCGGTGAGACCGACCGCCAACCGTTCCACCTGCTTGCCAAGGGCGCCGTCGTAGACGATCACTCGCCACTGCAGGTCACCGTTGACGTGGCGTTGGATCTTGGTCGTTCGATCAAGCATCGGCTTGATGTTGGCCATGTCGTCGACGTCGCCGTCCATCGAGGTCATGCCCGACGGTACCGCTTATTTTGGGACGGTCGTTGATCCTTACCAGAGTCCACGACTAAGGTAAGACTCTGGTAAGGGCCCCCGAACCAGACATTTGGCTCCACTGGTAACCAGAGTCAGGATGGGTTCAGGTGAGGCATCAAGGGGAGCGGGCTTGATCAGACAGTGCCTCTGACCTGCGGTAATGCGCTCGGTTTGAGCGTGGATCGTGTGTGGGCGATACAGGACTTGAACCTGTGACCTCTTCCGTGTCAGGGAAGCGCGCTACCAGACTGCGCCAATCGCCCGTGCTGTGCTGTTGTCTCCCGCGAGCGAGGCCGGGGCGGGAATCGAACCCGCGTACAGG
>JACMPC010000118.1 GCA_014377705.1 Dermatophilaceae bacterium
CTGGGCGAGCTCGCCGAGTGGATCGCCGACCGCCGGACGACACCCGCCCCGATGCGTCCTGCCCGCACTGCGGAGCTGCCCGAGGTGACCCGGTCCGGCATCGGCATCCAGGCGACGTGGGCGGTGTTGCGCGACGTCCTCCTGCCCACCACCTTCCCGACCGACCATCCCCGCTACCTCGCCTTCGTCGGGGGCTCCCCGACACCGGCTGCTGTGATCGCCGATGCTGCCCTGTCCGCAGCATCTGTCTACGGCGGCACCGAGCTCGAGGCCGGTGACGTCGTGTTGGCCGAACGTGTGGCGATCCGCTGGTTGTGCGACGTCGTCGGCTACCCCGAGCAGGCCCATGGCGTCTTCGTGAGTGGCGGGTCGCTGGCCAACCTCAGCGCGCTGGTCGCTGCCCGGCACGGACGGATGTCTGCCGGCGGCGTGGTTCCGGGCGTGATCGTTGCCGGGGCCTCAGCCCACTCCTCGGTCCGGGCCGCGGCAGCCATCATGGGCTGCCGGGTGGTCCTGGCCGGGTCACAGGACCGCCCGCTGCGGGTCAGCGACCTGGCGCCGGTCCTGGACTCACTCGATGCCGACAGTGTCGTCGCTGTCGTCGCAAGCGCCGGGGCGACGAACACCGGCGCGGTCGATGCCCTCGAGGAGATCACTGCCGACTGTGCCGAGCGGGGCATCTGGTTGCACGTCGATGCCGCCTATGGTGGCGCCGCTCTCCTGGCCCCCGCGAGGCGGGCCGACTTCGAGGGCATCCAGCGCGCAAACTCGGTCACGATCGACCCGCACAAATGGCTCTTCACCCCGTTCGACTGTGCCGCGGTGCTCTATCTGGAGCCCACCATCGCCCGGTCGGCCCACCAGCAGCGCGCGGTGTACCTCGATGCCGTCAACGATGACGAAGGCGACAATCCTGCCGACTACGCGGCCCATCTGACCCGTCGGGCGCGAGGTCTGCCGGTATGGGCCTCGCTCGTGGCCAACGGCACCGATGCCTATGTGGACGCGGTCGAGTGCTGCCTTGCCGTGGCGGACTACGCGGCGAAGCAGATCGAAGCGAGCCCTCACCTCGGGCTCGCGACCGAGCCGCATCTCTCGGTGGTGCTGTTTCGACGACACGGCTGGAGCTCGAAGCACTATGCGCGCTGGTCGGCTCAGGCCCAGGCCCGCGGGATGGCCCTGGTCACGCCGACCACGTTCGCAGGCGAGCCCGTGCTTCGGCTATGTTTCGTCAACCCCCTGACCTCGACCGACGACGTCGACCTCATCCTGAACAGCCTGGAGTGCGATGCGTCCACCTCATGAGCTGGCGGCCCACCGCCAGAGGGGACAGTAGACAGTGGTCAGGAACCGAAACCTCGCCCCGGTGCTCTCCCGGGGTGCCGCGGCCCAAGCGGTCGTGGCACCACTGCCCTGGGCAGTGCTGATCCTTGGCCTGCTGATCAACCAGATCGCGCAATCGGTCGCTCACCACAAGACTCCGGCGATCCTTCTCACCTCGCTCTCGATCTTCTTCCCGCTGCTCCTGCTGCAGCTCGCGCTCGCGATGGGCCGCTTCCCCGCCCGCCGCGCGACATTGCTGCTGCTCCTGGCCGCGATCGCGTCATGGGCGTTGGGATCGATCTCGGTCAATGCGGTGCGAGTGGATGCCGAGGCGCAGTTCCCGGCCCGCGGCGAGTGGCTCTTCCTGGTCTCCTACCTGGGAATGGTCGGCTACCTGCTGCTGGACGTGGACCGTCGTCAGTCGCGTCCAGCCCGTGGCTGGCTGGACATCGTCATCATCTGTGGCGGGACCGCCTGCCTGGCCTCCCTGCTGCTGGTCACGCCGATCCGGCTGGCGTCCGGTCAGGACGGGGTGCCCCTCCTGCTGGCGTTGATCTATCCACTTGCCGACACGATGCTGGCGCTTGTGGTGCTGGGCCAGTCGCTCCTGCAGACCCGCATCGACCGGCGCAAGTCCTGGATGATGGGCACGGCCTTCCTGCTGTTGGCCTGCGCAGATTCCGGATTCGCGCTGCAGGGCTCGGCGAGCACCTATGACTTCGGCAACCTCAGCTATGCCCTGTGGGGCACAGGTTTTGCCCTCCTGGTGGCGGCAGCCTGCCGGCCTGAGCAGTCCGTGATGCGGGCGGTCCCCAAGGCCGCGGGCACACCGCTCCTGGTCGGCGCGGGGCTGGTCGCCCTGGCGGTGCTGACCATCCGCACGGACCACACGCTGGCCAACTACATACTGCCACCGGCGGTGCTCACCCTGGCCACCGTCGCCGCGCGCCTGGGTCTGGCGCTCAGGGACGCCAACCGGGCGAACGAGGCTTTCGCCCTCTCCCACACCGACGACCTCACCAAGCTGCCCAACCGGCGTGCCGTACGAGCCTGGTTGTCGGACGGCCTGGCCGATCGCCAGCCGCTGGCGCTCATGCTGCTCGACCTAGATGGCTTCAAGGAGATCAACGACTCGCTGGGGCACCGTGCCGGCGACACGGTCCTGACGATGGTGGGTGTCAGGATGCGCGAGGCGGTCGATCAGCACGCCCGGGTCGCTCGACTGGGCGGCGACGAGTTCGCAATCATCCTGGACACCACCGACGAGATCGAGCTGATGGAGACGGCGCACGGGGTGCTCAGGGAGCTCGCCAAACCGATCGTCATCGAAGAGATCGAGATCTCCCCCTCGGGCTCGATCGGTGTCACCGTCGCGCTGGCGGGCGACAAGGACGGCAGTGAGGTCCTGCGGCGGGCAGACGTGGCGATGTACCAGGCGAAGAAGTCGGGATTGGGTGTGGCGCTCTACGATGCCCAGCAGGATGAGTTCTCGCGGTCGCGCCTGCAGCTGGCCGAAGAGCTGCGACGGGCAATCGCCGATGGCCAGATCGAGGTCTGGTACCAGCCGCAGCTCGACGCCGCCACGATGCAGGTGTCCGGGCTCGAGGCGTTGGTGCGCTGGCGCCACCCCACCCAGGGAGTGATCAGTCCGGTCTCGTTCCTTCCCGCCGCCCGGCGGGCC
>JACMPC010000119.1 GCA_014377705.1 Dermatophilaceae bacterium
CTCGATGTGGGCCTTGATCCCGTCGAGCATCTGCTGCCAGTTCTCGCTGAATTTCTCTGCCTCGTCTTCATCGGCGCAGTTGTCCTGGGACAACCGGAGCTGGGTGCGGCCCGATTCCTCTTTGAGTGTGTACACGAGCGTGTGGTAGTTCTCCGGAACGTCTTCCTGTCCGGTCAGCGGGCTGAAGTGGGTGACTGACAGTTCGCGGGGCTCGTCGTAGGCGACGACCTCGCCCTTGTCCTGGTAGGAGTTACCGTCGTACTGACCGCTCCACGTGATCAGACTCCCGACCTGCCAATCCGTCTTGAGCGTGGTACCTGCCATCCACTCCTTGACCTCGGCGGTGTCGGTCAGCGCCTGCCAGACCCGCCCGGGTGCGGCGTCGACGTCTACCTCGGCGGTTGCCACCTTGCCACGCATGCTCACCATCTCCTTCGTTGAAACACATGACTAACTCATATAATCAGCCCATGGACGATCAGGCAACCCCCCGGCTGGGCAACCTGCTGGGCGCCCTCGCGCAAGGGCTGCACGACGACGCCACGGCTGCCCTCGATAAGGCCAGCGGACTCTCCGGGAGCGGCACTGCAGCGCTGTTGGCGTTGGGGGAGTTCCTCGGCGGCGCCAACGTCGGCCAACTTGCGACCGTCCTGGGTCTGACTCATTCCGGCGCCGTCCGCCTGGTGACGCTGCTCGAGGCCGAGGGCCTGGTCGAGCGCCGGCCGGGTTTGGACCGCCGTCACGTCGAGGTCCGGCTGACGGCAAAGGGGCGTCGTCGTCGCCACCGTGCGATCGAGGCGCGGATCGCACTCGTCAAGGAAACCACTCGAGGACTCGACGAGGGCGAGGCAGCCACCTTGGAGCTGCTGGTCGCGAAGCTGGTTGACGCTCGCGTGCGCGCCCGGATCGGCAGTCGCGCCGAGGGGGGCTCCGGCGCCTGGTGGTGTCGCACCTGCGACTTCGGCGCCTGCGGCCGACCCGAGGGGCGCTGCCCGGCTCAGGCAGCTACGACGCCCACGACCGGTCGCGGTGCGCCAAGAACTCCCGCTCCTCGGTCTTGACGCGCTCCCTGACCACGACCCACCGGCTGGCTGTGTCGCCCTTGACAGGCACACCGGCCGCCGTCGACGTCGCGCCGCCTGCCAACAACACCCAGAACCGCGCCTGCTTATCGATCAGGTCCTCCTTCAACGACATTCACAACACGGCAGGTGCCTCTCCTCGAGCACGGAGCCCTGCCCGGGCCCTCGAAGACGATCGCGTCGTAGCCGGCTGCGACGAAGTACGCCTGGGCCGCGAACAGCTCCTCCAGGTAGCTGTCGAACCCGCCGAACATCACGACGGCACCCAGGGCGGCCGGCGGGGTGATCCGGTGGGCGTACAGGTGGGTGCCCCGGTAGGGGACGAGGTCCTGGGTCGCCCCATCGACCCCGAAAACAGCGCGCATCGCGGCAACGAATCGGCGCCGAGCGGGATCTTTGCGCGGTCGTCGGGCAGCATGCAGAACTCGGCGGAACGCTGGTACAGGGCGCTGGCGAGCGGGCCACCCTCGGCGTCTGCAGCGTCTGAGAGGGCAAGGCGCTTCCTGGTGTAGTCGGGGTAGCCGGTGATGCGGCGTGCGGCCGCGGTGAGCTCCGCGACCGAGGCGGGGGTGCCGTCGCTGAAGCGGTTGAGCTGGTAGTTGATGCTCACGTCGGGGTGAAAGGTGTGATGGCCGGTCGTGGACGCCGGCGCACTGGTCATCATGAGTCTCCTTGCGCCGCGGCCACGGGGGTTTCGGCGCGGTCGTGGCATAGGTAAGGCGGTTTTGCAGGGCGGCGCCCGCGAGTTGGCCGGCGCTGAGCCGTCGCAGAGTGTCAATTACGGGGTGCAGGTCTAGGCCGGCTGTTGCGGCGTCCAGGTCGGCGTAGAGCCGGTCTTCGACGGCGCGAGAGGACTCGCGCAGGCGGCGGCGCGCGCCGATGCCGGGGACCGCGCCCCGCTCGAGCAGCCCGGTGGAGTAGCACAAGTCACCCACGAACAAGATCGGAGGAATCCCCGGCTGGCGCAGCAGCAGCGAAAGCGAACCGGGTGTCTGCCCCGGGGTCGCCACCAGGACCAGGCTGCCGTCGCCGAACAGGTGAAGGTCTTCGTCGCCGGAGGGACCGGCCTGGTCGGCCGCCCTGCCGTGGACGCGTTAGTCGCTGCCGGTCACCAGGCGACCGCGCTCACCCGCACGGCCGACAGGTCCGAGCGGTTGCGCCGCGCCGGTGCGGTCCCCGTGACCGTGAGCCTGTTTGACCCGGACGCGCTCCGCCGCGCGCTGGCCGGGCATGACGTCGTGGTCAACCTCGCCGAGCGAGACTCGTCAGTGCTTCCCGTCACGTTGATGCGGTCCTCGGCGCCGCGTACACGCACCGTCAGCTCGGTGAGCCGCGCAGCGACAGTCAGCGCCGCCTCGTCCACGTCGACGAGGCGGATGTCCCAAGCCCCGAGATCCTCTGCAGAGATCGGGTCCGCGAGGAGACCGCGGGTGAAGACAGCGCTGCCGGCGCCGATCAGTACCAGGGAGCGGCGGTCGGAGAGGCTCATGACGTTTCCCTTCGTGCAGGCCTGAAAGGTTCTGACGTCGGGTTCACTACGCTGACGTTCACCCCGCGCGAGCGCAGCGCCTCGACGTCGTCGAGCGGTGCATCCGAGGACGTGATGATCTCGGTGATGCCCTCGACGGCGGTTATCACGTGAGGGCTGCGGCGGGCGAACTTGTCGGCGGCGGCCAAGATCGTTAGGCGCTGAGCGCACCGGGCCAACGTGCGGTCGGTCTCGCACTTCTGGGCGCTGGCGCCGAGAGCGCCGCTGCGCGGGTCGATGCCGTAGACGCCCATGATGGCGTGGTCGACGTGAACCTCGTTAATGCTCACTCCCACCAGATGCCCGAGCAGGCTCAGCTCTGGGCGCCGCAGCACCCCTCCAAGGACGATGACGTCGACGTCGACGACCGACAAGCGGCGCGCCACGTCCAGGGAGTTGGTCACGACGGTCACGTCGGGTACGGCGGCAACCAGGGGCACCAAGGCTGCCGTGGTGGTGCCGCCCGTCAGAAGCAGCGTCGCTCCGCGTGCGACCAGCCCGACCGCCGCCTCGGCAATCGCCTGCTTGTCCTCCCGACGCTCCACCTCCCGGTCGGCCCGCGGCCGCTCGGGGGCGCACGGGTAGGTCGACCCCTCTGTGAGAACCGCCCCCCCATACACTCGGCGGACGAGGCCCTCCCGCTCCAACTCATGGAGGTCCCGGCGGACGGTCGAGAGGCTAACCCGAAGGCGGGACGCCAGGTCCTCGACCGATGTGGCGCCTCGGCGCCTGAGCAGGTCGATGATGACCAGTCGCCTTTGCACTGCGAGCATCAGTAACCCCTCTCTCCGTCGGCTACGTTCAGCAGCGGCAACTCGTCAAGGTACCGCCGTCGGTTCTGAGTGAAGAGCGTGCTCACGACGTCCAAGTAATCCGGTGCGAAGCCCGCGACGTGGGGAGTAACGACGGACCGGGGGTGCGACCACAGCCGGTGGTCCAGCAGCAGCGGCTCGTGGACAAAGACATCGCATGCGGCGAGGTCGACGTGGCCACGGTCGAGGGCGTCCAGGAGTGCCGACTCGTCGACGACCCCTCCTGGGCTAGCGTTGACGAGCACGGCACCGGACTTCGTCATGTCCAGCTCTCGGGCGTCGATCAGCCCTAGCGTCTCCGGGGTCAATGGGACGGTGAGCACGTCGCTGAGGGCCAGCACCGAGGCCAGCTGGTCCACGTCCACCGCGGACACGCCATCGACGCCAGACAGCTCGCCGCACCGATTGGCCACCGCGGCACCCCGCCCCCGGCGTACGGCAAGCATTTCCATGCCGAACGACCGCGCCAGACACGCGACCTTCCGGCCGATCCGGCCGTAGCCGACGATGCCCATGGTGCTGCGAAGCAGGTCGCGCGGCATGAGCAGCTTCCACCGGTCCTCGCAGGAGGGCCACCGCTCGGTCTCTCTGAGGTGGTGGGCGTGGGCGAACACCGTCATCAGCACCCACTCCGCCCAGGGTTGTGATGACCTCGTCGGTGTCCCAAAGCGCACCGGGACGGGCGTAATCGATGCCTGATGTGTCAAGCTGCACCCAACGCAGCGCCGGAGCCGTCGCACGTCCGGGCAGCACGTCGCTGGTGGAACGTCCGGGCAGCACGTCGCTGGTGGACATGACTTCGGCCTGGGCCAGCACGGCGGCCGGCGAACCGGCACCGTCGAGCGTGACCGGGTGGTGGTGGACCACGACGCGCGCGTCAACGGCCCGCACCTCCTCGAGGAAGGATTCTGGAATGTCGACGGTGACCAGGACATGCAAAGGAGCCGAGGCCGACCTACCGCTCATTTGATGCCCGTTCGAGCGACGCCCTCGACGAAGTACCCCTGAAAGGCTGCGAACACTAGGAGTACAGGCAGGATTGAGAGGAAGGACATGGCGAGCAGCGGCCCGAAGTCGGTGCTGAACTGGCCGATCAGGAACTGCAGCCCGACGGGCAGAGTGTAGGAGTTACTGTCGGTCAAGACGATGAGCGGCCAGACGAACTCGTTCCAACGCCACATGAACGTGAAGATCACCAACACCGCAACCAGCGGCTTCGACAGCGGAAGCACGATCTTCCAGAATGTTCGCAGGTGCCCCGCTCCGTCGACTCGCGCGGCTTCGAGGAGCTCGTCCGGGAAGGACATGAAGAACTGCCGAGCCATAAAGAGCCCAAACGCCTCGGCGAGCCTAGGCAGGACGACGCCCCAAGTGTTGTTGAGCAAGCCAAGGTCGATAACGATCTGGAACTGGGGGATCATAATGACCTGCACCGGCACCATCAGCGTACTCAGGATCAGCAGGAATAGGACGTTCCGGAAGGGGAACCGCAACTTCGCAAAGGCGTAGCCCGCGCTGAGGTTGATCACGACGGTGAGCACCACGGAAGCCACGGCGATCACGACCGAGTTCAGCAGCCAGCGGGCGAACGGGAACTGGCGCCATGGCGCGACGTAGTTCTCCCAGTGCCACTGCCTGGGCCACATACGTACCGGTAGCGTGCTGAGTTCGTCGACGCTCGCCACGGATGTGCGCAGCATCCAGTAGATCGGAAACATCAGCAACACGACGCCTAGGACAGCTAGCACGACGCGGCCAGTTCGCACCCGGCGAGACTGCGGGAGCCCGTCGCCTTCGGGCTGGACCGTGTTTTCTGGCGCGGCGGGTGGCATGAGCTGAGCGGTCACGCCGCGTCCCTCCTTCGACTCAGTCGCCACTGGGCGATCGTGAAGAGCAAAACGATGAGGTAGATGATGACGCCGATTGCCGCCGCGTAGCCTTGACGGCGCTGATTGAACCCTTGGTCGTAGGCGTACTGCACGAGGAACGTGGTGGACGTGCCCGGGCCCCCGCGGGTCATCACGTAGACGACGTCGAAGACCTGGAAGCTAACGATGATGGAGTAGACGACGAGGAAGAACGTCGTGGGACCAAGGAGCGGCCAGATGATCAGCCGAAACCGCTGCCACCCCGTCGCACCGTCCAGTGCTGCCACCTCGTAGAGTTCGCGTGGTATCCCCTGCAAGCCCGCGAGGTAGACGACCATTCCGAAACCGACGCCCTGCCACGTGGTGACGACAATGATCGAGACGAGGGCGGCCTTGCCGTTGCCCTGCCAGTCGACAGTGGGCAGCCCAACCGAACCCAGCAGTTGGTTGATCAGGCCAATCAGCGGGTCGAACAGACGCAGGAAGATGACTCCCGACGCCACTCCGGAGATCACCACCGGTACGTAGAACAACGCCCGAAAGAGCGTCCGTCCCGGCATGGCCCGGTTGAGCAGCAGTGCTCCACCCAGCCCGAGGACGACACCCAGTGGCACCGACACAGCAGTGAAGAGCACCGTATTGATCAGAGCCCTCCAGAACGTGTTGTCGTGGAAGATCTCCACGAAGTTCTGGGCACCGAGCCACTGCATGGTCCCGAACCCGCGGTAGCGGTGCAGGCTGTACCAGAAGGTCAGCATCAGCGGGACGAACATGAAGACGGTAAAGACCAGCAGCGCTGGACCCGCCAGGATAAGACCCGCCATGCGCTCGGTGCGCGCGCCGGTCGAGCGGACGGTCCGTAGCGTCACCATTTCGGGTCAGGCCTGCGCCTTGAGCGCCTTCTCGATGCTCGCCGTGAGTCCCTGGATGACAGAGTCGGTCGTCGACGAGGCATTCGACAGGTACTGGTCCATGTTGTCGACCAGGGCCTGGTTGATCCCGGGGAAGGCGGGCGCCGTCGACACCTTGACCAGGGCCGACGGCATGGTCGTGGCCTGCTTCTGGAACACCGCCATCAGTTCAGGTCGTACGGCGTAGTTCAACTTGGCGTTCACCAAATCCTTGCGCACCGGCAGTTCCCCGGTCTGCTCACAGAACATCGTCATGTTCTCCTTGGTAACAAGGAACTTGGCAAATTCCGCTGCCACTTCCTTGTTCTTCGCCTGCTGTGTGACCACGACGCCGTTGCCGCCTAGGTCCGTAGCCGCGCCGGTGTCGCGCATCAAGTAGGTGACGCCCCACTCGAACTTGTTCTTGATCGCGGCTTCGAGCGAAGGGATCAAGAAGTCGCCGGTCTGGATCATGGAGATCTTCTGCGTGGGGAAGATGTCATCGGGGTAGGTCGGGCGCTTGACCAGGACGCTCGGCGCGTGAAGTCCCTGGGTGTAGAGACTCTTGGTGAACTCCAGCGCCTTGCGGGCCTGGGGGGTGTCGAGCGTGACCTTCTTCAGCGAGTCGTCGAGCACGGAGCCGCCGGTCTGGTAGAGCGTGTTGAACCAACGGTAGGCACCAAAGAGCTGGTAGTTGAAGGCGAACGGTGCTGCTCCGAGGTTCGCAGCCTTGAGCTTTTTCAGCACCTCGACGAACTGCTCCCACGTCCAGGCGCCCTCGAGCCTGCTCGGGACCTCGGTGATACCCGCAGCCTGGAAGTGCTGCTTGTTATACGCCAACGCCGAGGTGTCGGTTTGGTGCGGGACGCCGACCGGCTTGCCGTCCAACGTCATCGCACCCCACAACGCTGGGAGGAAGGCGTTGCCGTACGACGGATCCATGTATTCGGACAGGTCGGCCAGCGCGCCGCTGGCGGCGTACCCCCGCACGTCGGTGTAGGACACGCGGAAGAGGTCCGGTGCCTGATTCGCCTGGAGCCTTCGGTCGATGACGGTGCGGATTTGGTCGTAAGGCAGGACCTCGATCTTTACGCCTGCGCCCCTGGCCGCCTTGAAGGCAGCTGCGATCTTCTTGAACGCCGCGATCTCCTCGCTGGCGCCCCATGTGGTGAGGGTCGCGGTGCCGGACAACTTGCCGGTGCTGGCAGCCTTGCCGCCCTTACTCACCTCTCCGGATCCATCAGTGCTGCAGGCCGCAAGCGTGACACCAATACCGGTGACCCCCATGGCTTTGACGAAGGAGCGACGGTCGAGGTGCAACATGAGGAGCCTTTCCGACAGTTAGGCACCCGCCTACGCGGGTACGAAACTGACAGTAACTCGAACTCAGGCCAAAACAATCAGTTAAAGGGCTCTCCTGACTGATCCGTGGGTCAGTTTCGGCCTGGGAGGGCGGGTCGGTGACCGCCGAGGCTGAGTAGGGCCAGGGCGATCAGGGCCTCAGGGGACTTGAACCCAAACGCCATCCTGGTGATCAGGCGGATCTTGGTGTTGGTCGACTCGATCAGGCCGTTGGACAGGTTGTGCTCGATCGCAGCGAGGATCCTGGCCTGGTGCTTGACGATGCTCCTGGCGAGCTTCACGAACGCCGGGATGCGGCATCGGCGTGCCCAGCTGATCCACCGGTCAAGGGCCTCGACGGCCGCTTCGTAGGGCATGCAGAAGATCGTGCGAAGACCTTCCTTGAGCAGATACGCCCGATACAGCCTCGGGTCGGTGGCCGCGATCCAGCCCAGCTTGATCTGTTGGTTCTGGCTGAGATTGTCGGGGTTCTTCCACAACGCATAGCGGGCTCCCCTCAACCCCTTCGCGCGATCACTGCCCGGCCGAGGTGGCGCGTCTGCCGCTGGC
>JACMPC010000120.1 GCA_014377705.1 Dermatophilaceae bacterium
CGTTGCAGGCGGTCGTGCACCACACACTCAATCACCAAGCAGTCATGACCCAGCCACCCCGTCCGCCCGCCAGCGGCGACACCACCGCCCCCGCTTCTGCTTCTGCTTCTGCCAGCAAGTTACCGCTGCTACCGCGCGCCCCCGCCACCATGTCGCCCGACGAAGTGCTGGCGCGCCAGCAGGCCCGCGAACAGAAGGATGCCGAAGTGCGCGGCGTCACCTCGATCGACGCCATGCGCGCGGCGATCCGGGATGCCGCGCGCAGCCTGCCGCACATTGCGACGATCGCGCGCGTGCCCGCGCTTGACGGCGCCGCGTTTCGCCGCCGCGCCGCCGAAGGCCTGCCGTTTCTGATCAACGGCGTGGTGAACCGCTGGCCACTGAGCGCGCACGCGCCCGGTGGACAATAGACCCAGCGAGCCCCCCCCCCGGGTGTGGCCTCGCTCGTTGGCCGGGCTGGTTGCGTGGTGCTTGCCGACCGTGACGGTGTGTGTTGACCACCACACACGATCTGAAAGGCCCCATCCATGAGCCTCGCCATCGCCGCCGCCGTGAACGCGCTGCAGCGCAACTCCGCCGGCACCCCAGTAGGGGCACTGCCCTTCCTGACCGACCCTGAGCCGGGGTACACACCCTCCGAGGAGGAGGAGAAGGAGTTCCCGCCGTTGTCGGTGGAGAAGCGAATGCGCCAGGCCGAGGAGCTTGACGCACTGCTCCGAAACGCCCTGCGTCACCACTGACCACCGGATCGACAGCGGCCCTAACTGACAGTGGCCCTGATCATCAGCGTGTTGCCGTGACCCCCACCCGCCAGCTCGGCCCGCAGACGCGGGACGTCCGCGAGGCTGCGAAGCGTACGCACGCCGGTGGCCCGCCACGGGCTGCGGGCCCGTCCGCCGGTGGCTATCAGCAGCTGGTCCCACAGCAGTGGCTCGTCGTTGTCCAGACGGATCGAGCGGATGGCCGTGTCGATCGTGGTGACGGCGACACCGGTCCGCAAGTCGATGTCCTGATCGTCGTACCACTGGGCCTTCTTGATCCGGATGTCGTCCGCGAACTTGTCGCCACGGATGACCTCCTTGGACACCGGCGGGCGTCGGTAGGGCAGCTCGGGCTCGTCGCCGATCAGCACGACCACGCCGTCGTAGCCACTCGAGCGCAGTGCGGCAGCGGCGCTGACACCGGCAATGCCGGTGCCGATGATGATTGTCCTGTGGTCGGGCAACCTCAGACCAGCTCGAGCATCGTGAAATCAGCCTTGGCCGCACCGCAGTCTGGGCACATCCAGTCGTCCGGGATGTCCTCCCACTTCGTGCCGGGAGCGATGTTCTCCTCTTCCCAGCCCTCCGCCTCGTCGTAGATGAATCCGCACTGCTGACATTCCCAACGCTTCACAGGTCTTCTCCTCGTCCGTGTCCGCCATTGCCATTGCCCTTGCCCTTGCCGCGTGTCTCCACGGTGGTGATCTTGCCATCCTGGTCATTGCGCTCGAACTGCTCGATCGGCAGGAAGTCGACCTGCTCGCGCACACCGCAGTCCGGGCAGGTCCAGTCTGCATCGATGTCGGCGAAAGCGGTGCCGGCGGGCCACCCTTCTCGAGGCTCGCCCTTCTCCTCGTCATAGACGTGCTCGCAGTTCGGGCAGATGAACTGGTTGCCTCGCGTCATGCGCTGGTTCCTTCCAGCGTTGGCTGCACGCCGTAACGTTTTTCATACTTTGTGGCGGTGCGGGGGTGGAGGTTGGCAAGGCTGAGGTCGCCGTCGTAGTGCGCCAGGACCTTCTTGTCCATGACCGAGCGCCAGATCGTCGGCACCCAGCTCAGCACTATCATCCCTGCGTAGCCGGTCGGCAGCACCGGCGCGTCCTTGAAGTCGCGGAGTGCCTGGTAGCGCCGGGTGGGGTTGGCATGATGGTCGCTGTGGCGCTGCAGGTGGTAGAGCAGCACGTTCGTGGCAATGTTGTTGGAGTTCCAGCTGTGGCTCGGATTGACCCGCTCGTAGCGGCCGGAATCGAGCTTCTTGCGCTTCATGCCGTAGTGCTCGAGATAGTTGACCGACTCAAGGAGCCAGATGCCCGCGACGGCCTGCAGGACGAGGTAGGGCAGGATCTGCCAGCCGAAGGCGATCATCAGGCCGCCCCACAGCACGACGGAGAACGCCCACGCGTTGATGACATCGTTCCTCGGGGAGAAGTGCGTCTTCTTCTGTCGCTCGAAGCGCTTCTTCTCCAGGCTCCATGCGCTGCGCAGGCTGCCGACGACGGTGCGGGGCATGAACTCCCACACCGTCTCGCCGAGCCGGCCACTGGCAGGGTCCTCGGGAGTTGCGACTCGCACGTGATGACCGCGGTTGTGCTCGATGAAGAAGTGGCCGTAGAAGGTCTGCGCGAGGGCGACCCGGGCGAACCAGCGTTCGTGCTCCTCCTTCTTGTGGCCGAGCTCGTGGGCGGTGTTGATGCCGATTCCGGCGACCATCCCAAGACCGAGTGCGAGGCCGATCCGCTGCACGACCGTCAGAGGATCCTCGATGCCCGGCAGCGTGCCGCCGCCCAGCAGATAGGCACCCCAGATGAGACCCAGCAGCTGCGAGGGAATGAAGGCGTAGGTCACCCAGCGGTAGTAGCGGTCGTCCTCGAGCGCTTCGAGGACCTCGTCCGGTGGGTTGTTCGGATCGATGCCGGCGATCAGGTCGGCGATCGGGACGATCACGAACACGAAGAACGGGCCGAAGAACCACACCGCCGTGAGCCCGGTCGCGGCATAGAGGCCCCACATCGCCACCGGGATGAGGGGGACGAGCGCGCCGATGATCCACAGGTGACGCTTGCTGTCCCGCCACTGGATCGTGTGGCCATCGGCTGTTGCCTCGATCGTCATTGTTCTCCTTTGTGTCGCACTGTGATCTGCGCCGCTTTACAAAAAGGTAGCGACTGTAAAGCGATCTGGCAAGAGATTTGGTTTCTCCACCTCCGCAACCCGCGGTCAGGCTGAGTGTCTGACCGTGTCAGGAGACTGGTGTAAATGCTGCAACGGCGGCTGATTGACATCCAGGACGGGGCCATGACCGTGACATCACCTGTGACACCTCGTGCTGTGTCCCCTCGTGCTGCATCTATTCGGGAGCAGGTGCATCGTCTGACGCAGCGGCGCGCGACGATCAATTCCTGCGAGGCTGTGCGGGACTTGGACATACTCGACCATGTCGATGCCGCCCGGGTCCTGGGCGGGCACCGCGGCCACGGTGGCGACGGCCTGCCCGGTTCTGGTGCGCTGGGTCCGGCTCATCGCACACGGCCCCACTGGCGATCGGGATACTGCGCCCAGCCCCCCATCTGCCAGCGTGATGCCCGGCAATGTCATGGGAGGGAAGAACTTCTCAGACGGGTGCGGCCGGGTCGAACCTCTCGAGGCCCACCAGGACCACCTTCTTCGTGTCCTCGGTGAGGCAGGTCTGCAGCACGACATCGGTGTCCGGCAAGTCGCTGACGCGAGCCTTCAGGCGGATCTGGAAGCGGATCTCGGTCACCACGTAGGTGCCCGACTTCACACCGTGTCCTGCGAGCTTGACAGCGTCGCCCATGTCGAGCCGTGACATCCAAGCCGATCCACCGCAGTAGTCGTGCTGCGCCACCAGCACGGGATGGCTCGGGCCGAGATTGATCGCGACCGGGCCGTCACAGGCGTCGATCAGCCTGACGGAGTCCTCGAGGTTCGCCGAGGCGTAGGTCGTGCGGGTGAACCTCGGCTTCGGCACCGGTCGGAGCCGAGTGGGCGCGACCGCCACCACCGCCGGCTTGGCCACCATGCCGAACAACTGGGTCTCCAGCGCGGAAGGCCTGACCTGCTGGGGTGCTGCAGTGGGGCGCGTGGAGAAGACGACACCGGCAACGAGCGCGAGCGAGCCGGAGATGACAACCACCAGTGCGCGCCTCATCCGAGCCCCTCATCCGTAGGTTTCCTACTCTACGTAGGACATCGCCCGGGTGAAGAGTGAGACGGTGTGGGGTATCCGGACATCTGAGGGTGGGACGCCCCGCACACTGACAGATCGGAGCCGACGGGTGAAGCCACCGACGACCGTCGACGAAGCACCAGCACTCGGGGACCGCGAGCTGCTGGCTCGTGCCGGCGCCGGTGACAG
>JACMPC010000121.1 GCA_014377705.1 Dermatophilaceae bacterium
CTGCTGTCACGGGGCGAACGCTCCGAGGTCCTTGGGTTGGCGCTCTGATGCGGCGCGACCAGTTCGAGCACGCCATCAGGACCGCCTGCCGGATCATCGGGCTGTCAACAGGGTCATGTCGCGGCTCGGGGCGAAGCGATCCGCCTGGAACGCCGCCGACATCCGCGGCCAGGTCGAGCTGCTCATCTCGAGCAAGGGGATGATCACCGGTCCTCGATGCTTATCAAGCTGGCCGAAGACGCGACCGTCCGTGCCATCTCTGCGAGCGCGCCGCTGCTCGACGACGACATACCCGAGCACATCCGAGCCCTGACGTCCCGTGATGTGCTCGGGGTCGAGGCCGACCTGAGTAGTTCGTTCGCCGTCCGCGCCTCCTTGCCCGGCCTTCACGTCACGATCACCGGCGGAGACCTCGACGAGAAGCAGATGCGGGCCGTCGCCACGCTGGCTGGCAAGCACCGGCTGGTCGTCGTGGAGGGTGCTGCCGGCGCGGGCAAGACCGCCACACTGGCCGCTACCAGGACCGCTATTGTGCAGACCGGATACGCAATGATCGTCGTCACGCCGACGCTGAAGGCCGCCCAAGTGGTGGCGAACGAGATCGGCTCACAGGCGCACTCCGCCGCGTGGCTCGCGCGCCAGTACGGCTTCTCCTGGGACAACGATGGCCGTGGGACCCGCGAGCTCTCCGTCCCGTCCTGCGATGTTGTGCTGTGTCGGGGTGACTTGTTGCTGATCGACAAGGCGGGGATGCTGGACCAGGACACCGCCCGGGCGCTGGTGACCATTGCCGACGAGACTGGCGCGCGTCTGGCGCTGGTCGGGGACCGCCATCAGCTGCCCGCCGTCGGACGAGGCGGTGTCCTCGATATCGCGGCGCACTTGGCCGATCCCGAGGCGCGCCTGACGCTGGATAACGTCCACCGGTTCGCCGACCCCGACTACGCCAAGCTCAGCCTCGCCATGCGCTCCGGACAGAATCCTGAAGCGGTGTTTGACCTGCTCGTCCAACGCGGCCAGATCGTTGTCCGCAGCGATGAGGCGTCACGCACCGCTGCGCTGGCCGACGACGCAGCCGCCACAGGTGCGCTCGTGGTGGCCGATACCCGCGAGCAGGTGGCCGATCTTAATCAGGCGATCCACGAGCGGCTCGTCACAGCGGGCACGCGGGAGCTCCCGCTCCGGTACGCCATCAACTACGTCGAACTCGCCTACGCCTCGACCGCCTACGGGGACCAAGTCGAGACCACACTGGTCGCCTAGGATCTCGAGAACGCCCGACAGCACTGGACCCTCACGTTCGCCCGCAACCGCACCGACCTCGGCCCCGCGCATGCCGCCCGACTCGCCGCCGAAGAGACAGCCAAGTACGAGCCCCATGTTGAACCGCAGCACCTCGACCATTACGACGACCCGGCACCGGTCTCTCGCCGGCGGCCCGAGCCCATTCCAACCTTCTCGCGCCCTCCCGTGGACGGCCCGGGCACCGGTCTCTGACCCGAGACAGTCAGCCGGCGTCTGCGTCGAGCGCGGCCCGAGCCTGGACGACCAGCGGCGTGAGCGACCTGTGCCAGGCCGGCAGATCAACCGACAACGTCAGCCAGGTCAGCTCGCGGTTGATCTGGTCGTCCTGATGGATGATGAAGTTCCGGTTGGCGACGGCCAGTACCCAATTTACGCCGTCGGGGGCAAGCACGTTGAGCCGCGACAACCGGTTCGCAGCCTCGCCCAGCCTCATCATCAGCAAGTCCCGTGCCTCCTGCAGGAGGTCATCAGCGAGGTAAGCATCCTTGCCACGCCCGACCATCTGAGCGGACCGCTCGAGCCAGCCGTCGATGTGCAGCAGCTCCTTGGCAGCCTTGCGATCCATCACAGCAGCACCACGTCACGCCGGATGTCAGCATCCCACTTCGGCTTCAGACCGCCGTATGAGATCAGGTCGATCTCCCGACCGAGGACCTGCTCGATCAGCTGCTTGAACCTGATGAACACGAACGACGACGTGCCTGGTGGCACGTCCACGAGAAGGTCGATGTCAGAGTCCTGACGCGCCTCGGCGCGAGCGATGGAGCCGAACGCTGCCGGCCGCCGGTAGCCATACTCCGCCGCCAGCGCCTTCAGGACGGGAGCAGCCGCATCCAGCAGCTCCTCGGGACGGACGGCCTCAAGGTCGGGCGCGTACCGGAGCTGCTGACTGACCGCTGGCTGCAAGATACCCAACGCGTCGCCGACCTGCTGCTGGCTCATCCCCGTCGCGCAGCCGCGCGACGTCCTCGTCGCGTCGCGCATCCCGGTACTCCGCCAGCAGCGTCATAAGACAGTCTTATCTTCCTCGCCTTGCCCCGTCGACCCTCATCTTGGCCCTTCAGACTCGGAAGTGTGGAAATTCGATATCTGGGGGAACGAAGTCGGTGACGTTCGCGGCTCAATCTGAAACCGGCCCCAGTCGCACCCGATAGATTCGAACCAAGGAGAACCAAGGAAAACCAGCATGAGCACCACATCACATTTCCCGCACCAAGAACTCCCCCACGCCGACGACGAACTGATCACGATGAAGGAGGTGGCCACAGGCCACGGGTCCGTAGCGGGCTTACGAGAATTCGGCCGACCGGCAGCAGCGGCCTCGGCTGGCCCATTCGTTCCCGTGGGCCCATCCGTGGGGCGACGACGACACCATCCTCACCGCCGCCCATCAGTACCTCATCACCTCCACGATCGACGACGAGCTACCACCCCGGGGAGCTCCGCCTCGGCTTCGACACCTGAGGCCGGCTCGTAGTCAGCTGGCTCCCTCCGCCAACAGCGGCTATGAGAACTATCGACGAGGCAAGGCTCCGACGCCCGTCCGACTCTCGCGGGCCCCTTCATCAAGTTCATGCAGCAAACCTGCCCTCGGATTCTTGCGGACTATTTGCGGACCGCGGTGCCCCAATCACCCTCTGAACTGGGCAAACGCGCAGATTCAGACGTTGAAGCGGAA
>JACMPC010000122.1 GCA_014377705.1 Dermatophilaceae bacterium
ATCGCCCACAAACAGAATCTGGCCCCTGACCTGCGGGAACGTAGGTTCGGGGCCTTTCTCATTCTCGCCGCGTGGCCAATATGTGGCCAACCCGGAAGGGCAGAGTCGTCCGTCACCGACCTCCCAGTCGCTGAGGTACACCGATCCCGGTCGGCCAAACAGCAGCCCGGGTCGCCGATCCAGGTCAACCGCTTAGCAACGATGAATCGTCACCACCACGACATCTGATTCAGTGGTTTCTAACCCCCGCCACCAGGTCGCCGTAGCGGATACCGCGACGTCTGTCGGCTCACTGACGCGCCGGTCCCGTCGAGGCGAACCACACCTCCATCTGTGAAGAGCCAGGTGACCGGCGTCAGATCGACCGGGCCCAGGCGCCGTACAACGGATCACCGCCCCGTCGCCGCTTGGTGCGCAACGCGGTCGTCACGCCCTCGAAGCCGGCTTGCTCCAGGTAGGCCCGGACGATCGCGACCCGTCCGTCCTCGTCGGTGGCCAGCCACCCGCGAACCGCCTTGGTCGGGAAGCACCGGTTGCTGAAGGTGAGCACCGCGACCCCACCGGGCCGCAGCACCCGCTCCGCCTCGCGCAGCACCTCGACCGGATGGATGAGGTAGTCGATCGACACGGCGCAGACCACCGCGTCGAGCGACGCGTCGTCGAACGGCAGCCGCGGATCGACGTTGAGATCCTGGACGACGACCTGATCGGCCATCGGGTTCGCCTGCAGTTCGACGTCGTTCATGCCCAGCGCCACCAGCCCACCGCTCGGCTTCCTGGAGAGGTGGGACACCCAGGATGACATCAGATCCAAGACCCTGCCGTCCGGCACCCCCAGCTCGTCGTACAGCTCGCTGACCGCCGCGATCGCGCCGTCGTCGATATGGGTGACGAGGCGCGGCGGTGCGTAGAAGTCGGCATCATCGCCGCGGTCTTGCCGGTCGAAGAAGCCAGGTGGCCAGTCGTCGTCTGCCATAGCTGCATCCTGCCTCAGTCCTGCGCGTCTCGACCTCCTGAACGCGACCCCCGCCGACAGAGAGACCGGTCTCAGTTTGCGTGGGATGAAAGGAGGTCGGCTCGCAGTCCAGCCAGAACCTGCATCCATCAGCAGGCTTCAAGATCCGCGTCTGTTCGCCGCTACGGCCCTCACCGAGAGGCACTGCGATGTCAGCTCCCGAGGAGAACAGCGGACCCGGATCACCGGTGAGGGCTAGGGCGTGTTGGTAAGCCATGGCCTGCTGCGTCGGTGCGGCGGGCCGTGAGCACCAGCGCAGCCACTGGCAACGTCAGCACGGCAGCAGCGGCGTTCAGGGTGCCGAATCCGCTGAGTGCGACGACCCCGCCGGCGAGCAGGCCCGCAGTTGCCCCGGCCAGGTTCATCGCGAGGTCGGAGAAGCCCTGCACCACGAGGCGATCGCCGACGGCCAGCGAGCTGGACAGCATTGCCGCTCCGGCGATGACCGATGCCGACCAGCCGATGCCGAGCAGGGTCAGTCCGATCGTGATGCGCACCTGGGACTCGCCGGACGTGCCAGCAACGGCGACGGCCATCAGGAGGATCGCCTGACCGGTGAGGATCACCCGGTCCGGGCCCCAGCGATCGCTGGCCCAGCCCATGACCGGCGACAGGGCGTACATGCCAGCGATGTGCAGGCTAATGGTGAGGCCGATGATCTCCAGGCCGGCGCCGTGGTCCTGCATGTGCACCGGGGTCAGTGCCATGACCGCGACCATCACGGCGTGGGACGCGGCGATGGTGAGCACCGCAACGAGGGTGCGCCCGCGTAGGAAGGGCACCGCGGCGCGGACCCCGCGGTGGGGTGTGGCTGCGTTCGATGCGTGGACCAGGGGGTCAGGGCGCAGCAGGGTGAAGGTGATCAGGGCCGCCACGGCGAAGGCGGCGGTCGAGAACAGCATCGGGCCCGCCAGATCAGGCAGCCCGAGCGTGCGGGCGACGGCTGCGCCGGGACCCGTGAGATTGGGCCCGGCGACAGCGCCCACGGTGGTCGACCACACGACGAGCGACAGGGTGCGGCCGACACGAGCCGGTTCTGCGCGGTCGACGGCCGCGAACCGCGACTGCAGGTTGGCCGCCGAGCTGGCGCCGAACAGCAACAGGCCCACCAGCAGCAACGCCAGGATGCGGGTCTGTGCGCCGGCGATCGTGAGGGCCGCTCCCATCGCTCCGCTGGCCCACCCGAGGGTCAGCGCGGGACGGCGACCCGCCCGTGCCGCCAACGAGGTGAGGGGCACGGCGAAGGCAGCAGCGCCCAGGGTCAGCATCACGACTGCCATCCCGGCCCAGCCCGACGAGCCGCTGACGTCCTTGATCAGCAGCGCTCCCACCGAGATGCCGGCCCCATTGCCGATACCGCCGACCACCTGGACGACGGTCAGCACCCGCACGATGCGCTGCTGCACGGCGGTGTCAGAGGTCTGCTGGTGCGTCGTGCTCACGCGCTCACCCTAATAGCGGGGTC
>JACMPC010000123.1 GCA_014377705.1 Dermatophilaceae bacterium
GGATCAGCCGGGCTGCCTACTACGCCTGGCTCGACCGGCCGGCCTCGGCCCGGGCGCTGCCCGCTCAGGCCCTGGTCGAGCGGGTCGTGGTCCCGCATGTCGCTTCGGAGGGGGTCTACGGCTCGCCGCGGGTACTGAGCGACCTGCGGGCTGAGGGCATCGTGGTGTCGGCCAAGACGGTCGCTAAAGCCATGCACGACAGGGGAATCCGTGGCTGTGCTCCGCATCAGTGGCGCACGACCACGGTCCCAGAAACGGACCCGGCCAACATCCCGGCCGACCTGGTCAAGCGCCAGTTCAATCAGGGCCGTCTGGACGCTGTCTGGGTCGGCGACATCACCTACATCCGGACCTGGAGCGGCTGGTTGTACTTATTAGTTACGTGGAATCAGATGGCGAGTTGGATCATCACCGACCGTCACCATGACCACGAGCTGAGAGGTCCTGCTGCACGTGAACATCGAGGAGAAGTGGCCCGTCCTGGGTCGACACGAGCGAGCCGCCGAGTGGCTCACGATCTGGACCAACCTGGGCCGTGCTCCGCGCACCATCGACGCCTACGCCCGAGGGCTCGCGGAATACCTGCTGGTCTGTGAACGCGACGGCATCGACCCCCTGACCGCCAACCCCTCACAGGTCGCGCTGTTCGTCCGTGAGCTCGCCACCCGTCCGCATCGCCGAGGCGCGAACTTCGTTGCGCTGGACTCCGGAGTGGGGCTGTCGAACGCCACCTTGCAGCAGCGCCTCGTCTCTGTTCGACTGTTCTACGACTTCCTGATCGAGGAAGGCCTGCGGGACTCCAACCCGGTCGGGCGAGGCCGCTACACCCCTGGCCGGCACTTCGGTGCGGGCTCGCGGCCACTGGTCGCGCGGATGGTCAAGCTGCCGTGGATCCCGGTCGAGAGCGAGTGGCTGCAGCTGCTCGAGATGTTCCGGGCCGAACCGATCCGCAACCGGCTGATGCTCGCGCTGGCTTACGACTCCGCGCTGCGCCGCGAGGAGCTGTGCTCACTGCAGACCGACGACTTCGACCCCGCGCACCGCACCCTGCGGGTCCGGGCCGAGACAACCAAGACCCGACGCGAACGGGTCGTTCCCTACTCCGCCTCCACCGGGGTGCTCCTCGCGGACTACCTGCGGCACAGGAGCACGCTGAGCCGAGCACGGGGGCCGCTGTTCCTTTCGGAGTCGCGCCGCAACTACGCCGAGCCGTTGACCTTGTGGACGTGGTCGAAGGTCGTACGCCGAGTCGCGCTCGCTGCGCAGGTCCCACGGTTCTCCACCCACACCACCCGGCATCTGTGTCTGACCGACCTGGCCCGGATGGGCTGGGAGCTACATGCCATCGCGACGTTCGCCGGGCATCAGTCGACCGAGACGACGCTGCGCTACATCCACCTGTCCGGCAGGGAGCTGTCCGCCCAGCTGAACCGATCGATGACGCACCTACACGCGCAGCGCATCAACATGCTCACCCAGATCACGGAGACGAACGCGTGACCGGGCTGTCCGCCGCACCCACCGTCCCCACCGACACCGTGGCCATCCCGATCCGACGGCCCCTGTTGCCTACGGACAGCGAGTTCGACCGCTGTCCTGAGCTACGCGGAGACGAAGCAGTGGCGCTGAAAGCGCTGAGCCCGTTGGAGATGCGCCGCAACCGGGCCCGCGGCGTCCCGCGCCGAACCGCCCAACACTGGACGGCACTGGCTCGATTGGTCGAGCCTCTCGACGCGACCCGAGCCGTCCTGCACCACCTTGACGACGTCCGCTACCGGCGCGCCGGGGCCCATGCGGTTGCGGTCGTCTTGCAGCACTGCGCCGCCACGGGACGGGCCTACTGGGGGTGGTCGGCCTGGGATTGGGCCACGGTCTGCGGCGCGTCCAGCCAGGCGTTCCTGGCCGCGCAGCCGCTGCCGACCGAGACGATGGTGCGTCCGTTCGTGATCGCTCTCGGCTACCTGCTCGCAGAGTTCAGCGACTACCAGCACCTGGGCACCTTCAACCGGCTGCACCTGGCCAACCTGGTGTTCGGCGCCGAACCCATCGAGGAGGCGATGAGCCAGGCCTGCGTCGTGATGGAGCGGTGGGGCTACCTCAGCCAGACCAGTGACGAGGGCCGTTACCGGCTGCCCGGCGTCCTGAGCCAGGCTCTGCTGATCAACCGCAGCCCGCGTCTGCAGGACCTCAGCACCACGGCGTTCGCCGCGCTGAACGCCCATCC
>JACMPC010000124.1 GCA_014377705.1 Dermatophilaceae bacterium
AAACAGGATCGAGCCCAGGATCCGGTCGCCGTTGAAGCTGGGGCTTGTGATGATGCGCGTGCGCATCGCGTGGACGAGGTCAAACATCTCCTCGTCTCCGGAGTAGGCACCGTCCTGGATGCCGTAGAGCTTCAGGGCTTTGGGGGTGCTGCCACCACTTTGGTCCAGAGCCGCGATGAAGCCCTCGGCGTTTTTGACCTTACTGAACTGTAGTTCGTTCATGGTTCTCGTCCTCTCGTTGTCCTTCGTGTGCCGTCACGAGTCGCCAATTGTCAGCATGGCACAGGCGAGAACCCGCCGCCCGTTCGTGTTTACCTGTGGCCAAGTAGTCGCACGCCGCGGGTTGTGGTCCGGGGCTCCCGATGCGGGCTCCGAAACTTATGATGAGGGCCGATCGTGGCTGGGCCGGCGGCCCGTTCGCCCACAGCCACGGGTGCCAGTACTGGTTCAGTCCCGGGATCAGCTGAAACCAACTCGATCCGCCACCCCGGCGGATCCGGGTCCCGCTCCGCTCCGGACAAGGCTAGGGTCAAGAACATGAGCATCGCAGATATCGGTCCCCGTCCCCAGGCGTTCAACCTGGAGACCGAGACGCTCGAGAACTCGAACTACCGCACCGTGGCCTGGAGTGGCAACTACCTGCAGGTCACCCTCATGTCGATTCCGGTCAACGGCGACATCGGACTAGAGAAGCACCCTGACACCGACCAGTTCATTCGGCTCGACCGCGGCCGCGGTCGAGCCCAGATGGGACCCGGCAAGGACGAACTGACCTTCGACCAGGAGGTAACCGACGGCTGGTGCGTCATCGTTCCGGCCGGCAGCTGGCACAACGTCACCAACATCGGCGACGAGCCGATGCAGGTCTGCACCGTCTACGCGCCGCAACACCACAGGCCGGGCAAGGTGCACCAGACCAAGGCGATCGCCGACACCGACACCGATGACGAACCCGCCGACTGGTCTGTCCAACCAGACCCGGTCGCAGACCAGCACGCCTAAGCTGAACTGCCAGACCAGGACATGGGCTTCGCACGCCGGTCATGCCGTTTGAGCAGCAGGGCGACAGAGCGTTCCGCTCATCAGCGTAAGGCGATCAGTGTCAAACCTGTAGTTGGTGCCTCGTCCGTCGTCAGTCCCTGCAGCGCCGTAACGGCGTTGCTCATTGAAGGTCCTCTTCTGCGAATTCATGCAGAAGGGTCGCCCACCCAAGAAGACTGGCTCCTCGCTAGATCGTGTGGATGTGGGGTAGCAGAGGCTTGCCGGCGATGAGGTGGATGATCGTTATCATGTTGGCCTTGGACCGGTAGCCGCAGGCCCGGCGCTTCGCGGCCTGGTGGTGAACGGTCCGCGGGCCGCGCCACGCCGCCTCCGCAGGAGATAGCGACCGTATGCCGAGTCGCCGGTCGCCGCGAAGAGAAGATCAGCCCACAGAGGGCCTGGCGGCTGGCGGCTCGGCAGCGAGATCCGAGGCCGCGTTCGCCGTGGAGTGCAAGAGCTTTGGGACGAGCGGGCCCACACTAGGCCGACTTCGTAGTCGATCGGTTTGCAGGTGCCACTGTTCGACTTCTTCGCCGAGCATGCGGTCAGGCCGACGTGCAGGTCCACCCCTGCGGCTAGCTGCACATCGACCCGCCGACGTCGAAGCCAGGAGACCGATTCGTCCCTGGCGGCCGGAGTGCTGGCCCGCCTCCGAATGCTCACCGTGGTCGGCGACCATGGGGTTGACGGTCCCCTTCAGGCGTTGGTCCCGTTCGCGGATGGTCCCGCATCCGAACGAACTGTCCCGTAGCCCGCAGCGCCTCGAACTGCTCGTGGAGGTTGAAGACAAGAGTCGGGGCCGTCGTACGTCGGGCGTCCCGCGAGGCCATCGGGTGCAGACCAGCGATGAAGTGTGGGGTGCTGGCGACACTGAAGGCGAAGTGCTTGTCGTCGGGGTCGGCGGACACCGTGTCGTTCCACGGGTCCTGGTCCCCGGCATGCAGCCGTCCCAGCTGTGAGCACAGGAGCCGCTCGAAGTGACCCTCGTCGTGGATCTGGGGACCACAGAAGATGGCGATGAACGAGGCGAACCCTGCACCGGGGTCAACGTCGGAGGCGAACTGCCTGAGGTCGGCAGGCAGTAGCGGCGCGGTCACCGGGGCGTCGAGCTCGTCATAGACCCGTAGTGTCGCGCGATCCCGGCGCACGACCGATCGGGCGCCGAGGCACGGGTAGTCGCGGTAACCGATCATCTCCATGATCGTGTCGGCCAGAACCGCGCCGACGGACTGCGCATCAGGTGGGTCATTGGCTACCTCGGACGAGGTGGCACTCCGACAAGGTGGCACTCCTCAGAGACGTCGACATACTCCCCGCTCTCTTAACCGGCCGCTGATCCATCAAACCGCCCACGCCTTCACAGGGTTCCCTTGCGCCGGGTTTCGGTCGGTTCAGCGGCGTCGTCGCGGGGCAACTTGGACGACCTGCCCGGTGACCTGCCCTCAGGTCAACCCCAGATGAACCGTATGCTGATGCCCCGCCGGGTCCTGAAAGGGAGGGCGACGTCCCACGCTGGCTTGACCAGGCTCCCACGGACTTGCGTAGCGCACTCCGCATCGACCGTCGTCGACGCAGGCTAGTTCATAGCTGGGTGCCCCAGAGCTGGGTGCCTCAGAGCTGGGTGCCTCAGAGCTGGGTGCCTCAGACGATTCGGACAGGCTCACACAGAGAGGCGGGCGCGGGCTTCCCGGCGCTTTAGTGAGCGCCGTTCGTCATCGGACAACCCGCCGAACACCCCGGTGTCCTTGCCGGACTCGAGCGCCAGCCTCAGGCAGAGCTCGATGACTTCACAGCGGTGGCAGACGGCCTTGGCCTGTTGAATCTGGAGAAGCGCCGGGCCGGTGTTCCCGATGGGGAAGAACAGTTCGGGGTCCTCATCCAGGCAGGAAGCGCGGTTGCGCCAGCTCATCACGAATCGTCTCCTTGAAGGGTAGGGCGGGGGACAGCCTCACGTTAGTCAGTTTCGCGGCCCTTTGGTCAGTGTTGCCGGTGTCATTTCGGTGATGAGGCCGCTAGTTAGGGTTCGGTGCGAGGAAGACAGGGGGTGGGCTACCGGCCGCGAACGATAGGTTTGCCGATGTGATTCCTTTTTCCCTGCGCGAGGTCGTGGCCGCGCTCGACCGGTTGTACCCGCAGCAGACGGCCTCGTCCTGGGACCGGGTGGGGCTGGTCAGCGGTGATCCGGACCAGCCGATCTCGTTGGTGCACTTCGCTGTTGATCCCACGCTGGCCGTGATCGACGAGGCACGTGCCGCCGGCGCGGACCTGCTGGTCACCCATCATCCGCTGCTGTTGCGCGGGGTGCACAGCGTGGCGACCACCAGCGCCAAGGGCGCGGCCGTCGCCGCCCTGATCGTCAACAACATCGCCCTGTATGCCGCGCACACCAATGCCGACGTGGCCTCACCGGGAGTTTGCGATGCCCTCGCCGAGGCGTGCGGGCTGGTGGAGGTCGGGCCGCTCGAGGTCGTCGACGGTATTGCGCACGGCCGGGTCGGCTCGCTGACCCGGCCGCTGCGCCTGCGCGAGTTCGTGGAACATCTGGACGCCGGGCTCCCGAGGGCTGTGGGCGGGATCCGGGTGGCAGGTCCGGCCGATGCCCTGGTGAGCCGAGTGGCGGTGGTCGGGGGAGCCGGCGACGGCTTTCTTGATGCCGTCACGGCCAGCGGCGCCGACGTCTATGTCACCGCGGATCTGCGGCATCACCCGGCCCTCGAGGCCCGGGAGGAGGCCCGTGGCGGCACGCCATACCTCGTTGACGCCGGACACTGGGCGACCGAGTGGCTGTGGTTGCGGAGCGCGCGAGCGGAGTTGCTGCGCGAGCTCTCCGGAAGAGGCAGTAGTTTGAACACTGACATCAGCACACTGCGGACCGACCCGTGGGACTTCTTGATCGGAGCCGCCGCGAGTGACGGTTCGAGCGACATCACCGGAGGTACGCCCTGAAAGCCGACACGAGCCGTCAGTGGCGGTTGCTGGACCTGCAGGCGCTGGACACGCGACTGGACCAGATCGCGCACCGCAAGGCGACCTTGCCCGAGCTTGCCCAGCTGAAGGTCCTCGACGCCGAGATCTCCGCTCGCAACGATGACCGGGTCCGAGCCCGGACGGCGCTGGACGACGTGCAGCGCGAGGTCACCAAGGCCGACACCGACGTCCAGCTCGTTCGCGAACGCAGCGTTCGCGACCGGGCCCGGATGGATGCAGGCCAGGGAACCGCGAAGGACATGCAGGCCCTGCAGCACGAGGTTGACTCGCTCGCCCGCCGGCAGTCGGCGCTGGAGGACGTCGAGCTCGAGGTGATGGAACGCGCCGAGGGTCTGGCCGCCGACGTCAACAGGCTGGAGGCCGTCTGCGCCGAGCTGGCCGCCCGGGCGGACGAGCTGAGGGCCGTGTCCGACAAGATCCTGGCCGAGCTCGATACCGAGGTCGAGCAGATCGGCCGCTCCCGGACCGACGTGGTGGCCGGCGTGGGCGATGACCTTGTGGTCCTCTACGAGAAGATCCGCGCGTCCAGTGGCGGTATCGGGGCTGCCGTCCTGCGCCAGCGCCGTTGTGAGGGCTGCAACCTGGAGCTGAACCAGGTGGACATGAACAGGTTCACGGCGGCCGCGGGGGACGAGGTGCTCCGCTGCGAGGAGTGCCGCCGCATCCTGGTCCGGACCTCCGAGTCCGGTATCTGAGGGCTCGTGGTTCAGCCGGCCGATGAGGGGGCGCCGACCAGGGTCGTGCTGGTCCGTCATGGGGTCACCGACTTCACCGTGGGCGGCAAGCTCGACGGGCGAGGGGGCGCCGACCCCTCGCTGAATGGTGACGGCCTGCGCCAGGTGGCCGCCGCGGCCGCCGGGGTCCGCCGCCTCATCGGTGACAACCCCGCCACCATCGTCACCTCGAGCCTGAGACGCGCTATGGAGACAGGGGCGGCGATCGCTGGCGAGCTGGGCGTGAGCGCCCAGGTCGACGCCGACTGGGATGAGCAGAACTTCGGTGACTGGGACGACGAGAGCCTGGCCGACCTGACTGCCAGTCACCCGGAGGACCTGCAACGGTTCCGCGAGGATCCGCACTATGCGCGGCCGGACGGCGAGACACACCTCGACCTGGAGGCCCGCGTACTGGTCGCGTTCGAACGAGCCGTTGCCCGCGGCGGCACCGTGGTCGTGGCCAGCCACCGCAAACCGATCATGACCGTCCTGGCCAATGTCCTCGGGATCCCGCACCAGCGGATCTGGCGCCTGGCCACCTCCCCGGCCTCACTGACCTCCGTCGAGGTCTGGAAAGATGGCGGAATCTCTGTCGCCTTTGTCAACGATACGAGCCATCTGCGTTGACCCCGCACCCACCGAGCGCCAGCCGCCAGCCCTCGCGCTGATCTGCTTCACCGATACGCGCGACCTGCGCGGATCCGCCTTCACCGACCCCACGGAGCCCCAGTCCACCCGAGTCACGAGATCTTCAGGGATGAGCCAGATATCCGGCATCCGGGCGTTTATGGAATCCTTGGACTCATGAATGAGCGACGGGCTGATCCGGCACTGCTGGGATATGCCGAGAACGTAAGCCCCTCGGAGGCGTATGCCGAGCTGCAGGCTGACCCGCTCGCCGTCCTGGTCGACGTGCGGACCAGCGCGGAGTGGAGCTATGTCGGCTTGCCGGACCTGAGCCAGGTCGGCAAGAGGGTCATCGCCCTCGAGTGGCAGCACTTCCCGGACGGCACCCTGAACACGAGCTTCGTGGAGCAGCTGCGCGAGGCGGGTGTGGACGGGGGCAACCCCGTCTACTTCCTTTGCCGCTCGGGGGTCAGGTCGGCCGCCGCGGCGAAGGCTGCGACGGCTGCCGGTCTGGGGCCGGCATACAACATCTCGGACGGCTTCGAGGGCCAGCTGGGCAGTGACGGACATCGGGCTGTCGCAGGCTGGAAGGCCGAGGGACTGCCCTGGAGGCAGGGGTGAAGGACCTGCGTCCAGACACCCTGGCGGTTCGCGGGGGCCAGGTGCGCAGTTCTTTTGACGAGACCTCGGAGGCGCTGTTCCTGACGTCCGGCTACGTGTACTCCTCGGCGCAGGAGGCGGAGGCCGCGTTCAAGGACGAGATCGACCGCTTCGTCTACTCGCGCTACGGCAACCCCACGGTGGAGATGTTCCAGGAGCGGATGCGTCTGCTCGAGGGCGCTGAGGCGTGCTTCGCCACGGCGACGGGCATGTCCGCGGTCTTCGTCGCGCTCGCCGCGTTGCTGGGCAAGGGTGACCGGGTCGTCAGCGCCCGGGGGCTGTTCGGGTCCTGCTTCGTGATCCTGGACGAGATCCTGCCTCGTTGGGGCGTGCAGACCGTCTTCGTCGACGGCACTGACCTCGACCAGTGGCGGGAGGCGCTCTCGGAGCCCGCGGCGGCGGTGTTCTTCGAGTCGCCCAGCAACCCGATGCAGGAGCTGGTCGACATCGCGGCCGTCTGTGACCTCGCCCATGGCGCGGGGGCGAAGGTCGTCGTTGACAACGTCTTCGGCACCCCGGTGTTCTCCAGGCCCCTGGAGCTGGGCGCGGACGTCATCGTCTACTCGGCGACCAAGCACATCGATGGTCAGGGCAGGACGCTGGGCGGGGCGATCCTGGGGACCTCTGAGTTCATCAGCGGTCCGGTCAAGAACCTGATGCGGCACACCGGTCCGTCGATGTCGCCCTTCAACGCGTGGGTGCTGCTCAAGGGCCTGGAGACCCTGTCGTTGCGAGTCGGCCGGATGGCTGCGTCGGCCCTGGAGCTGGCCCGTGTTCTCGAGGCGCATCCGAAGGTCATACGGGTGATCTACCCGTGGCTGGAGTCGCATCCGCAGCACGACCTCGCCACGCGGCAGATGTATGGCGGCGGAACCGTCGTCACCTTCGAGCTGGTCGGCGGCAAGGACGAGGCGTTCGCGGTGATGAACGCTCTGGAGATCGTTGACATCTCGAACAACCTCGGCGATGCCAAGTCGATGATCACCCACCCGGCCACCACCACCCACCGGCGGCTTGGCCCAGAGGCCCGGCTCGCAGTCGGTATCACAAACGGCGTCCTGCGAGTCTCCGTAGGCCTCGAAGACATCCGCGACCTCACCGAAGACTTCACCCGAGCCCTAGCCTGACCCCCACCCCGCCCCCCGGTCCACCCGGCGCCCGCCCGCCCCCACCCCCCTCGTCTTGCTGCCCGTAAACCACCGTCTCAGGGCTGAACACGGCCTCAAAGGGTGGGATTGGGGCAACAAGAGGGGCTGGGGTGGCGGCAGTGGCTGGGGCGGGCCGCTCAGTGGCCCACGGCGGGGGAGCGGCGTTCAGCGGACGCCGGTGTCGAGGATCCAGGTGTTGAGGATCCAGGGGCGGCTTGGGCTGCTGGGACTGGTCAGGGTCGTGCCGAAGCGTTGAGCCACGACGCGCTCGAGAGCGGTCGCGGTCCTGGCGTCGACGCCCGCCTCGCACAGGTGCCGGGCCACCAGGCCCCGGGTGTGCTTGGCCATATGGGTCGCGCCGGGGACCCGGATCTGCACCCAGCGGGCGGCGAGGTCTGCCGGGGGGACCCAGGCTGCGGCATACGTGCTCGAACGGCAGTCGACGATCACCCCGCGACCGGCGGCGGCCGGGGGCACCTCGGCCAGCGGAGCACGCCATACCGAGGCCAGGGGACCTAGGTCGCCGAGGTTCACCGCCATCGACAGGCGGTAGGGCGGGATCTTGTCGACCGGGCGCAGGGCTCCGTACAGGGCCGAGATGACCACCAGCCAGCGGTTTGCCCGGCGCCGGGCTGACGTGTCCAGCGAGGGCAGGTCGAGCGCGTCGTACAGAACGCCGGTGTAGAGGTCCGCGACCGGCACCGCAGGCGCGGAATCCAGCCTGACGTTGTGGGCGATGTCCGCGCGCAGGCCGGCGCTGACTCCGAGCAGGGCGGGTGCTTCGGGATGGGCGCTGACCCGGGCCAGCGCGCCGGCCACGGCGATACGGGTGGAAGCGAGCTCGGGGAACGAGATGAGCTCCGGTCTGGCCGCCCTGCCCCGGGTCCGTCCGGTCTTGGTCTCTGAGGGCGGAAGCAGGATCAGCACTCATTGAGAGTAGGCGAGTTCGGACCGGGTCAGCGCCGACTTCCAGGAGGAGCAGTGCCGGCCATCCGGACCCCCGGGCTCAGCCTCGGGCGACGTCGGGCCCGTGGTCGGGTGGCTCGGACGTTCCGGTGGGGTGGCGTCGAGGTTCCACTCTGGGTGGTTCTGGCTAGGGTGACGGGTATGTCGATGCGATGGGCCAGTCTCGTGACGGACACGCCTGACTGCAGGGACACGGTGGGGATGGACCCCGTTGGGCTGGGCCGGGTGTTCGACGCCGTGTGCGCAGAGCTCGGGGTCCGGCAGGACTTCCCGCCGGAAGTTCTCACCGAGGCACAGGCTGTGGCCGCGCATCCGGCACTGCCCTTGCAGGACGAGACCTCGTTGCCCTTCCTGACCATCGGCCGGCCGGGATCCACGGACGCCGAGCTGGCACTGTTGATCGAGCGCGCTGGGCGCGGCTACCGCGTCCGCTGTGCGATCGCGGACGTCACCGCCTTCGTCGCCCCGGGCGGGCAGCTCGACGGGGAGTCTCTTCTGCGCGCGCAGACGATCTTCGCGCCGAATGGCTGGGCACCGCTGTACCCCGAACAGCTCACCGACGACGCGGCCAGCCTGCTTCCCGGCCAGGTGCGCCCCGCCTTCGTCTGGGACATGCAGCTCGACCCGGATGGTGAGGGCACGTCGGCCGAGGTCTATCGCGCCATGATCCGCAGCACGGACCGCCTCGGCTTCACCCAGGTCCAGGACGCGATCGACGCCGGGACCACCGACTCGCGGCTCAGCCTGCTCAAGGAGGTCGGCGAGCGGCGGATCGCGATGGAGTGGGCCCGCGGCGGCGCCAGCCTGCCGATCCTCGTCCAGGAGATCAGGGTGGACGCCAGCGGCAGCTATGACCTGGTTCTGCGCCCGCTGCTGCCCGCGCAGGACTGGACCGTCCAGATCTCCCTGATGATCGGGATCGCGGCCGCCGAGATGATGCTGCACGCTGAGGTCGGGATCCTGCGGACCATGCCCCCGCCGGACCGCCAGGTGATCCAGCGCTTCCGTCGCCAGGCCCGGGTGCTGGGGGTTAGCTGGCCACCCAAGATGGTGTACGGCGAGCTGTTGCGTTCGCTGGATCGCGCGGAACCCCGTCACGTGGCTCTGATGCACGAAGCCGCGTGGCTGTTCCGTGGCGCCGGTGCCGGCTACGTGGTCTTCGACGACGGCGTGCCTGAGCTGATCCTGCATGAGGCGGTGGCCGCTCCGTATGCCCACGTGACCGCCCCGTTGCGCCGGGTCGTCGACCGCTACGGGCTGGTGGTCTGCGAGTCCATCTGCCGGGATGTCCCGGTTCCGGACTGGGTTCGCCAGGGGCTGCAGGCGGTTCCGCCGATCATGGCCGGCTCGGATCACCTGGCCGACGCCGTGGAACGGGGTTGTGCCCAGGCAGTCACCGCAGCAGCCCTGCGGCACCGGGTCGGCGAGAGCTTCCGCGGGATGATCGTCGACGCCACCGGCGGCGTGGGAGTGGTGCAGCTGCGGGACCCCCTGATCCTGGCCCCGGTGGCGGGGGAGCACGCCGCCGGCGCGGAGGTCACCGTCAGGCTCGTGGAGGCCGATGTCGCCCGGCGGAGGGTGCGTTTCGAGGTCGTCGGTGAGTGAGGAAGTGGTGACTGCCCTGAGGAACGTCCGGCTGGTGGCCACCGACCTCGACGGCACCCTGCTGGGCAAAGACGGGGTGTGTTCGCAGCGGACGCGGGCCGTCCTGGCGGCGGTCGAGGATGCCGGCATCCAGGTCGTGATGGTGGCGGCCCGTCCGCCCCGCTGGCTGCATGGCCTTGCCGATGTCGTCGGCGGGCACGGCCTGGCGCTGTGCGCCAACGGGGCCTTCGTCTATGACGTGCGCAGCCGGCAGGTCCTGCGCGAGCACTGCCTGGAGGGCGCGGTCGTCGAGAGGATCGCCCTTGACCTGCGAAAGGCGTTGCCGGGCATCGTGTTCGCCGTCGAGACCCGGATCGGGTTCAGCCGCGAGCTGGGCTACCTCGATGACTACACGACGCCTTCAGATGCCTCCGCGGTGACGATCGAGGGGCTGCTCGACCCGCTGCCCGGCAAGATCCTTGCACGCTGCGGTGGCATGGCCGCTGACCTGCTCCACGCGGTGATCAACGACGTCGTCGGCGATCGGGCCGTCGTCTCCTACTCGGGAGCCACGGGTCTGGCGGAGATCAGTGCGGCCGGTGTGACCAAGGCCGCCGCGCTGGAGGACTGGTGTGCCAACCAGGGCATCGACTCCGCCGACGTCATCGCCTTCGGCGACATGCCCAACGACCTGCCGATGCTCACCTGGGCGGGCCGCTCCTTCGGCGTGGCCAACGCCCATCCCGACGTGCTGGCCATGGTGGACGAGGTGTGTGCCTCCAACGACGAGCACGGGGTGGCGCAGGTGCTCGAGGCGCTGCTTGAGAGCAGATCACGCAGCACCGCATGAGCGCTCTCCCGGAGCACCGCCTGAGGCACTCCGCGCTGCCTCGTCTGAGGGCATTCCAGCCAGGTTGACACCTCTGCATACTCGGCATGCTGTCTCGTCTGCCACGGTGATACTCAGTATCGTGGGCTCACGTTGAAGGGGATCACCGATGTCGATCAGTCACGGGTTGCTGCTGGCGGCGCGCGATACGGCCCGGCAGCGAGCGCGATCGACCCCGGCGG